>NZ_JBEOVL010000144.1:0-1198 GCF_040295485.1 Streptomyces sp. NPDC002793 | reverse complement strand
CGCTGGACGACGCCTGCCGGTTGGTGTCCGTGCGTGGCCGGTTGATGGACGCGTTGCCCGAGGGCGGAGCCATGCTCGCCGTCGAAGCGGCCGAGAACGAGCTGGAGCTGCCGGAGGGCGTGGACCTCGCCGCCGTCAACGGGCCCACCTCGCTCACCGTCTCGGGTTCGGCCGCTGCGGTCGGCTTGCTGGAGGAGCGTCTGCGGGGGGAGGGCCGACGGGTCAAGCGGCTGTCCGTCTCGCACGCGTTCCACTCGTACCTGATGGAGCCGATGCTCGCCGAGTTCGCAGCGGTGGCCGAGTCACTGACGTACCGGGCCCCGGAGATACCGGTCCTCACCACGGCATCCGGCGACATCGACACCCCCGCCTACTGGGTACGCCAGGTCCGCGAGCCCGTCCGGTTCGCCGACGCGGTACGCACCCTGCCCGGCGAGGGCGTCACCCGCACCCTGGAACTGGGACCCGACGGTGTACTCACCGCACTCGCCCGTCGGAGCGCCGATGCCCTGAACGCCGTACCGGCTCTCCGCGTCGACCAGGGTGAGGTGGCCGCGTTCTCCTCAGCCGTCGCCCACCTGTACGTCGACGGCACGCCCGTGGACTGGAACGCCGTCTACGACGGCCTCGGTGCCCGGCGCGTCGACCTGCCCACCTACGCCTTCCGGCGCCGGCGCTACTGGCTCGACCCGATGCCCGCCGTGGAGACCGCCGGGGACCCGGCGGACGCCGATTTCTGGCACGCCGTGGAGGACGGGGACGCCGACGGTGTCGCAGACGCCCTCGGTGTGACCGACGAGGACACCGTCGACCGCATCGGCTCGCTCCTGCCCGCCCTCGGCGACTGGCGGCGTACCCGCGCCGAGACGTCGGCCGTGGACGCCTGGCGGTACCGCGTCGTATGGCGTCCGGTGACCGTGCCGAACACCCGGCTCGCGGGAAGCTGGCTGGTCGTCGGCGACGAGGACGGTCGCGACGCGGACGGGTTCGGGGAACTGCTCCGCACCCATGGGGCCGACGACGTGCGGACGGTCGCACACCGCGCCGAGCTGCCCGCCGGGGACTTCGCCGGAATCCTGGTCCTGCCCGGTGCGACGCCGACTGATCTTCTTCCGTTGTTGCGTGGTGGGTCGGTGGGGCGTGTGTGGGTGTTGACGCGTGGTGTTGTGGCGGTGGGTCGTTCGGAGCGGGTGGTGGA
>NZ_JBEOVL010000143.1:0-1222 GCF_040295485.1 Streptomyces sp. NPDC002793 | reverse complement strand
GCTTCGTTCTGGACGTCCACCTTCTTGACGAGGTGGCCGTCGACGAAGGGCCCCTTCTTGAGACTGCGCGGCATCTAAACCAAAAACACCTTCGGTGTTGTAAGGTTAAGCCTCACGGATCATTAGTACTGGTTAGCTCAATGCATCGCTGCACTTACACACCCAGCCTATCAACGTCTTAGTCTTAAACGTTCCTTCAGGGGCCTTAAAGGCCCAGGGAAGACTCATCTTGAGGCAAGTTTCGCGCTTAGATGCTTTCAGCGCTTATCTTTTCCGCACTTAGCTACCGGGCAATGCCATTGGCATGACAACCCGAACACCAGTGGTGCGTTCACTCCGGTCCTCTCGTACTAGGAGCAACCCCTCTCAATCTTCCAACGCCCACGGCAGATAGGGACCGAACTGTCTCACGACGTTCTAAACCCAGCTCGCGTACCACTTTAAATGGCGAACAGCCATACCCTTGGGACCTACTTCAGCCCCAGGATGTGATGAGCCGACATCGAGGTGCCAAACACCGCCGTCGATATGAACTCTTGGGCGGTATCAGCCTGTTATCCCCGGAGTACCTTTTATCCGTTGAGCGATGGCCCTTCCATTCAGAACCACCGGATCACTAAGACCTACTTTCGTACCTGCTCGAGCCGTCACTCTCGCAGTCAAGCTAGCTTATGCCTTTGCACTAACCTCACGATGTCCGACCGTGATTAGCTAACCTTCGTGCTCCTCCGTTACTCTTTGGGAGGAGACCGCCCCAGTCAAACTACCCACCAGACACTGTCCTCACCCCAGATTATGGGGCCGAGTTAGAACATCAAACATTAAAGGGTGGTATTTCAAGGATGGCTCCACGCAGACTGGCGTCCACGCTTCAAAGCCTCCCACCTATCCTACACATCAAGGCTCAATGTTCAGTGTCAAGCTATAGTAAAGGTTCACGGGGTCTTTCCGTCTTGCCGCGGGTACACTGCATCTTCACAGCGAGTTCAATTTCACTGAGTCTCGGGTGGAGACAGCCTGGCCATCATTACGCCATTCGTGCAGGTCGGAACTTACCCGACAAGGAATTTCGCTACCTTAGGACCGTTATAGTTACGGCCGCCGTTTACTGGGGCTTCGATCAAGAGCTTCGCCTTGCGGCTGACCCCATCAATTAACCTTCCAGCACCGGGCAGGCGTCACACCGTATACGTCCACTTTCGTGTTTGCACAGTGCTGTGTT
>NZ_JBEOVL010000142.1:0-1316 GCF_040295485.1 Streptomyces sp. NPDC002793 | reverse complement strand
CGGTGCGCCATCGCTTTTTGCACCATTCCTTTCGGTTCCGCGACCGGACGCAATCTGTTTTATGTTTCCAGCTACATCGCCTTTATCGCCGTTTGCCTGTATCCGCGCTATTACCTCAGCAACGTTAAAAATCTGCTGTTGCCGGCGCTGATGTTCAGCGTCGGCATGGGGACCATCCTCTGGATGCACCACTTCAAACAGCCGGGTGAATACATCAACATTTACCGCTCTTATATGTCGACCGTGACCCGTCCTGAATAGCGTTGACACATTTTACTCACGCACAGAGGAAAATGTGATGAACCAGTATATTAAACGCACACAACGCGATTACTCTCTATCCTTTAAACTGGCTGTCGTCGAACAGGTCGAAAAAGGCGAGATGACATACCGCCAGGCGCAAGATCGCTACGGTATCCAAGGCAGCCAGACTGTCATGAACTGGCTGCGCAAATACGGTCAACTTGACTGGCGAACTTCTCCTTCCACCAGAACGTGCGGAGACAACATGCCCAAACTCCCCCTGACGCCCGAACAGCGTATTAAAGAACTTGAGCAGCAACTGGCTGAATCTGAAGTCAAAGCCCAGTTCTTCGAAGCTGTCGTCAAAGTGATGAACACCGACTTTGGCGCCACGCTGACAAAAAAGCAGCTAACCGCCTTATCGCGCAAACACAAGTACCGGGACTCACAGTAACGCGGGCCTGCCGATGGATGGGCATCAGCCGACAAGCGTGGTATCAGTCCCTGCAGCGTGAAGCAGGCAAAGAGGAGCAGGCCCGGCATCTCGTCGAACAGGTGACGGCCATCCGCTTGCACCAACCCCGACTGGGGACACGTAAGCTGCATCACCTGTTGCGGCAACACCCCGAACCGGCGTTGCATGTGGGCCGTGACCGGTTGTTCAGTATCCTGCGCTGCGCGCGGTTACTGGTGATGCCTAAACGGGCGTATCACAAGACGACGCACAGCCATCATCGTTTTTATCGCCATCCCAACCTGCTAAAAGCGGGAGACAATCAAGTAATAGCCAGCCGTCCGGAACAGGTATGGGTGGCGGATATCACCTACCTGCCGCTGAGAACGGGGACGGCGTATGTCAGCCTGGTAACGGATGCCTGGTCGAGAAAAATCGTGGGATATCACGTGCATGACAGTCTGCATACCCGGCATGTCGCCTGCGCGTTCAAAATGGCACTGGCCGGCAGACGCACGGCGTTGCCGTTGGTGCATCCGCCGCCGTCTTCACCCCGAAGGACTTCGGCATCACCGAGATCATCGGTCGTATCGTCGACGAGATCCGGAAAGCGAACAAG
>NZ_JBEOVL010000141.1:0-1428 GCF_040295485.1 Streptomyces sp. NPDC002793 | reverse complement strand
GCTTTGGTGGGTGGGACAAGTGTGATTGCCCTGGTGGGTGGTTGGGGTGGGTTGCGGTGGTGGGTGTGTTTGAGGTGCCAGTTGCTCATCTTGCGTTTGATGACGCGGGGGTTGGAGCGTTGTCTGCGGGGTGGGAGGAGTCGTTCCAGCAATTCATGGGTGGTGTGGGTCAGGGCTCGGCTGAGTCGTGAGGGGGGAAAGTGCCGCTTGGTCGGTGACGTGGCGGCGGGCGATGCGAAGGGTGCGGGTGAAGGACAGCCGGTCGGGGTCGAGGCCGGCTTGGTGAGCTGTGTGGTGCATGACGTCGCGTAATGCGTGGTGCACGAGGAGGAAACCGTAGATTTCCTGCTCGACTCCATCGGGGTATTGCGATCGAAGGACCAGCTGGCGGCCACCTTGGTGGGTTTTGATCTCGTCCAGGGTGTTCTCGATCTCCCACCGCTGGTGGTAGAGGTTGGCGAGGTCGGTGGCGGGCGCCTGGTCCGGGTCGCAGATGGTCGTGATCAGCCGGTAGACCGTATTGTCGCCGGCTCGGCCGAGGGTGTATTCGATGACGCGGATCCGGGCCGGATCACGGCGGTGTCGGTCGCCGGTGGCCACGATCTCGGACAGGTAGGAGCCGTCCTCGAAGGCTTCGAGGAGCGGGAGCACAACGTTCTTGCGGACGCGCCACAACAGGTCCGCGCCCGTGCCTGAAGCGGCCTTCCACAGCTCGAAGCCGGTGATGCCGCGGTCGGCCATGAGAAGTGTTCCCGGCTCGAGCCGGCCCAGCAATGCGGGAATGAGCTGTTGTTCGTGGAGCGACAGCGGACCGGTCGCCGCGGCGAACACCGCATGCGTCCCGCACTCCACCAGAGCGGCGACCCTCACCTGCGGGTATGCACTGCGCTGCTGTCCCCGGCCGGAGCCGGGACGGCCGAAGAACGTGCTGTTCGCCTCGGTGTCCGGGACGTCGAAGACGGTGCCGTCCACGGCCACCAACCGCCACCCGCGATACCAGGCGCCAGCCGTGTCCGGGGCGGCCACCGGCTGGCACACCCTCGCGAACAAGGCCTTCAACGGCTCCGGCCCCAACCGTCTGCGGGCTCTGCCGATCGCCCCCGTCGTCGGCACCTGCCACGGCTTCTCCCACTGCCGGACACGCTCCAGGCCCTGCGTCAGCAGCCGGGCCACCTCCTCATAGCCCTGGCCGGAAAACAGGCACATCGCGAGCACGAAATACACCACCACCCGGGCCGGCAGCAGCCGGGAACGCTGTTCCCGGCGCCCGCACTCCGCGATCACCTCATCGACCACCCTGGGTGGATACACCCGAGTCAACACACCCAAGGCGATCCGGTCCGACAACCGCTCACCCGACGACTTCACCTGCCCAGGCCTTGGCACAACACATCCAACGACCAACACAGCTCAAAGTCACCGGTATTG
>NZ_JBEOVL010000140.1:0-1432 GCF_040295485.1 Streptomyces sp. NPDC002793 | reverse complement strand
CCGTGCCTGTGCGCCGTCGTGGAGGTCGCGTTCGATGCGGCGCAGGTCGGCGGCGGCGGTGTCCACGACGACCCCCCGGTCCGACTCCAGCTCGGAGACCCTGGAGGCCAGCCGGGAAGGGCCGAGCAGACCCAGCACCATCAGCCGGTCCACCGACACCAGGCCACGGATGATCCACGGCGTCACCAGGACGAGAGCCAGCCCGAACGCGCAGGTGACGGCCAGCTCGAAGGGGGAGTCGAGGTAGACCTGATGCGTCCCGTCGCCGTACAGCTGGATCCCGTCGACACCCGCGTACACCGGGAAGACCCAGCGCCACAGCGGGTAGGTGAACGCGGCCCAGCCGTACGACCAGAACGTGACCGCCACGAAGAACGCGAACACCGCCCAGGGCATGTGCAGCACCGCGTAGAGCAGATGCCGCCAGGAGACCCCGCTCTTCAGCACCGCGCCGACCCAGGACATCAGGCCGCCCTTGCCGCGCACCGGCGCGGGATCCGCGACGTCCAGCCTCAGCAGGCCGCGTGCACGGCCCCGCTCCATGACACCGAAGCCTCGGCACATGACGAGGCCGGCCGCGAGTATCGGAATGCCGAGGAAGGTGATGAGCATGCCCAGTCCCAGCGACACCATGGTGATCGCGAAGCTGAACAGCACCACGCTGATCGGCAGGCTCAGGAGCACATAGCCCAGCTCGCGCCAGGTACGTCCCTCGAAGGGCGCGCGCAGTGCCGCGGGGAAGAGGTGCTTCGCCGGGGGGTAGCCCCCGGAGCCGGTGCCGGGGGTGTGGTGGCCCCGTGAGGCCGGTCCGTATGCCGTGGCCATCAGTGGCGTCCGTCCGTTTCTTCTGAGCGGGGGCTCCCCGCGGGCCGATGCGTCGGCTGATGGTTCAAGACTGCTGTGCCAGGGGCGCCGGCACCATGAGGGCCGTCTCCGTATCCGGCAGGGGGTTTTCCCCACCATGGCGGCGCTTGCCTCTGCGTCCGGTCCTGCTTCCGGCCTCGCTTCCGCCTCCGGGGCGGGTCCGTACGGCCAGGGGCCCTGCCACACCGCCTGCCTGTCATCCGGCACCGCCGGCGAGCCCTGCCGCACCCGCCCGCTCGGCCTCCGCGTCCGCGCGGTCGCGCCAGGGCAGCTCCGCCGTGACCGTGGTGGGGCCGCCCTCGGGGGAGTCCAGGACGAACAGCCCGTCGACCGCCCCGAGTCGCTCCGCCAGCCCCGACATGCCCGTACCGCCGTCGAGCCGGGCTCCGCCCGCCCCGTCGTCCCGGACCTGGAGGATCAGCCGGTCGCCGGACCGCCACACGTCGACCGACGCCTCACGGGCGTGACTGTGTTTGCTGACGTTCTGGAGGAGTTCGGAGACGGTGAAGTAGGCGATGCCTTCGATGGCCTGTGCGGGTCGTGATTCCAGGTCCACGGTGACTTTCAC
>NZ_JBEOVL010000139.1:0-1442 GCF_040295485.1 Streptomyces sp. NPDC002793 | reverse complement strand
GGGGGTGCCTCTATGTCGTTCGTCAATCCTGCGCTGTCGGTTTTGGGGGTTTCGGTCCCGTTCATGTGGCGAGGGTGACGGCGGGGGTTCGGGACTCGTAGAACGTTCCGTCGCGGAGCATCGCGAACAGGACGCTGATGCGCTGGCGGGCGAGGCGGAGGAGGGCCTGGGTGTGGGTCTTTCCGCGGGCGCGTTGTTTGTCGTAGTAGGTCCGGGAGGCGGGATCGGCGTTCATGCAGGCGAAGGCGGACAGGAACATGGCCCGTTTGAGCTGCCGGTTTCCGCCTCGGGGTGCGTGTTCGCCGTGGATCGAGGTGCCGGACGACTTCGTTGTCGGGGCCAGGCCGGCGTAGGAGGCGAGGTGGGCGGCGGTGGGGAAGTTGGTGCCGTCGCCGATGGTGGTCAGCAGGACTGCGGCGGTCCTGACACCGACGCCGGGCATCGAGGTCAGGACCTGGGAAAGAGGGTGAGCCTCCAGCAGGGTGTTGATCTGGGCTTCCAGAGCCCGGCGCTGTTCGTGGACAGCCCCGAGGGAGCGGGCCAGGGACGGAATGACGGTGTCCAGGGTGCCCGTGCCGGGAACGACGACGGTCTGCTCGTCCAGAGCGGCAAAGACGTCGTCGATCAGCCGGGCGGCCATGCGGGGCGCCTTCGGCCGGATCACCTCGACGAGCCGTCGTCGGCCCGCCTTCCGCAGCGCGGCCGGGGACCCGTAGCGCTCCAGGAGCCAGGTGACGGCCTGGTGGTCCAGGCGGGGGCCCAGGACGCGCTCCAGGCTGGGGTGGAACTGGGTGAGCAGGCCGCGTATCCGGTTGGAGGTGCGGGTTGCCTCGGCGGCGAGGTCTTGGTCGAAGCCGACCAGGACGGTGAGCTCAGCGGTGATCTCGTCGGTCAGTTCCAGCGAGCGCAAGGTGTGGGGCAGAGTGCGGGCGGCGTCCGCGATGACTGCGGCGTCCTTCGCGTCGGTCTTCGCCTCGCCAGGGTAGAGATCGGCGATCCGGCGCATCGCCAGGCCGGGCAGGTAAGCGACCCGGCAGCCGGCGTCCCGGGCCACGGCCAGGGGCAGAGCCCCGATCGATGCGGGCTGGTCCACGATCACCAGCACCGTGCCGAACTTCGCGGCCAGCTTCTCGAACACGGCCCGCAGCTTCGGCTCGCTGTTGGGCAGCTGCTTGTCGAAGACCTTCTTGCCGACCGGCGTCAGCCCGTGACCGTGATGGGCACTCTTGCCGACATCCAGGCCCAGGAAGACGCCCACCTCAGTGGTGTCGAACATCGTCACCCTCCCTCTCCCCAAGGGGTATTCACGGTGCCGGCCTCGGCGTTGGTGTCGTGCTCGCGCATCCACGTTATGCAGACCTGCCGCCCGCGAACTGCCCGGCATTGCGCCGGACCGGACGGTGGCCGGACCTCTCATCAGCGTCTCCGACGGCACCTCCCGG
>NZ_JBEOVL010000138.1:0-1443 GCF_040295485.1 Streptomyces sp. NPDC002793 | reverse complement strand
GTAGGGCTTGGTCAGGTCGATGTTGGCGCGGGTATGTCGCGGTGACAGGTGGGGCAGGCGCCGGCCCATGTCGCGAGGATGGTCTGTAGCTCGCGGACGACGCGGTAGAGGCTCAGGCCGGCGCCATGTCTTTTGGGGCTCTGGTCAATCGTTGCAAAGTGCAGAAGGCATGCGCGACAGAGACGAGGGTGACGTGGTGGTGCCAGCCGCCCCAGGTCCGGCCCTCGAAGTGGGCCAGACCAAGGGCCT
This sequence comes from Streptomyces sp. NPDC002793, assembly GCF_040295485.1. Taxonomy (NCBI): domain Bacteria; kingdom Bacillati; phylum Actinomycetota; class Actinomycetes; order Kitasatosporales; family Streptomycetaceae; genus Streptomyces; species Streptomyces sp. NPDC002793. Next base: position 1,194 of record NZ_JBEOVL010000138.1, on the reverse strand, counting down.
GTTTCATCTCCCGGTAGTCGTGTTCGATGCGCCAGCGGAGCTTGGCGAGCCGGACCAGGGTGGTCAGCGGGGTGTCGGCGGGCAGGTCGGAGAGCCAGAACTGAACAGGTTCGTCCTGGCCGGCCGGCCACTCGGCCAGGAGCCAGCACTCGGGCAGTTCCGAGCCGCCGGCCGCCTGGCGGACCTCGCGCCCGGCGGGCCGCATCCGCAAAGCCACGAATCGCGAGTACATCCGCTTGAAGCCGCTGCGGCCCGCGCCGGGCCGAGAGCCCTCACGCCATTGCACCGGCTTCGCCGTCCTGCGGCCGGCGGCCATGGCCAGCTGTTTCACCGACTGAGCCTTGTCCGGGTACTTCGCGACCGGTGGGCGTCCGGTCCCGGAGTACGGCTCGGTCACCGGTACGGCTTCGCCTGGCTGGGCCGACATGGTGCTTGAGATGCCCACCACATAGTTGAGGCCACGGGCCTGCAGGCCGAGGCGGAAGGCCGCGGTATCGCCGTATCCGGCATCCGCGACGGCCAGCGGCACTTCGATGCCCCACGAGCGGGTCTCGTCGAGCATGTCGAGTGCGAGCTGCCACTTCTCCACATGCCCGATGTCCTCGGGGATGCCGCAGGCGGTGCGGCGGGCGACCTTGTCCGGGTCCGCCTTCCCGGATCCGGGCGCCCAGGACTCGGGCAGGAACAGCCGCCAGTCGACCGCCGTCGAGGCATGGTCGGAGGCCATGTGCAGGGAGACTCCGACCTGGCAGTTGGTGACCTTGCCCGCAGTCCCGGTGTACTGCCGCGACACGCACGCCGAGGCATTGCCGTCCTTGAGGAACCCGGTGTCGTCGAAGACCAGCGCGGTGGGCCGGATCGCCTTTTCCATCTTCCAGGCCAGCCGGGCCCGCACATGCGCAGGATCCCACGGGCTGGTAGTGATGAAGTGGGCCAGCGCCTGACGATTCCCGTCCCCGCCCAGCCGGGAAGCCATCGGCTCGACCGACTTGCGCTGCCCGTCAGTGAGCAGGCCCCGCAGGTAGACCTGCCCCCACCGACGCTGGTCGTTCCTCGCGAACGGCTCGAAAACCTCCGCCGCGAAGTCCTCCAACTCATCACGCACAGCCGCAATCTCATCCGGAGTCACACCCTGTCAACGCAACACCGACCGAAAGGACACGCTCACCCATGTCCGACCTGACCAAGCCCTAC
>NZ_JBEOVL010000137.1:0-1515 GCF_040295485.1 Streptomyces sp. NPDC002793 | reverse complement strand
GGATCAGACGAAGGCCGCCCCCACGTCCGGTGAATCCCCAGGTGAGCGACCCAGTACGAGACACCGTTCGAGACCGGAAGAAAAAGAACAAGCTAGGAGACCGCACGGCGCTGTGGCGGCCGGCAGGCGTACGGTTCGAGGTTCTCGGGCTTCGGAGCGACGTCTGGACCACCGGCTCGTGCCCAGGCTGCTGTGTCTTCTGTTGCTCGGGGATCGTTGACCAAACCCAGCCGTACCGGCCTGGCGCCGGCTGCCCGGCCGGCGGCGGAAGGCTGCATCACGACGACGTTGGCCTGGTTGCGGCAGCGCCGGCGAGGCCCACCGCAGGCGGCCGTGAGGATCGGTGAGGACCTGGATGTTCATCCTGTGCCGCTTTGCCTTCCCGGAGTAGGAGGGATGGTCGGCGGCGATGCGGTCGATCCGCAGCAAGGTGCCGTCGAGAATGACGAGCGCCTTGCGGCAAACGGTGTCGATGGCCTGGCCGAGCGTGGGTGCGAGGGCGGACAAAACCTCGATGGTCTCTCGGCTGTAGCGGTAGGCGGTCGCGGTGCCGATGCCGAATCCGGCGGAGAGCTGGGCGTAGGTGTCGCCCCGTCGCAGGTGAGCGAAGGTGAGCAGGGCCCGGCGGCCCGGCGTCAGACGTCTCCATCGGGTGCCCTGGGCGCGGTGACGGGCGCGTAGTCGTTTGGTCAGGAAGCTCAGAGTGGAGCAGGACAGGTCGAGCCCGGAACGGTAGACAAGCATGCGAAGCCTCTGGCGGGACGAGTTCTCTTGGTCGAAAACCCGTCTACCAGGGGCTTCTCTGCGCTGCCAGCCCAACAGGCAGGCCCGGGCGCCAGGTTGGAACAGGCTCACTGTCTCGTCGCTCGCCACCATGAAGCTCGCCGAATACGGCAACGCGAACATGGACCTCGCTCTGCGCGACCTGGAGTTGTAAACACTCGACCCCTACCTGTCAGGCTGGCGGATGCGTGTCGTGCCCGCCCTGGGCCACGTCCCGGTCCGGATGATCACCAATGGCGTTGTCGACCGCACCGTGCAGAACTGGATCGCCGACGAGCTCAGCCGCTCAACGGTCAAGAACACCATCGCCGTTCTGGTCCGCGTCATGGAGCAGGCAGTCCGCGACGGCATCGTCAAGGTCAACCCCGCCCGGGTCACCGGGTGGCAGAAGCTTTACAAGCAGGCCGAGGACGAACTCCTTGACCCGCGCACCCTCGCCCTGCCCGACTGGGAGACACTCCTCGCACTGGCCGACGCGCTCGTGGCCGCCTCTCACGACGAGTACCGCGGCTGGGGAGAGGTGGTCATTTTCGCCGCGTGCACCGCCGCACGGATCGGGGAGATCTCAGGCTGCCGCGTCGGAGACATCGACACCACCCAGTGGATCTGGACCGTGCGGCGTCAGACCACACCCGCTCCCGGCGGGCTGACCGACAAGGGCACCAAGGGCAAGCGGGCCCGCAAGGTTCCTATCGTCGAGGAGATCCGCCCCCTCGTCGCCCAGCGCATCCT
>NZ_JBEOVL010000136.1:0-1578 GCF_040295485.1 Streptomyces sp. NPDC002793 | reverse complement strand
GAGGAGGTTCTGGCCGGTATCTGGCAGGAGGTGCTGCATCTGGACCGTGTCGGTGTGCACGACAACTTCTTCGACCTCGGCGGTCACTCCCTCCTTGTCACCCAACTCGTCGCCCGCATACGGCGGACACTCAGGGCGGACGTGCGGCTCCGCGATGTCTTCAACGCGCCCACGGTGGCCGAACTGGCGCAGACGGTGGCGGCGGCCGGCCGTGTCAGCGAGGGCGTCCTGACCGTGGGCCGGGGAGACGAGCCGCTGGTCGCCTCGTACGCGCAGCAGCGCATGTGGTTCCTGCACCGTATGAACCCGGACAGCAGTCTCTACAACATCGCGGCGGCCTGGAGGCTCGACGGCGAACTGGACAGGGACGCGTTGGAACGCGCGCTCAACGAGATCATCCGCCGGCACCAGGTGCTCAGGACGGTCTTCCCCGAGCGGGGCGGCACGCCGGAACCGGTCGTGCAGGACTTCGTCCACCGTCCGCTGCCCCTGACCGACGTCTCCGCGTCCCCCGATCCGCGGCGCAGCGGTGACGAGGTGGTCGCAGCGGAGGCCGACCTGCCGTTCGACCTGGCCGACGGCCCGCTGACCCGGATCGGTCTGGTACGGCTCGCCCCCCGTCGGCACATCCTGATGGTCAGCATGCACCACATCCTCGGCGACGACTGGTCACTGGAGGTGCTGCTGACCGAGCTGGCCACCCTCTACGGCGCCTTCATCGAGAACCGGCCGGCCGGGCTTCCCGACCTGCCCGTTCAGTACACCGACTTCGCCCGCTGGCAGAACGGCATGCTCGAGGACCATGAGCTCGAGCAGCACCTCGCCTACTGGCGCACCTACCTCGATGGCGCCGAGCACACGCTCGACCTGCCCACCGACCACCCGCGGCCGTCGATGCCGAGCCACAGCGGAGGGACGGTCTCGTTCGCCCTCAGCCCCGAACTCAGCGACGCGCTGCGTGAGATCAGCCGCGCGCACGACGCCACCGTCTTCATGACCGTCGCCACCGCCTTCAACCTCCTGCTGCACCGCTACAGCGGCCAGGACGACTTCTGCATCGGATACGCGGTGGGCAACAGGGACCGGCTGGAGACCGAGAAGCTCATCGGCCTCTTCGTCAACACCCTGGTCCTGCGTTCCCGTCTGTCCCCCGGAGACACCTTCGAGTCACAACTCCGGCAGGTCCGTGAGTCCATGCTGCGGGCCGACGCCCACCGAGACCTGCCGTTCGAGAAGCTGGTCGAGGAGATCCAGCCCGCCCGCGACCTCTCTCGGCACCCCCTCTTCCAGGTGACCTACAGCTACACCACGACGCACGGTTCGAAGGCCGACCCCGGTACGTCGGTGCCGGGCTTCGGCAACCGCGACATCACCCTTCCCGGCCTGGACATCGGCTTCTACGAGCACGACTCCAGGACGGCCAAGTTCGATCTGGCGTTCTTCCTTTCCGAGACCGGCCCCGGAAACGGCATCGAAGGAGAGATCGAGTTCTCTGCGGATTTGTTTGATCGGGGTTCTGTGGAGCGGTTGGTGGGGTTGTTCGTGGTGTTGTTGGAGGGGGTGGTGGGTGATGTGGGT
>NZ_JBEOVL010000135.1:0-1594 GCF_040295485.1 Streptomyces sp. NPDC002793 | reverse complement strand
CTTGTTCTTTATCTACCAAGATCTTCCAGGCTTGCCGATGGCCTTGAGGGTCTCGGCGCGTTTGACGGTCTTGCCGACGTCGTAGCGGGGTGCCCGGTGTTTGTTCTTGGCGCCGAGGGGCCGTCCGGGGCCGGCGCCTCGGGGTTTGGGAACACGGGCCGGGCAGGCGAGGTGAGCGCGGATGTTCCTGAACCCCCGGCGGACCCGGGCCGGGGTGAGCCGGTCGGGGGTGGCGGGTTTCTCCCAGGGCCGGCGGAGGTCTTCGGCGAGTGGCCGGGCGAGCCGGAGCTGGCTGTGGGCGACGACCAGGATCCAGGTCCAGCGGTCCGCAGCCTCAGGAGTACGGAGTTTCGGGGTGGTCCAGCCCAGGGTCTGTTTCGCGAAGCGGAAGGTGTGCTCCAGGTCGAAGCGGCGGAGAAATGCCTGCCAGAAGCGGTCCACGTCATCCGGGGTCGCACCGGTCTTCGAGGACCATAACCACACCGGCGGGGCGTCCCGGTCCTTCGACAGGTGCTCGACCTTCAGCCGGATCAACGTGCCCTCGACAAGGGGCAGTTCGCCGTCGTGGTCGAGCCATGAGGAACGGTGGGTGAGCCTTGGGTGGACCCGGTCCCACGCCTGGGTTTCGGCCTTGCCGTAGTTGGTGGTGTCGGTGACGGTGGTGATCGCGGGCTCGGGCCAGGTCTCCGGCTTGGCGAAGTGGAACTCCGGGCCGTGCTTGGGCGGTCGGCCGTTCGTCCCCGGTCGGCGGGGCGGCTTCGGCAACCGCATGACCCGGTCGGACCGCACCCTGCCGACCAGCTCGACGGGCAGGTCACGCAGGACCCAGGCCAGGCGGGTGACGTCGTAGCCGGCGTCGCTGACGATCACAATATGCGGGTCCCCGGTCCGCCACTGGCCCGCGGTGACGAGCCGCTCCACGACACCCCGCAGCTGGGCGGCGGTGATGGCGGTCGCGTCGTCCGCCGGACCGAGCCGGACCGCGTCCAGGATCGCGGTCCAGGACGTGGCGCCCGGCTCCAGCACGGCCACGAAGGAGTAGGGCCAGCCCGGGATGAACTGGGACGCCGTCTTCGCGCGGCCATATACGTGGCAGAACAGCCGTTCCGCCGAGCACGGCGCGTCCGAGCGGAGCCACGGCGAGACATCGACGGCAAGGACCAGCCGCCCGCCGTCGAACCGCGGCAGCGACAGCCCGGCCAGCACGGTCCGCAGCCGGCCGATGTCGATCCTGCCGTGGTTCAGGCCGCCGTACATCGCGCCGTGCCCACGACGATGCTCGGGCAACAGCGTCAGATCCACCGGGGACTTCACCGCCCCCTCCGCACACAGCACCGCGTCGGTGAGTTCGAACAACTCGTCGCGCCGCGCGGTCAGACACTCGTAGAACTCACCCCGGAAGCGTGACGCTTCCGCGAACGCTTCCCCCCGGACAGCATCAGGCAGCAGACTCACCCTCACGGCCTTCGTCTTGGTCACGTGCACCTTGGTCGGAGCACAGGATCAGACGAAGGCCGCCCCCACGTCCGGTGAATCCCCAGGTGAGCGACCCAGTACGAGACACCGTTCGAGACCGGAAGAAAAAGAACAAGCT
>NZ_JBEOVL010000134.1:0-1614 GCF_040295485.1 Streptomyces sp. NPDC002793 | reverse complement strand
CTAGCTTGATCTTTAACCTCGGGGTCCGAACGGTCCGTCGTACTTGATCACTCGGGCTGGTAACTGCGGTACACGCAGGCGGCCTTCGGCTGAGCATGTGATCCGACCAAGGAACACACAACGCTCAGCACGAAGGCCGTGAGGAATGAGTCTGTCGCATCACGTCGTCCGGCAGGATCCGTTTGCGGGACTGTCACGCTTCCGGGGTGAGTTCTACTCCTGTCTGACCAAACGTGCGGACGCGCTGTTCGAACTCGCGGACGCGGTGTTGTGCGCGGATGGTCCGATTCGGTCGCTGGTGGAACTGTCGCTGGTGGGCGAACACCGGCGTGGACATGGTGGGCTCTACGACGCCCTGGCCGCGGGCCGGGTCGATGTCGCCCGGCTGCGGCGGGCCCTGGCCGCAGTGCCGCTACCGAGGGCGGCGGACGGCCGGCTGGTCCTGGCCGCCGACCTCACCTGCTGGCTGCGGCCCAGTGCCCACACCTCACCGCAGCGGATCCTGTGCCACACCTACGGGCGGGGCAAGGACCAGCACATCCCCGTTCCCGGCTGGCCCTACTCGGTGATCTGCGCACTTGAGACGGGCCGCAGTTCCTGGACCGCACCGCTGGACGCACTGCGTCTGGCACCTGGCGATGACGCCGCCACCGTCACGGCTCGGCAGATGCGCGAGCTCGTCGAACGGCTCATCACGGCCGGGCAGTGGAAGGACGGCGACCCGGAGATCCTGATCGTCGTGGACGCCGGCTACGACGTTCCCCGCCTGGCCTTCCTTCTGCAGGATCTCCCGGTGCAGGTGCTGGGCCGGCTGCGCTCGGACCGCGTTCTGCGACGTGCGGCCCCGTCGCGCGAGCCCGGTGTCCGGGGTCGGCCGTCCCGTCACGGTGGCGAGTTCGTGTTCGGTGACCCGGCCACCTGGAACACTCCCGACGCCCGGACAGTGACCGAAACCCGTCTCTACGGCACCGCCACCGCACGGGCTTGGGACCGCCTCCACCCAAGACTGACCCACCGCTCGGCCTGGACATCCCAGCTCGGCGCCCTGCCGGTCATCGAGGGCACCGTGATCCGCTTGCAGGTCGAGCACCTGCCCAGCGGCGCGACACCGAAGCCGGTCTGGCTGTGGTGGTCAGGCACCGACGCCTCCGGGGCCGACGTCGACCTGCTCTGGCAGGCATTCCTGCGGCGCTTCGACATCGAACACACCTTCCGCCTGTTCAAGCAGACCCTGGGCTGGACCTGCCCGAAGATCCGCACCCCCGAAGCAGCCGACCGCTGGACCTGGCTGATCGTCGCCGTTTTCACCCAACTCCGGCTCGCACGCCCGCTGGCGGCAGACCTCCGACGGCCGTGGGAGAAGCCGACCCCGCCCGACAGGCTCACCCCCGCACGAGTCCGCCGCGACTTTCGGCACCTCCGCCCGAAGGCCGCCTGCCCAGCCGGAGCACCGAAATTGACTCAGCCCGGTCCAGGACGGCCACCCGGCCGCAGGAACAGCCAACCCACTGCACGCTACGACGTGCACACCGTCGGCAAACCCGGCCCCGCAAAGCGACGAACAAAGAAGTCAACGACCCCACGCCCACGCCGCACAGGTTAAAGATCAAGCTA
>NZ_JBEOVL010000132.1:0-1785 GCF_040295485.1 Streptomyces sp. NPDC002793 | reverse complement strand
GGATGCTGTTGGCGAATGCCCCTTCGTCGTGACGTCGGCCTGATCCATCTCGTTGGTGGGTCAGGCCGACGTTGTGTTTGGGGTGGGCAGATGTCGTTGCGTCCTGGTGTGCCTGGCGAGGTGCCGGCGGAGACGGTCAGGGTGGCCCGCGCGGCCTTCCCGAAGGGGTGCTTGGCAGTCCGGGTGAGAGATGTGCTCGGGTCGGTCTTCACCGATGCGGAGTTCGCGGGTCTTTTCTCGGGTCGGGGGCGGCCTGCGGCGTCGCCGGGCCGGTTGGCGATGGTGCTGGTGTTGCAGTTCGCCGAAGGGATGTCGGACCGGCAGGCCGCTCACGCGGTGCGCTCCAGGATCGACTGGAAGTACGCGCTCGGGCTGGAGCTGACCGATCCGGGCTTCGATTTCTCCGTGCTGAGCGAGTTCCGTGGACGGCTCATCGCCGGTGGCGTCGAGGCCGGGGTGCTGGATGCGGTCCTGGAGAGCGTTTCGGCGGCCGGGCTGCTCAAGGCCGGTGGACGTCAGCGCAGTGATGCCACGCATGTGCTGGCGGCGGTGCGGGAGGTGAACCGGCTGGAGTCCGTGGTCGAGGCGATGCGAGCGGCACTGAACGCACTGGCGGTCGCGGCTCCGCAGTGGCTGGCCGAGCGGACGCCGCCGGAGTGGTTCGACCGGTACTCCGCCCGGCCGGAGGACACGAAGTTCCCCAGCCGCTGGGCTGCCCGGCTCAGCCACGCCGAACAGGTCGGCCAGGACGGCATGACGCTCCTGCAAGCTGTGTGGTCCGTTGACGCGCCTGCCTGGCTGAGGGAGCTGCCGGCCGTGGAGTTCCTACGGCAGATGTGGGTGCAGGAATACCAGGTCAGCGACGGTGAGGTGAGCTGGCGCAAGCCGAAGGACTGCCCGCCGGGGCAGTTACGGATCCGCTCGGCCTATGATCCGGACGCCCGCAACGGGGCCAAACGCGACCGGGCCTGGTGCGGCTACAAGGTTCATCTGACCGAAACCTGCGAACCCGATGCCCCACACCTGATCACCGAGGTCATCACCACCACCGCCGCCACTGCCGACGTCCAGGTCACCGACCAGATCCACGACGCTCTCGCCCGCCGGGACCTGTTGCCTGATGTCCATCTGGTCGACGCCGGCTACGTCGATGCCGCACACCTGGTCGCCGCCCGCCGTGACCATGGCATCGAACTGGTGGGACCGGTCGGCGCCAACACCGGCTGGCAGGCCGCCGCGAACAACGGCTACAGCATCGACGACTTCGCCGTCGACTGGGACAACAAGCAGGTGACCTGCCCGAACGGCAGGACCAGCAGACAGTGGCAGCACGACGGGCGACGCTCGTCAGGCCCCGTGATCCGCGCCCGATTCTCACCCGCGGACTGCCGCCCCTGCCCCTCACGCGACCAGTGCACCCGCGGCGTCGCCTACATGGGACGCGAGATCACCCTGCGGCACCGCGACGAACACGAAGCCCTCCGAACAGCCCGGCTCGACCAGCAAACCGACCCATGGAAACAACGCTACAAGCACCGAGCCGGCATCGAAGGCACCATCTCCCAGGGCGTCCGCGCCTTCGGGCTGCGCAGGTCCCGCTACCGAGGCCATCCCAAAACCCACCTGCAACACCTGCTGACCGCAGCCGGAATGAACCTCACCCGCCTCGACGCCTGGCTCACAGGCACCCCACTCGCCCCAACACGCACCTCACACTTCGCAGCACTCCGCCCCACCGGATAAATCCGATGGGGCGGAACGAAGGGGCATTCGCCAACAGCATCC
>NZ_JBEOVL010000131.1:0-1849 GCF_040295485.1 Streptomyces sp. NPDC002793 | reverse complement strand
CGCGGCACGCTGGGGAGTACCCGACCCCAAACACCTCGGCAGATCCCTCAAGCGGGAGTTCGGCGAAACCGTCAGCGACCTACGACACCAGTAAGACCAGCACGACTTCCGTCGACGGATTCCCCCAGGACCGGCACCCCGCTGAGCGAGACCGGAATCGCCGACCGGCGCGAGCAGCGGCAGGATTTGGAGGAGGCTCACCCCTGCTTCGGCCCACAGCCCCATCGGTCGTTCCGCGCTCCGCTCGAAGACAACCTCGCCGTCCGGGTCCTCGGGGGGCGCGGACCCGGGCCAGCGTTCCGACGCCTTCCTCGGACTGGTCGGGCATGAACGCCAGAACGGTCCTGTGGCCGGGGCCTTCGGTCGCGCCGAAGACATGGCCGCGCCCGGCCGTGAGGGCTGCGCCCAGCTCGTTCACCCGCCGTCGACGTCGTTGCGCAGACGCAGCGGCCATGAGGCCGCAACGCCGTCGATCTCGGCAGGGGAGGAGGTGATCAGGATGCCGTTGCCGGCCGTGTGCGATTTTTGCGGATCTCCGCGCTGTGGCTGGTGGGGTCCTACGATGAATACTCGCCTTGATGCTGGGAGCGCCGATGGCCACTGCTGAGCACACCCCGGACTACCCGCCGAAGAGCCCGCCCCCGCCCAAGCGTCCCCTGCAGCCGCCGCGGCCGGAAACCGGCCTGGTGGGTACCGCACGGGCCCGGATGAAGGTGCGGAACCGGCGGTCCGCGAACTGGTGCCTGGAGGCGGCCCCCTGGGCGGCGGGCAAAGCCACCGAACACGTGCTGAGGCAGCTTCACGAGTGGGGGTACCGGGAGGCGGACCAGGCTGCCGCAGATCTCACGGGCGCGCTGGTGCGTACGGCGGTCGCGGACGGTGGTCGCCGTGTGTCCGTGCATCTCGCAGACCAGGAGCGGCAGGCCTTGGTCGTTGCCCTGTCCCACCAGCCGGGGCTGGCAGGCGGTGACACCGCGGTGTTGCCCGAGCTGACCGGGCTGGGCGCGGTGTCGTGCGGCACGGACACCGCGGAAGACGGGCGCAGAGTGTGGGCGGTGCTCGACCTTCGGTGAGGACCGTCACCGAGATCGAGGCTGCCACGTTCATTGAATCGTTGACGGACAAGTTCCTCGGCTCTCCATGAACCTCCAGGCACGCTCTCCGCTCCTGCAACGGCGATGCGCGGCATACCCGGATGCGGGCGGCGACTTGCTGGGGGCTGTCGAGATGGGTCCGGAGCTCAGCGAAGTCACTGACAGTGCTGGCCCCGTCGTACCGTCCAGCTCCGCCGTCTTCTTGAGGGTAGACATACAACAATGGCGCTCCGCAGAGGAGTTGGCGGAGAGGGGCGTCTTCCACTCAGAATGCCTGGATTTATCGAGCAGTAGCGGGTTCTGGCACAGATATTGGGGAGCGATCACGGATTGCGACGATGCAAGAAGTGCCGATGTCAGAGGGCCCACGTAGCTTTCGGTTGACCGCCCGGCCGGGTGGCGAGGAGGGAGTAGGACATGGAGTGGGTCGGGGACGCGCGGCTGGCAGCCGGGCCTGAGGCCACCTGGTACTTGGAGGCGGCTTTCACGCGCGGTGCTCACCTTGGGACGGTGTACGACGATCCGACAACGCCGGTAGTCGTAACGTGCATCGAGGAGCTGACGACGATCCGCGTACCGAGCGGCCGGCTCGTCGTCGATGCGCCATTCCATGACGACCAGGTCTGGGAGTACAGAAGAGGGCTGCCGACCAGGCCCCCGCGGGAGCTGGCGGTGCGCATTCCCCCGGGCGTCTACCGGGTAGAGATCGCGTGGACGGCAGGCCCGTACGAGTTCATGGGCGAGCACGTCGACGG
>NZ_JBEOVL010000129.1:0-1861 GCF_040295485.1 Streptomyces sp. NPDC002793 | reverse complement strand
AACACAGTGGACGCGAGCAACTGAGGACAAGCCCTCGGCCTATTAGTACCAGTCAGCTCCACCCGTTACCGGGCTTCCACATCTGGCCTATCAACCCAGTCGTCTACTGGGAGCCTTAACCACTCAAGGTGGTGGGAATACTCATCTCGAAGCAGGCTTCCCGCTTAGATGCTTTCAGCGGTTATCCTTTCCGAACGTAGCCAACCAGCCATGCCCTTGGCAGGACAACTGGCACACCAGAGGTTCGTCCGTCCCGGTCCTCTCGTACTAGGGACAGCCCTTCTCAATATTCCTACGCGCACAGCGGATAGGGACCGAACTGTCTCACGACGTTCTAAACCCAGCTCGCGTACCGCTTTAATGGGCGAACAGCCCAACCCTTGGGACCGACTCCAGCCCCAGGATGCGACGAGCCGACATCGAGGTGCCAAACCATCCCGTCGATATGGACTCTTGGGGAAGATCAGCCTGTTATCCCCGGGGTACCTTTTATCCGTTGAGCGACAGCGCTTCCACAAGCCACTGCCGGATCACTAGTCCCGACTTTCGTCCCTGCTCGACCCGTCGGTCTCACAGTCAAGCTCCCTTGTGCACTTACACTCAACACCTGATTGCCAACCAGGCTGAGGGAACCTTTGGGCGCCTCCGTTACTCTTTAGGAGGCAACCGCCCCAGTTAAACTACCCATCAGACACTGTCCCTGATCCGGATCACGGACCCAGGTTAGACATCCAGCACGACCAGAGTGGTATTTCAACGACGACTCCACAACCACTGGCGTGGCCGCTTCAAAGTCTCCCACCTATCCTACACAAGCCGAACCGAACACCAATATCAAACTATAGTAAAGGTCCCGGGGTCTTTCCGTCCTGCTGCGCGAAACGAGCATCTTTACTCGTAGTGCAATTTCACCGGGCCTATGGTTGAGACAGTCGAGAAGTCGTTACGCCATTCGTGCAGGTCGGAACTTACCCGACAAGGAATTTCGCTACCTTAGGATGGTTATAGTTACCACCGCCGTTTACTGGCGCTTAAGTTCTCAGCTTCGCACACCCGAAAGTGCACTAACCGGTCCCCTTAACGTTCCAGCACCGGGCAGGCGTCAGTCCGTATACATCGCCTTACGGCTTCGCACGGACCTGTGTTTTTAGTAAACAGTCGCTTCTCGCTGGTCTCTGCGGCCACCCCCAGCTCATGGAGTAAATCCAATCACCAGTGATGGCCCCCCTTCTCCCGAAGTTACGGGGGCATTTTGCCGAGTTCCTTAACCATAGTTCACCCGAACGCCTCGGTATTCTCTACCTGACTACCTGAGTCGGTTTAGGGTACGGGCCGCCATGAAACTCGCTAGAGGCTTTTCTCGACAGCATAGGATCATCCACTTCACCACAATCGGCTCGGCATCAGGTCTCAGCCTTAACGTGTGACGGATTTACCTACCACACGGCCTACACCCTTACCCCGGGACTACCACCGCCCGGGCTGGACTACCTTCCTGCGTCACCCCATCGCTTACCTAGTACAAGTCTGGTTCATCGGCTCCACCACTACCCTCAACTCCGAAGAGATCGGGCCGGCTTCACGGACTTAGCATCGCCTGATTCAGTATTGGGCGTTTCAAAGCGGGTACCGGAATATCAACCGGTTGTCCATCGACTACGCCTGTCGGCCTCGCCTTAGGTCCCGACTTACCCTGGGCAGATCAGCTTGACCCAGGAACCCTTAGTCAATCGGCGCACACGTTTCTCACGTGTGTATCGCTACTCATGCCTGCATTCTCACTCGTGAACCGTCCACAACTCGCTTCCGCGGCTGCTTCACCCGGCACACGACGCTCCCCTACCCATCCATACGGGCGTTG
>NZ_JBEOVL010000128.1:0-1904 GCF_040295485.1 Streptomyces sp. NPDC002793 | reverse complement strand
TCGACCGGGCGGTCGGACCGTCCGGTGGATCCGTGGCAGACGCAGATCTGGGGTCTGGGGCGGGTGGCCGCGTTGGAGTTCCCGCAGCGTTGGGGTGGTTTGGTGGACCTTCCGGCAGTGCTGGACGCCAGGGCTGCGGACCGTTTCACCCGGGTGCTCGCCGGCACCGAGGACCAGGCCGCCGTACGTCCTGAAGGAGTCTTCGTCCGGCGCGTCACCCCGGTGGCGCCCCGTGCGGAGGCCCCCGGTGAGTTCACCCCGACCGGAGCAGTGTTGATCACCGGTGGCACCGGTGCGCTCGGAGCGGCCGTCGCCCGTCGCCTCGCCCGGCGCGGCGTCACCACGATGATCCTCATAAGCCGACGGGGCGTGAAGGCTCCTGGCGCGGCCGAACTAGTGGCGGAACTGGCTGAGCTGGGGGCCAACGCGATCGTTGCCGCGTGCGATGTCACCGACCGTGACACGCTCAGTGCCCTGCTGTCCGAGCACGCGGTGTCCGGCGTGGTGCACGCCGCCGGTGTGGTGGACGCACGCCCCCTGGGCGAGACCACCGCCGAGGAGTTCCTGGAGGTCCTGCGGGCCAAGGTGGTCGGCGCGGCCCATCTCGACGCGCTGCTGCCCGCCGCGGACATGTTCGTACTGTTCTCCTCCATCGCCGGTGTGTGGGGGAGCGGGGGACAGGCCGCCTACGCCGTGGCCAACGCCTACCTGGACGCACTGGCCGAGCAGCGGCGGGCGCGCGGTGCCGTCGCCACCTCGGTCGCGTGGGGGCCCTGGGCCGAGTCGGGGATGCTGGTCGCCGAGAACGCCGGGGACTATCTGCGCCGCCGAGGCCTGACGCCCCTGCCGCCCGAACTCGGCGTGACCGTCCTGGAGGACGCGGTGGCCCGGGACCTCGGCTGCCTCGTCGTCGCCGACGTCGACTGGGCCCGTTTCGCACCGGCCTTCGGGTCGGGCCGTACCACCACGCTCTTCGACGAACTTCCTGAAGCGACGGGCGAGTCTGCCGTTCCGACCGCCCAGGCGGCGGTCGACGGTGCGACGCCCCTGGTGCCCGCGCTGGCTCACCTGGGCGCGGCGGAGCGGCAGGCCGCGCTGCTGACCGTCGTCAGGAACACCGTCTCCGAAGTCCTCGGCCACACCGACACGGATGCCGTTCCCGCCGCACGGCCCTTCTCCGACCTCGGCTTCGACTCGCTCACCGCGGTCGAGCTCCGGGACCGGCTGTCCACCGGCACGGGCCTGTCCCTCACCGCCACGCTGGTCTACGACCACCCCACGCCGCAGTCCCTGGCCGACCACCTTGCCGAGCTGCTGGCCCCCGCCCTCGAGACCGCCGCCACACCCGTGGCGCCGCACGCCCGGACGGCCGTCGACCCGGACGAGCCGATCGCCGTGGTGTCCATGGCATGCCGCTTCCCGGGCGGTGTGCGCTCGCCCGAGGATCTGTGGGACATGGTGGTCTCCGGAGCCGAAGGCATCACCCCCTTCCCCGCAGACCGGGACTGGGACCTCTCCCTCGCTCAGGGGGCCTTCGCGGCCGAGGGGGGCTTCGTCCACGACGCCACCACCTTCGACGCTGACCTCTTCGGTATCTCGCCGCGCGAAGCCATCGCGATGGACCCGCAGCAGCGGCTACTCCTGGAGACCACCTGGGAGACCCTGGAGCGGGCCGGCCTGGATCCTCGCTCACTGCACGGCACCTCGACCGGCGTCTTCGTCGGCGCCTCGACGTCCGGCTACGGCACCGGCGGCCGTACCGGCGGCGCGGACGGTCACCTGATGACCGGCATGTCCAACAGCGTGATGTCCGGCCGGATCGCCTACTCGTTCGGTTTGGAGGGTCCGGCGGTCACGGTGGACACGGCGTGTTCGTCCTCCTTGGTCGCGTTGCACCTCGCGGC
>NZ_JBEOVL010000127.1:0-2255 GCF_040295485.1 Streptomyces sp. NPDC002793 | reverse complement strand
CCACCCCCCAGGTCATGTCTTCGACAGGGGGACACAGTCATGCCGGGCCCGGAGGCCAGCGGTCCCATTGCAGGACCGCGAAAAAGATAACGGGGTGAACCGGCCCGCGAGGACCGGAGCGGTGGGGCCTCAGGCGGGACGGCGGCGGGTGGCGCCGACCAGGGCCAGTCCGGCGTCGAGGATCTGCTCCAGGTCGGCGAGGTCGGCCGGGGAGGGGTCGGTGAGTGGGGCGCGCACGGGGCCCACCGGCAGTCCGCGCAGCCGGGCCGCGGCCTTGACCAGGGACACGGCGTAGCCGGGGACGCGGTCGCGGAGCTCGACCAGCGGGACGTAGAAGTCGCGCAGCAGCTTCCGGGTCACCGTGTCGTCGCCGGCCCGCAGCGCGGTGAGGAAGGCGTCGGCGATCTCGGGCGCGAACGCGTGGACGGCCGAGGAGTAGGCGGGGACGCCCACCGTCGCGTAGGCGCGCGCCTGGATCTCGGCGGTCGCCGCGCCGTTGAAGAAGAGGAAGCCCTCGGGTGCGGCGAGGGTGAGGCGCTGGAGCCGGTCGAGGTCGCTGTGACCGTCCTTGAGACCGATGACCGTGGGGATCTCCGCGATCCGGCGCACGCCCTCGGCGTTGAAGGTGACCTGGCCGCGCTGGTACGCGATCAGCGGCAGCCGTGTGCCGGCCGCGATCCGGCGCAGCTGCTCGACCAGACCGTCCTGCGGGGCCGCGACGAGGTAGTGGGGCATGACCAGCAGGGCGTCGGCTCCGGCCTCCTCCGCGATGCGGGCGAAGCGCAGTGCCTGCGCCCAGCCGTATCCGGTACCCGCCACCACGGGCAGCCGGCCGTCGGCGGCCTCGACCGCGGTCCGGACCACCGTGCGGTACTCGTCCTCGTCCAGTGCGCTGAACTCGCCGGTGCCACAGGCCGGGAACAAGGCACCGGGGGCGGTGGCCACCTGGGCGGTCAGATACGCGCGGTACGCGTCCGGGTCGAGGCTGCCGTCGTCCCGGAAGCTGGTGAGGGGGAAGGCCAGCACCCCGTCTGCCATGCCCTCCCGCAGGCGCCGGGTGACGTCGTCGATGTCCGTACGGAACCGCTCCACAGATCTCATCCCCATATGCAGATGGCGTGCATGTATGAGAACGGAGGCTAGGCGGGTGAACGGGAGGGGGTCAATGGGTGCGACAGCGCGGATTTAAGATGGCGCACATGCCGGAGAACAGCGGGGTCCGTGGGGTGAAGTCGGCGTCGCGCACGGTCGCGCTGCTCGAACTCCTCGCCGCCCGGGTCGACCGGCCGGCCCGCCTCGACGAACTCGCCGAGGAACTGGGCGTGCCGCGCAGCAGCATGTACCAGCTACTGCGGACGCTCATCGACTGCGGCTGGGTGCGCACGGACACGACGGGCTCGCTCTACGGCATCGGCATCCGCGCCCTGCACACCGGGACGAGTTACCTGGACAGCGACCCGCGTGTGCGCGCGGCCCGTCCGTATCTCGACGAGGCGTCGGACGCGCTCGGCGAGACGATCCACCTGGCCCGGCTCGACGGCACCGACGTCGTCTACCTCGCGACGCGCGAGTCGCACGAGTACCTGCGCACCATCAGCCGGGTCGGCCGCCGGATCCCGGCCCACGCCGGAGCGCTCGGCAAGGCCCTGCTCGCCGAACGTCCGGACGGCCAACTCCCGTTGCCGGAGGGCTCCCTGGCTCCCCGTACGGAGAACACGCACATCGAGCGCGCCACCCTGCTCGCCGACCTCGCCGGGGTGCGCGAGCGCGGCTACTCCGTCGAGCGCGAGGAGACGGTGGCGGGCATCGCGGGCTTCGGTTTCGCCCTGCGGTACGACGCTCCGGCGGTCGACGCCATCAGCTGCTCGGTGCCGGTGGCGCGGCTCAGCGAGGAGCACGAGGACCGGGTGGTGACGGTCATGCGGGAGATCAGGGCGAAGATCGAGAGTGCCCTGTCCCCCGCCGCCGGCGCCCCCGACTGGCGCTGACCGCCGCGCCCACCGGACCTCGCGAGCAGGAGGACGGCGAAGGCCCGGCCGGTTCCCGGGACACGCGGTGTGACCGCCACTCCGCACGTGCGGCACCGCGCTCGGATCTGCCCGCCGCCCACATCGGCTCCGGCGGGACAGCCTCCGCAAGAACGCGCAAGGGGGCCGTCGCGTGCGACGGCCCCCTTGCGGACGTGCCGCGGCGGCGCCGTGATCCGGCGCCGCCGCCTCGTGCGATTCAGCCGCCCCGGAGAAACCCCGGGGGTC
>NZ_JBEOVL010000126.1:0-2256 GCF_040295485.1 Streptomyces sp. NPDC002793 | reverse complement strand
CCCTGGCCCACCTTGACGACTGTCACCTCAGCGCTCAGCAAGTCGCGCGTCAGCACGGCATCTCCGTCCGGCACCTGCACGCACTCTTCAAAGGCGGCGACCTGACCTTCGCCGCCTGGATCCGGCACGAACGCCTGTCGCGGATCCGCCGGGACCTCCTCGACCCCGCCTCCGCCGGCATCTCTACCGCCACGATCGCGGCACGCTGGGGAGTACCCGACCCCAAACACCTCGGCAGATCCCTCAAGCGGGAGTTCGGCGAAACCGTCAGCGACCTACGACACCAGTAAGGCCAGCACGACTTCCGTCGACGGATTCTCCCAGGATGGGCACCCCGCTGAGCGAGACCGGGATCGCCGACCAGCGCGAGCTGCGGCAGGATCCGCAGGAGGCTCACCCCTGCTTCGGCCCACAGTTCCATCGGTCGTTCCGCGCTCCGCTCGAAGACGATCTCGCCGTCTGGGTCCTCGGGGGTGCGGACCCGGGCCAGCGTGCCGACGCCTTCCTCGGGATGGTCGGGCATGAACGCCAGAACGGTCCTGTGGCCGGGTCCTTCGGTCACGCCGAAGATGTGGCCGCGCCCGGCCGTGAGGGCTGCGCCCACCTCGTTCGGCCCGCCGTCGACGTCGTTGCGCAGTCGCAGCGGCCATGAGGCCGCAACGCCGTCGATCTCGGCAGGGGAGGAGGTGATCAGGATGCCGTTGCCGGACTGGCGAACGTCTACCACCGGCCGTGCCTGTCCCGTACGTAGGCGGGCCCGCCGGGGGCGATGTTCCTGCCGGACAGGAAGCCGTACTCACCGCTTGGCTCCTGGACGGGGTGGAGCTCGACGATCTGCCCGTCCAAGGGGCCGCCGGTCACTGTGGTGCCTCACTCATGGTGTGCCCTCGACCTTCAACGCATGGCAGCCGCATAGCTGCCGTGTCCGATTTTTGCGGATCTCCGCGCTGTGGCTGGTGGGGTTCTACGATGAATACTCGCCTTGATGCTTGGAGCGCCGATGGCCACTGCTGAGCACACCCCGGACTACCCGCCGAAGAGCCCGCCCCCGCCCAAGCGTCCCCTGCAGCCGCCGCGGCCGGAAACCGGCTTGGTGGGTACCGCACGGGCCCGGATGAAGGTGCGGAACCGGCGGTCCGCGAACTGGTGCCTGGAGGCGGCCCCCTGGGCTGCGGGCAAGGCCACCGAACATGTGCTGAGGCAGCTTCACGAGTGGGGGTACCGGGAGGCGGACCAGGCTGCCGCTGATCTCACGGGCGCGCTGGTGCGTACGGCGGTCGCGGACGGTGGTCGCCGTGTGTCCGTGCATCTCGCTGACCAGGAGCGGCAGGCTTTGGTCGTTGCCCTGTCCCACCAGCCGGGGCTGGCAGTCGGTGACACGGCGGTGTTGCCCGAGCTGACCGGGCTGGGCGCGGTGTCGTGCGGCACGGACACCGCGGAAGACGGGCGCAGAGTGTGGGCGGTGATCGACCTTCGGTGAGGACCCGTCACCGAGATCGAGGCTGCCACGTTCATTGAATCGTTGACGGACAAGTTCCTCGGCTCTCCATGAACCCCCAGGCACGCTCTCCGCTCCTGCAACGGCGATGCGCGGCATACCCGGATGCGGGCGGCGACTTGCTGGGGGCTGTCGAGATGGGTCCGGAGCTCAGCGAAGTCACTGACAGTGCTGGCCCCGTCGTACCGTCCAGCTCCGCCGTCTTCTTGAGGGTGGAGATACAACAATGCTGCTCCGCAGGGAGTTGGCGGAGAGGGGCGTCTTCCATTCAGAATGCCTGGATTTATCGAGCAGTAGCGGGTTCTGGCACAGATATTGGGGAGCGATCACGGATTGCGACGATGCAAGAAGTGCCGACGTCAGAGGGCCCACGTAGCTTTCGGTTGACCGCCCGGCCGGGTGGCGAGGAGGGAGTAGGACATGGAGTGGGTCGGGGACGCGCGGCTGGCAGCCGGGCCTGAGGCCACCTGGTACTTGGAGGCGGCTTTCACGCGCGGTGCTCACCTGGGGACGGTGTACGACGATCCGACAACGCCGGTAGTCGTGACGGGCATCGAAGAGCTGACGACGATCCGCATACCGAGCGGCCGGCTCGTCGTCGATGCGCCATTTCATGACGACCAGGTCTGGGAGTACAGAAGAGGGCTGCCGACCACACCCCCCCGGGAGCTGGCGGTGCGCATTCCCCCGGGCGTCTACCGGGTAGAGATCGCGTGGACGGCAGGCCCGTACGAGTTCATGGGCGAGCACGTCGACGG
>NZ_JBEOVL010000125.1:0-2441 GCF_040295485.1 Streptomyces sp. NPDC002793 | reverse complement strand
GTCCGACGGAGTCTTCTCCCGAAGGGCCGGTGCCCCGCTGACCCCGCACGTCCAACTCAGGCGCCCGTCGCGAGATCGCGAACCGTCAGACCGGGCGACACCTTGGTTCAAGGCGAGAGACCACTCAGGCCATCGATCTGAACGTTTGGCTTGGGCGTGTGGCTAGTGCCGATCGCTGCTGAGCACGTCGCGAAACTCGATGTGACCTCGGCTGAAACCACCAGGAAGCGTGTGGCGTCATGTACGCAACGACAAGCCGCCTCGAGCCGGTCGGTGGCGCCGGGAACCACCTCGCCTGCGCAGGCCGGGACGGACCGGACAGACCTGAGCGGGTGCCGGAGCCCTGGAGCCCGGGTGATGACGTCACGTGGCGACTGCCGCACTGCCCGCAGGCAGTCGGCACCGCCCGCGAAATCACCGCCGCGGTCCTCAACGACTGGCACGTGGCCCAGGATTCGGCCGAGGCAGCCGTGCTGGTGGTCTCCGAACTGGTCACCAACGCCGTAGAGCACGCACTGCCGCCGATAGCCCTTCATCTGCACCGTGAGCGGGCCGGGGAGAGAGTGTGGGTGGGCGTCACCGACAGCGGCCCCGCCGCGGGCGAGGGCGCCTGGACCGCCTCATGCGCCGACGACGAGCACGGTCGCGGCCTGGACGTCATCGACGCCCTGACCACCACCCACGGCACCCGCTCCCACTCCGGCGGCACCACCCACTGGGCCCGACTGCCCGGCGCAGGCTGACCACACACCCATTCCGTGGGCGGCCAGTCCGCGGCGCGCACATCGACGACCAGCCTGTATTCACGGGCGGAACACGCATTGCGGGAGTGCGAAGCACCCACCGCGGGAGGGGAACGGATGAGAGTGCTGGTTGTGGAAGACGACCACTCGGTCGCCGCCGCACTGACGGCCGTGCTTGCCAAGCATGGACTGCAGACCACTCGGGCCGGCAGCGGCGAGGAGGCACTCCACACGCTGCACACCGACAACGGTCCGCGCTACGACGTGGTCCTGCTCGACCTCGGCCTGCCCGACCAGGATGGCTTCGAGGTGTGCAGCCGGATCCGCCGCCACACCGACATCCCCGTGATCATGGTGACCGCGCGGTCGGACGTACGGTTCCGCATCCGCGGCCTCCACCTCGGCGCCGACGACTACGTGGTCAAGCCGTACAACACTGCTGAGCTGTTGGCCCGCATCCACGCCGTCTGCCGCCGCAGGTCCCACGAGCCGTCCGCCTCGACCGGAGGGAAGAGGGCTGGGGTGAGGACCGAAAGGCGCATCCGGCTCGGCATGGTCACGCTCGACCTGGCCGCCCGCGGGGTCACCGTCGGCGGTAAACCGGTCGTTCTGACGCGCAAGGAGTTCGATCTGCTCGCGATGCTCGCGATGCAGCCTGGAGTGGTCTTCCACCGTGACGACATCATCAGCGAGGTATGGCAGTCGAATTGGCAGGGCACCAGACGCACCCTTGAGGTGCACGTGTTCAACCTGCGTTCCAAGCTGCGCCCGGCTTCCCTGATCGAGACCGTACACGGGATCGGTTATCGCCTCACCGCGCCCTCCGCCCAGTAGTGCTCGTTCCGCTGCTGCAAAGGCGCTGTCGACTTCGCCGTTTCCTGCAGTACGCCGCGTCGGCGGCATGAACGGCCTTCGCGGCAGCGCGGGCACCCCGTACTGCCGGGCAAGGGCCGCTACCAGAACTGCTGCGCGTAAGAGGCGGCACTCAGGACGTTCCGCGGGCCCCGGCACAGCGCCGGGGCCCGCGAGTACGAGAACCGCATCAACACCCGTGTGGCTGACGTCCAGAGTTGAGCAGCCGCCGCTGGCCCGCCAGGAAACGGCCCACGGCGGGGCTTTTGGCGTATCCGGGTCATGCCCCGACCCTATTTCCGCCCCAGTGATCAACGCGCCGGCACCTGCGAGGGCCGTGTGAAGATCGCGCCGTGGCTGGTGTGATCACGACGTCGCAGCCGCCCTGGACGGCTCCATCCAAATTGAGCCCCGCTGGTCCAGAGCGTCAATGACCAGCTGCGGCGTGGAGGGGCGGGGGCGGTCCGTAGAGGTCGGCCGTCGAGCCTGCCGCTGGAGGACCGGACGCTGTTGGTCGCGGCCTGCTGGCGCACGAGAACTGACGCTGCGGCAGCTTGCACCACTGCTCGGTGTCTCGAAGCCCGCGGCTGGCCGCATCATCAGCCGTCTCGGTCCTCTACCCGCGCTCAAGCCCCGCAGACGCTCCCGCCAGGACGCTGTGCTGATCGTGGACGGCACATTGGTTCCCACCCGCTGCCAACGGTGGCCGAGCAGTCGAAGAAGTTCCGCTGCTCCACCAACCACCGGGTCGTCATCGACGCCGATACCCGGCCGTCGTGGTGGTCGGTGTCTGTGGCCGTGCGGAGCAGCGGGGCACCGGCCCTTCGGGAGAAGACTCCGTCGGAT
>NZ_JBEOVL010000124.1:0-2481 GCF_040295485.1 Streptomyces sp. NPDC002793 | reverse complement strand
GTGGTCGATGTGCTCCCGACCCGTGAAGCCGGGCCGCTGGCAGCTTGGCTGGACTGCCATCCCGGCGTGGAGATCATCTGCCGGGACCGGGCGGGTGCCCACACCGAGGGCGCGCGGCACGGTGCACCCGGCGCTTTGCAGGTCGGCCTCGGCCGCGCCGTGGAGACCTGCGTCGCTGCCCACCGCGACTGTCTGCGCACGCCGGCACCCAGCGGCACGCTGACGGAGGCCACCCTACCGACTTCAGGGGGTCGCAAGACGACGCTAAGCCCGTCGGCCGGCGGGCCGCTCGAAAGAAGGCCGCACACGCCCTGGTGAGGTTCCCCCGAGATGCGGAAGGTGGTGACAGAGGGGCAGATGGTTCTCATGAGAGGAACATCGACCATGGCTGCCCCCAGGAAGTACTCGCTGGAGTTGCGTGAGCGTGCGGTGCGGATGTATCGCACCTCGGATCCGAAGCCGCAGATCAAGAAGCTGGCCGTCGATCTCGGCGTCCACCCCGAGGCCCTGCGGGGCTGGATCCGACAGGCCGAGGCCGATGCCGGCGAGCGTGATGACCGGCTGACCACCGACGAACACGCCGAGCTGATGGCCCTGAGGAAGGAGAACGCCCAGCTCAAGAGGGCGAACGACGTACTGCGGACGGCCTCGGCGTTTTTCGCGGCGCAACTCGACCCGACCCGGCCCAGGTGACCGCGCTCCTCGACGAGCATCCGCACCTGGGAGTCGAGTGCGTACTTCGGGAGCTTTCCATCGCCTCCTCCACCTACTACCGCTGGCGCCGGGCCGAGAAGGAGCCCTGCGAGCGGCGGCGCCGCGACATCGAGCTCACCGGGCAGATCAAGGAGATCCACGCCGAGTCCGGTGGCGTCTACGGGTCGCCGCGCGTGCACGCCATACTGAAACGCGAGGGCGTCCACGTGGGCCGCAAGCGCGTCGAACGGTTGATGCGCGAGGCCGGTCTGGCGGGTCTCAGCCCACGCCGCAAGGGCTTCACGCGCCGCGATCCCAAGTCCACGCTCGCCCCGGACCTCGTTAACCGGGACTTCACCGCCCAGAGACCGAACCGGCTGTGGGTCACCGACCTGACGATGATCCCGACCGTCGAGGGACCACTGTGGCTGTCCGCGATCCGCGACGCGTTCTCCCGCCGGGTCGTGGCCTGGGAGACTTCCGCCCGCGCGGACGCCGACCTGGTCCTGTCCAGCCTGGAGTACGCGCTCGCCTCCCGCGAGATCGAGCCCGGCAAGCTCGTCCACCACGCCGACCACGGCTGTCAATACACGTCCATCAAGCTCACAACCCGTCTTTTGCGGGCCGGTATTGAGGCGTCGATGGGCTCGGTCGGCGACAGTTACGACAACGCCCTCGCGGAGAATCTGTGGATGCTGACGAAGACCGAGTGCGTCCGCAGCCGTGTCTTCGCCACCAGGGCCGAGGCGAACCTCGCGCTCTTCGAGTACTTCGACGGTTTCTATAACAGCCGGCGCATCCAGAGGCGGCTCGGCTACCTCAGCCCGATCGAGTTCGAGGAGAAGCACTACGCCGAGCAGGCAACGGCCGAACGAGCGAACCTGAAACCCCGCCAACCTTCTCTGACCAGCTGATCAGCACCTCCCGAGTAACGGGGGAACCTCGGGTCCACGAGATGCTCGCCCAAGGGCGCTCGCGCCGGGCGATCGCCCGGCATCTGGGCTGGGGCCTCAACACCGTCCTCCGGTACGAGAACGCCTCACGCTGGCAGGACACCATCCGCGAGAACCGGCCCCGGCCCAGCAGACTCGATCCCTACAAGCCCTACCTCGAGCGCCGATTCACCGAGGGATGCACCAGCGTCACTGAACTCCGAACTGGTCGCCGAGCAGGCTCCCGTCACCTACGGATGGTACGAGCCCACATTGCCACCTTGCGCAGGAACCCGTCCGCCGCACCGCCACGGCCAGCGACCGTACGGCAGGTGACCGGCTGGCTCACCCGCCACCCCGCCACCCTGAGTGCGGAGGACCGCATCGGCCTCAAGGACCTTTGACCCGTTGTCCGGAACTGGACACGGCTGCCGGACATGTCCGGGACTTCGGCGAGATGCTCCCCGGCCGCCTCGGCGCCATGCTCCCTGCCTGGATCGACGCAGTCGAAGCCAGCCGGCTGCCCGGGCTCACTGGCTTCGCGCTCCACCTGCGGCGAGACCTCGACACCGTGATCGCGGGCCTCACCCTGGACTGGAGCTCGAGCAGCGTCGAGGGAGCCGTGAACCGCGTCAAGAGGATCAAGAGGCAGCTCTACGGCCGAGCCGGCTTCCACCTGCTCCGGAAAATGATCCTGCTGCAGTAGCGCCTCGCAGTGGCTATTCGAGGTGCGACTCCCGATACCTGTCCTCAGGCTGTTGCCCCCAGTGAAAGCGGGCAGCCACGTCCGGCTGCGCGACTTGCAGGACAGGCAGAGGCGGCAGCGATGTCATGCTTTGGCATTGGGCATGCCGCT
>NZ_JBEOVL010000123.1:0-2599 GCF_040295485.1 Streptomyces sp. NPDC002793 | reverse complement strand
AAGGCGAGTTGGTCACGAGTTCTGTCCGCGATGCGCATACCACAACAACGACAACCGGAACGGGAAGCAACACCTTGATTCCCTGCAAGCCCTTACTCGGTGACCATCAACCGATCATTCGGGGAGATACGCCCTCCGCGTTCCGCGAGGCCCCTCCCGATGCCCACTCTGATGCCGCAGTCTGGTTTTGGCCAAGGGTAGGCACTTGCGAAGAATGAATTAGCAAGTCAGTGCAGAATGGGGGTGAATATGCGCCGCAGCTGTCGGCTTTCATCATGGTCAGGTGATCGATCAGGGGGTAGCGTGCACGTGTGCTCGGCGCCCAGAGGATTGAGGGTGCCGGCACGCCGTTCCTCCCTGACCGGAGGAATGACAAGTTCCATTAATCGGGGGATTGAAGTTCGTGGGGGACCTTTTCGGTTCCACGCCTGTTCGGGTTGCCTGTGGGCTTCCTTCCCCTTGCGACGACGTGAGGGAAAACCGAATGAATCGCAATACACTGCGGATGGCGGCCGTTTCGGCTGTCGCTGCGATAGCTCTCGGTGGGACTGCCGGCCTGGCGCAGGCGGCCCCCGCGCCCGCGCCTCAGGCCGCCGTTTCGGTCACGCAGCAGGCTGAGGCCCAGCAGGCCGCACGTGCTCTGCTGGCGAGCCCGTTCGCGGTCAGCCTCTCGGCCGCTGAGCGGACCGAGATGACCCAGATCGCGAATGGCGAGGTCTCCGCCGCCAGCAAGTGGAGCGCCATCAAGGCGGCCTTCAGCAAGGTCGGCGGCTTCGCCAAGGCCATCGGCGGCAAGTTCAGCGACTTCAAGAAGTGGTACGACGGCCTGTCGTGGTGGGTGCGGGCGCCTCTCGCCGCGATCTCTCCGGGGCTGACGCTTCTGGAGATCTACAACGCGCTTCACTGACAGGAGGGGACCACGGTTGACCGTGTCTCCTGACTGAGCAGCGACAGGCCGGGCATGCCTGGTTCCGCTGGGTACATGCCCGGCCTGTCGTCAGCACGCCGCGAACAGAAATACGGAGCATTCCGCATGACCGACACCGCGTCCCCGCGTACTGCCACCGAGGGCACCTGGGCCTTGCCTCTGCTGGCGCTTGTGCCACTTGCCTTGATCGGTCTCTTTACAGAGTTTCCCACCCCGTGGCTTGTCATTTCCTGGGTTATCTGTGCCGCAGTCGTGCTTCTGGCGGCAGCTGGATGGGTGACAGTATTTCGTCATGGAATGCGTGGAGCCAGTGCGTGGGCCATGTGCATTTTGGTGCACGCCGTGCTGATCTGGCAGCTGATTGTGCTTACCCGGCAATGACGCGAGTAGGTGCCCGTATTTCAGAGTAATTGGGGGAAGAAGTCCACGCGGGGGCCTTTCGGTTTCCACGCCTGTTCAGGCCGCCCTTGTAGGCTCCCTCCCCCTTGCGATAACGCAAGAAGACCCTACATGAACGGAAGCGATCTGGAAATGGCAGTTTCGGCCAGAGCCGCGGCTGCCGGGCCGGTCAGTTGCCGGCCGCTCATGTGAGGGAAGTGCACAGCAGAGAAGGGCGATGTTCTTGTCGAGGCCAAGGGCCTGGGCCGGCCCTTCGGCTCCAAGCGGGTTTTGCAGGAGGTCGCGCTCACTCTGCGCGCCGGCGAGGTGACCGGATTCGCCGACGCGAATGGCGCGGGAAAGCCACCACAATTCAGCTCATGCGGGACTGTAAAACGTTCGGTGTAACTCCCGATCATGGAAGATGCATCGATGACCAGCAACAACGTGTCTGAGGCCGAGCCCGTCGAGCCGTCTGAGACGGCGCCGTCGAAGTCTGTGGACGACCGGCTGATTGATGAACTGGTGGGCCGGGCTCAGGCCGAGGGCCTTCAGCTGACTGGCGAGGGAGGGCTGCTGCAGCAGCTGACCAAGCGGCTCCTGGAGCCGGCCCTCGAGGGCGAGATCACCGACCACCTCGGCTATGACAAGCACGATCCCGCCGGGAAGAACGGCGGCAACAGCCGCAACGGGACCCGTGGCAAAACCGTGCTGACCGACGTCGGTCCGGTCGAGATAGCCGTGCCCCGGGACCGCGAGGGTTCCTTCGAGCCGAAGATCGTCAAGAAGCGTCAGAAGCGCCTGTCGGGCGTCGACGAGATGGTCATCTCACTCGCGGCGAAGGGCTGACTACCGGTGAGGTCCAGGCCCACCTCGCCGAGGTCTATGGCGCCGAGGTGTCCCGTCAGACGATCTCCACGATCACCGACAAGGTCCTCGAAGGCATGGCCGAATGGCAGAACCGGCCCCTGGACGTGGTCTACCCGGTGGTCTTCATCGACGCGATCCACGTGAAGATCCGGGTTCTGTCGACGATCTTGTGATCCGGACGGCTGGGCTCATCGCGCGAGTAGGACACGTTTGCGAAGGAGATCGAGGCCGGCTCGGCGGAACATCTGCCGCTTCAGCATCTTCAGACGGTTGATATTGCCCTCGACGGCGCCGGAGCTGTGCGGCAGGGACAGGCCGTTGCGGACGACGTCGAAGTCGCGGCGGAGGTTGTGAGCGAAGGAGGCGAGTGGGACCAGGGAGTCCTGCTCGGCTCGGGTGATCCAGTCCTCGAGGCGGTCGCCG
>NZ_JBEOVL010000122.1:0-2769 GCF_040295485.1 Streptomyces sp. NPDC002793 | reverse complement strand
CGCCGGCCCCGGCACCCGTGGACGCGGGGCCGCCGTACGCCGAGTGCGTGCTGTGCCGGAAGCCGACCGAATATCCGGAGTCGGCGCGACTTCGTCCGGCGGACGGCGTCACTCGCCCGACAGCACCGCCTGCGCCGCGAGCCGTGCCTCGTCGGCGGAGTCCGCCGCGCGCGCGGCGGAGGCGGCGCGCTCGCACTGGGCGAGCGTGTGCTTCGCCAGCGTTGCCCGCACGTAGGGGATGGATGCCGCACCCATCGACAGAGAGGTGACACCCAGACCGGTCAGCACACACGCCAGAAGCGGGTCCGAAGCGGCCTCACCACAGACACCGCAGCTCTTGCCCTCGGCCCGGGCGGCGTCGGCCGACAGCGCGACGAGGTCGAGCAGCGCCGGCTGCCACGGGTCCTGCAGCCGGGAGACGGCCCCCACCTGACGGTCCGCCGCGAAGGTGTACTGCGCCAGGTCGTTGGTCCCCAGCGACAGGAACTCCACCTCCTGGAGGATCGAGCGGGCCCTGAGCGCGGCGGACGGGATCTCCACCATCGCGCCGAACTTCGCCCGCAGCCCCGCCTCACGGCAGGCGTCCGCGAACGCCTTCGCGTCGGCACGGTCGGCGACCATCGGGGCCATGACCTCCAGATACACCGGCAACCCCTCGGCGGCCCTGGACAGGGCCGTCAACTGGGTCCGCAGCACATCGGGATGGTCCAGCAGACTGCGCAGCCCCCGCACACCCAGCGCGGGGTTGGGCTCGTCGCCCGGTGTCAGGAAGTCCAGCGGCTTGTCGGCCCCTGCGTCCAACACCCGCACCACGACACGTCCCTCGGGGAACGCCTCCAGCACCGCGCGGTAAGCCGCGATCTGCTTCTCCTCGGACGGCGCCTGCTTGCTGTCGTCGAGGAAGAGGAACTCGGTACGGAACAGTCCCACGCCCTCGGCTCCGGCCTCCAGAGCGGCCGGCACGTCGCCGGGACCGCCGACGTTGGCGAGCAGCGGCACCTTGTGACCGTCCGAGGTGGCCCCCGGACCGGTCACGGCCGACAGAGCCGCCTTGCGGGCGGCCGAGGCACCCTCCATCTCGGCGCGCTTCTCGGGGCTCGGTTCGACGAAGATCTCGCCGGTGCTGCCGTCCACAGCCACGACCGTGCCTTCGGTGATCTCGCCCGCGCCGGGCAGCGCCACGACGGCCGGTACTCCGAGCGCCCGCGCGAGGATGGCGCTGTGGCTGGTGGGCCCGCCCTCCTCCGTGACGAACCCGAGCACCAGCGCGGGGTCGAGCAGGGCGGTGTCGGCGGGAGCCAGGTCACGTGCGATCAGGACGTACGGCTCATCACTGTCGGGCACCCCCGGCATCGGAACGCCGAGCAGGCGCGCCACGATCCGGTTCCGTACGTCGTCGAGGTCGGCGACGCGACCCGCCAGATACTCCCCGGCGTTCGCCAGCAGGGCCCGGTACGCGGCGAAGGCGTCGTAGACACCCCGCTCGGCGGTGCTGCCGACGGCGATACGACGCTCGACATCGGCGATGAGCTCAGGGTCCTGCGCCATCATGGCCTGGGCCTCGAGCACGTGCTGTGCCTCGCCCCCCGCCAGATTGCCGCGCGCGATGAGGTCGGCCGCCACAGCTTCCACGGCCTGGCGGGCACGCCCCTGCTCGCGCTCGGCCTCTTCCGCGGGAATCTGTTTGGCCGGCGGCTCGAGCACCGCCGTACCCATGTGCCGAACTTCGCCGATGGCCACACCGTGGCTCACGCCGACGCCTCGCAGCGTTGTCTCCATTTCACCCGTCTCCGATTGTGCGGCGGTCGCACCGCCGCGGTGGATACCCAACTGGCACTTACTGCGCAGAGGGTGTCACTGCCAGCCGAACAGCGTCTCGCCGACCTTCACGTCGCCGTCCTCGCGGACGTCGGAGAGGGACTCGGCGGTGGCCTCCAGGGCCACGACCGGACAGATGGCGGACTTACCGGCCGCTTCGACACCGGCCGGGTCCCACCGGACGATGCCCTGACCGCGGGTCACCGTGTCTCCCTTGTTCACGAGCAGCTCGAAGCCCTCGCCGTTGAGCTGCACGGTGTCGATCCCGAGGTGCGTCAGCACTCCGTGGCCCTGGTCGTCGACGACCACGAAGGCGTGCGGGTGGAGGGAGACGACGATGCCGTCGACCGGTGAGACGGCCTCGGAAGGCTCGCGCACGGGGTCGATCGCTGTGCCGGGACCCACCATCGCTCCGGAGAACACGGGGTCGGGAACCGCGGTGAGTCCGATGACGCGGCCGGCGAGAGGGGACGTCACTGTGGTCATGGAGAGCCTCCAGGGGTGGGGATCCGTATGTCACCGCCAGGGCTGATGGAGGGCGGCGTACTGATCAGCAGCGTAAGTCATATGAAGTCCCGGTTCCGCCCGAGAGCTACCGGTTGGCCGCCCTGGAGGCGCACCGGAAACGATTTGCCTCGCCCCATAGCGACCTGTACTGTCGAACCCCTGCCTGACACCGACGCGACTTCGAGTCCGGGGTCGGCAGCGACTCCCAAGCCCAGACTGTAACTCTGATCTGCGTTCCCGCATGTTCGCGAGGCGCCGGTCAAGGAACGGGAAAAGGACTGATAGAGTCGGACTCGCCGGAAAGGGAAACGCGAAAGCGAAGAACTGGAAAGCGCGGCAGTTAATTAAATGCCGAGCAGGAACCCGCTTCGGCCGGGAATCGGACACGAAAGAGTCTGATAGAGTCGGAAACGCAAGAACGAAGGGAAGCGCCCGGAGGGCCCC
>NZ_JBEOVL010000121.1:0-2818 GCF_040295485.1 Streptomyces sp. NPDC002793 | reverse complement strand
ACCACAGCATCCGACAACCGCTCCACCAACAACACACCCACACCCTCACCCCACCCCGTACCATCCGCACCCACACCGAACGCCTTACAACGACCGGTGGAGGACTGGCCGCCCTGCTTGCTGAACTCGGCGAAGACGGACGGGGTGGAGAGCACGTTGACGCCGCCGACCAGGGCGAGGTCGCACTCCTGGTGCCGTAGGGCCTGGCAGGCCAGGTGGAGGGCGACGAGGGACGACGAGCACGCCGTGTCGATTGTGACCGCCGGACCTTCGAGACCGAAGGCGTAGGCGACCCGGCCCGACAGCACGCTCGGGGAACCACCGGTCACCAGGTAGCCTTCGCCGGCTCCGGGGTCCGATGCCAGCACGGTCAGGTAGTCCTGACCGCCCGTGCCCGCGTACACGGCGGTACGTGATCCGGCCAGTGATCGGGGGTGGATCCCCGCGCGCTCGAACGCCTCCCAGGAGGCTTCCAGGAGAAGCCGCTGCTGCGGGTCCATGGCCAGTGCCTCGCGCGGCGAGATGCCGAAGAGGTCGGCGTCGAAGGCGGTCGCGTCGGGGACGAAGCCGCCCGTCTGTGGGTAGTCGCCGCCGAACGTTCCCAGTTCCCATCCCCGGTCGGCGGGGAAAGGGCCCATCGCGTCGGTGCCGGAGGCGACCAGGTCCCACAGGTCCT
The DNA here is from genome assembly GCF_040295485.1 of Streptomyces sp. NPDC002793. Taxonomy (NCBI): domain Bacteria; kingdom Bacillati; phylum Actinomycetota; class Actinomycetes; order Kitasatosporales; family Streptomycetaceae; genus Streptomyces; species Streptomyces sp. NPDC002793. The sequence goes on along the minus strand of NZ_JBEOVL010000121.1, from coordinate 2,142 downwards.
CGGGGGAACGCACCCCTCCGGGGAAGCGGCAGGCCATACCGACGAGGACGATCGGATCGTCCTCGTCGGGACGGACGCCGGCCTGATGGTCCGGCGGAGACGTGGCCTCCGTGCTCGCGCCGGTGATCTCGGCGGCCAGGAACCGGGAGAGGGCCAGCGGGCTCGGGTGGTCGAAGACGACGGTCGCGGAGACGCGGAGGCCGGTGGTGAGGGTGAGGCGGTTGCGCAGTTCGACGGCGCCCGCCGAGTTGAGACCGAGTTCGCCGAACGCCCTGCCCGGCTCCACCTCGGAGCCGGATTCGTGGCCGAGCACCAGGGCTACCTGGTCGCGGACCAGGTCGAGGAGGAACCGGTTGCGTTCCGCCTCGGAGGCCCCGGCGAGCCGCTGCACCGGGGTGAGGGTCTCCCGGTCGGCCGCCGGACCGTGCGCCGGGGCCGGTTCGGTGGTCTGCCGGAGCCGCCGGACGTCGGGCAGTTCGTCGAGCAGATGGCTGGGGTGGGTGGCGGTGAAGAACCAGGAGAAGGTCTCCCAGCGGATGTCGGCGACGGTGAGCACGGTCTCGTCCCGGTCCAGTGCCGCCCGCAGCCCCGCCAAGGCGTGTCCGGGGTCCATCCGGGGCACACCGTGGCGCTCGAGCGCGTCGCCGAAGTCGCCCTCGGCCATGCCCGCTCCGGCCCATGCCCCCCAGGCCACGGAGGTCGCGGGGAGGCCCTGGCCTCGCCGGTACTGGGCGAAGGCGTCCAGGAAGGCGTTGCCGGGAGCGTAGTTCCCCTCCCCGGCCGAGCCGAAGACGGCCGCCAGCGAGGAGAAGAGGACGAAGGCGGAGAGGTCGAGGTGTGCGGTGAGCCGGTGCAGATTGAGGGTGCTCTGTGCCTTGGCCCGCAGCGAGGCGTCGACTCGGTCGGGGGTGAGCGAGTCGATGATGCTCGAGTCGACGACGCCGGCGGCGTGGAAGACGGCGGTCAGCGGCTGCTCGGCGGGCAGATCGGCGAGAACGGCGGCCAGGGCGTCGTGGTCGGCGGCGTCCACCGCGGCCAGAGTGACCTCGGCGCCCAGCTCCTCGATCTCCGCGGCGAGTTCTGCGGCGCCGGGGGCGGCAGGACCGCGCCTGCTGAGCAGCAGCAGGTGTTCGGCGCCCGATGAGGCGAGCCAGCGGGCGACGTGCGCACCGACTCCGCCGGTCGCCCCGGTGATCAGTACGGTCCCGGACGGGGTCCATTCGCGGCGCGGCGGGGTCGGCTCCGCACGGCGCAGCCGGGGTACGAAGACCCCGGGCGCACGTACCGCCGCCTGGTCCTCCTCGGCTCCGGCGAGTACGGCGGCGAGTCGGGCCATCGCCCTGGGCTCGGGATCGGCGGGCAGGTCGACCAGGCCGCCCCACTGCGTGTACTCGTGGGCGGCGACCCGGCCGAGGCCCCAGAGCAGAGCCTGCGACGGGTGGGTGACCCTGTCGCCGGACCCTGCGGCGACGGCGCCGGAGGTGGCGCACCAGAGGCGGATCCGCTCGCCGGTGTCGTGCACGGCATGGAGCAGGGTGAGGCCGGTGGCGAAACCCGCGGGAGTGGCGGAGTGTCCGGGAACGGGGTCCTCGTCGAGGGCGAGCAGCGACAGCACACCGGTCGCGCCGCGCAGCCGCTCGGCGAGGGCCGCACGGTCGTCCTCGTGAGTGACGGGCAGCAGTTCGGGGGCGGCCCCGGCCTCGGTGAGGGCGGCGACGACGGCGGTGACCAGGGGGTGGGCGGGTCGGCCGGTGGGTACGGCGACCACCCAGCGCCCGTCGAGCCGTGCGGTGGGGAGGTCGGCGGGGGTCCAGGCGGTCCGGTAGCGCCAGCTCTCGACGCGGGTCCGCTCACGGTCGCGCCGGTGCCAGGAGGACAGTGCGGACAGCGCCTCGGCGAGCGGGGTCCGGCCGCTGACGTCGAGCATGCGTTGCAGGGCCGGGAGGTCCTCCTGTTCGACGGCGGACCAGAACCAGTCGTCGGACCGGTCGGCGACGTGCGGTTCGGGCCCGGTGGTCTCCAGCCAGTAGCGACGGCGCTGGAAGGCGTACGTGGGCAGGTCGACGCGGGTGCCGCCGCGGCCTGCGAAGACCGCGGCCCAGTCGACACGCACACCGTGCACGGACGCCTCGGCCAACGCGG
>NZ_JBEOVL010000120.1:0-3044 GCF_040295485.1 Streptomyces sp. NPDC002793 | reverse complement strand
AGCATCCGACAACCGCTCCACCAACAACACACCCACACCCTCACCCCACCCCGTACCATCCGCACCCACACCGAACGCCTTACAACGACCATCCGATGCAAGACCGTCCTGACGATCGAACTCGGCGAAGACGCCAGGGCTGGTCATCACGGTGACGCCACCCACGACGGCCATGGAGCATTCGCCGTTACGGAGCGACTGCGCCGCGAGGTGCAACGCGACCAAGGAGGACGAACACGCCGTGTCCACCGTGACCGCCGGACCCTCCAAACCGAACGAGTAGGCGATCCGGCCGGAGAGCACACTGCCGGACATGCCAGTCAGGAGGTGCCCTTCGGAACCCGAGTCGACGGCCCCCACGCCGTATCCGGACGGGGAGGCTCCGATGAAGACTCCGGTGTTCGTGGACCGCAGGGCGTGCGGGCCGATCCCTGAGCGTTCGAACAGTTCCCAGGACGCCTCCAGCAGCAGCCGCTGCTGCGGGTCCATGGCCAGTGCCTCGCGCGGCGAGATACCGAAGAGGTCGGCGTCGAAGGTGGTGGCGTCGTGGACGAAGCCGCCTTCCAGCGCGAAGTCGACGCTCGCGCCCGGGGCCACCCGCCAGCCGCGGTCGGCAGGGAACTCGCCCACGCCGTCGCGGCCCTCGGTCACCAGCTGCCAGAGCTCCTCGGGCGACTCGATGCCGCCGGGGTAACGGCAGGCCATGGCGACGATGGCCAAGGGCTCGTCGGACGCCTGGGCCGCCGTGACCGTCTCGCGATCGTCGCTGTCGCCGAACAACGACAGCAGGTGACGGGCGGCCGCCGACGGTGTGGGGTGGTCGAAGACCAACGTGGCGGGCAGACGCATGCCGACGGCGGCGGCCAGCCGGTTGCGGACCTCGACGGCGGTGAGGGAGTCCACGCCGAGGTCCTTGAACGGGCGCTCGGCATCGACCGGTTCGGGGTATCCGAGGACCGCTGCGGTTTCCCGGCGGGCCAGGTCGAGCAGGGTGCGGGCCCGCTCGGGCTCGGACAGACCGGTCAGCAGCGTCGAGGCAGCCGGGCCGTCCTGCTCGGAGATCAGGTTCCCGGCCAGGGCGGCGGCGGCCTCGGGCAGGTCGAGGAGCAGCGGGCTGGGCCGGCGGCTGGTGAAGGAGGGGGTGAAGCGTGCCCAGTCGACGTCCGCGACGGTCACACAGGTGTCGTCCGTGTCGATCGCACGCTCCAGTGCGGTGACGCACAGGGCGGGCGGCATGGGGCGCAGGCCCCGGCGCGACAGGTACTCGTCGGCGCCGTTCCGGGCGGCCATGCCTATCTCCGCCCAGGAACCCCAGGAAATGGCGGTCCCGGTCCGGCCGACGGCGCGGCGGGCCGTGGCGAGGGCGTCCAGGTGTGCGTTGGCGGCGGCGTACGCGACCTGTCCGCCGCTGCCCCAGATGCCCGCGATCGACGAGAAGAGTACGAACAGTTCGGCGTCGGGGAGCAGGGCATCGAGGTGTGCGGCACCGTCGGCCTTGGCCCGTACTCCTTCGGCGAGCGCGGGCACCGACGTGGCGTCGATCGACAGGACGGGGTCGGTTCCGGCGGCGTGAACCACTCCGGTGACAGGGTGCTCAGCGAGGAGGGCGGCCAAGGCGTCGCGGTCGGCGACATCGCATGCGACGACAACTGCGGCGGCCCCCAACTCGGCGAGTTCGGAGACCAGTGCGGCGGCGCCGGGTGCGTCCGGGCCCCGCCTGCTGCCCAGGACCAGTTTGCGGGTGCCACGGCGCGCGAGCATCCGGGCGGTCTCGGCGCCCAGTGCGCCGGTTCCCCCGGTGATCAGTACCGCCTCCGGGGCCGTCCTCTGCGGTACGGGGCCGGTGGTGGCTGGTGCGTGGAGCAGACGGCGTACGTAGACCCCTTCGGCCCGCACGGCGACCTGGTCCTCTGCCTCGGCGGCCTCGGCCATGGTGAGGACGGTGGCGAGGCGTGCGGTCGCCCGCAGGTCGGGCACGGCGGGGAGGTCGATCAGGCCGCCCCACCTCTCGGGGTGTTCCAGGGCGGCAACCCTGCCGAACCCCCAGAAGCGGGCTGCGGCGGGGTCGGTGAGGCGGTCGGCTCGGTTCGTGGAAACCGCGCCGGTGGTGACGCACCACAGCGGTGCGGTGATCTCGGCGTCGGCCAGTGCCTGGACGGCGGTGAGGTGCGCGCCGAACCCGGCGGTGACGGCCGGTTCCTCGGGGTGGGCCCGCCGGTCGTCGGCGAGCAGCGACAGGACTCCGGCGAACGGCTCGGCCCCCTCGGCACTCTCGCGCAGCAGTTCGCTGAGTCCCCATCGGTCGAGGCGGGTGTCGGGCACGGTGAGGCCGACGGGGTCGGCGCCCGCCTCGCGCAGCGCTTCGGCGCATCGTTCGGCGTGTTCCGGGTCGACTCCTTCGGTGCGCAGCAGCAGCCAGCGCCCGTCGAGCGCGGCGGCCGGGGTGCGGTCGGCAGGACGCCAGGCGGTTCGGTAACGCCAGGAGTCCGTGGTGGAGCGCTCGGCGCGGTCCCGGCGCCACACGGACAGGGCTGGGAGTACGACCTCCAGGCCGTCGCCCGATTCCAGGCGCAGGGTGTCGGCGACCTGCTCGTAGTCGAGCCGGTCGACGGCGTCCCAGAATTCCGTCTCGGCCGGGTCGCCGGGCAGGGCCCCGTCCAGGACGCGCGCCACCTCGGGGGGTTCGGTCATCCAGTAGTGGGTGCGCTGGAAGGCGTAGGTCGGCAGGTCGACGAGTTCGGCCTCGGGCAGCACCGCGGTCCAGTCGACGGGTACGCCGGCGACGTGGGCCTCCGCGAGCGCGGTGAACCAGCGCTCACTGCCGCCTTGGTCGCGGCGGAGGGTGGCCAGGGCGGCGCCGTCGCCACCGGAGGCCTCTATGGTCTCCTGGAGACCGACCGTGAGCACGGGGTGGGGGCTGGCCTCTAGGAACAGCGTCCGGCCGGAAGTGAGCAGGCTGCGGGTGACATCCTCGAAACGGACCGTGTTACGCAGGTTCTCGTACCAGTAAGCGGCATCCAGAACGGCCCCGTCGATCCGCTCGC
>NZ_JBEOVL010000119.1:0-3106 GCF_040295485.1 Streptomyces sp. NPDC002793 | reverse complement strand
GCGAGCGGATCGACGGGGCCGTTCTGGATGCCGCTTACTGGTACGAGAACCTGCGTAACACGGTCCGTTTCGAGGATGTCACCCGCAGCCTGCTCGCCTCCGGCCGGACGCTGTTTTTGGAGGTCAGTCCGCATCCTGGGCTGATGGTCGGGATCGGTGAGAGTGTCGAGGCGCTGGGTCTGCGGGCGGCGCTGCTGTGCACGCTGCGTCGTGGTGAGGGTGGTGCGCGTCGTTGGCTGGCCGCGTTGGCCGAGGCGTCCGTGCACGGTGTGCGTGTCGACTGGGCCGCGGTCTTCGCAGGCCGCGGCGGCACCCGCGTCGACCTGCCCACGTACAGCTTCACCCGCGACCGGTACTGGCCCGACCCCGTCGAACGCCCCGCCGCCGACCCGGCGGGGCCGTCCGGAACCGACCCGGCCGAGCAGACACTCTGGGACGACGTCGAACGCGGCGACACCGAGGCCGTCGCCAGGACCCTGGGCATCGACGACCCCGGTCTGACCGAACTGCTGCCGGCCCTCGCAGCCTGGCGGCAGGCACGCCGCCAGGAGTCCACGGTGGACGGACTGCGGTACGAAGTGACCTGGCGCCCTCTGCTCGGCCTGGCCTCCGACGCCCCGACGGGACACTGGCTTCTCGCCCTCCCGCAGGCCGGCGCGGACGCGGAACGGGAAGCCGTACGCACCGCGTTGACCGGCACGGACGTCACCGAAGTCGTCGTCCCCACCGGCATCACGCGCGACGAACTCACTTCTGCCCTCCCGCAGGGAAGCCCGTACAAGGGAGTCGTCTCCCTCCTGGCGCTCGACGAGCGACCGCACCCCGACGGCGAAGCTCTCCCCGTCGGAACCGGCGACACGGTCACCCTGCTGCAAGCCCTCGGCGACGCCGGAATCGACGCCGCCCCCCTGTGGTGCGTCACCCGTGGCGCGGTCACCGTGGGGCGCTCCGACGGCGACGTCAGCCCCGCCCAGGCCATGCTGTGGGGGCTGGGCCGCACCGCCGCACTGGAACACCCCGAACGCTGGGGCGGACTGATCGACCTGGGCGGAGCCGCGGAGCCCCGCGTCTCCGGCAGGCTCGGCGCGGTCCTCGCAGGCGCCGCCGACGGCGAGGATCAACTGGCGGTTCGGCCGTCCGGGGTCTTCACCCGTCGAATACGGCGGGCCGCGCCGGCCACCGTCGGCGTCCCGTGGGCCCCCGACGGCCCTGTGCTCGTCACCGGCGGGACCGGAGCGCTCGGCCGCGAGGTCGCCCGTTGGCTCGCCCGACGAGGCGTCACCGACCTGCTCCTCGTCAGCCGGTCGGGCCCGGAGGCCCACGGGGCCGCCGAACTCGCCGCCGAACTCGCCGCCCTCGGCGCCCGTACGACGATCGAGGCCTGCGATGTCGCCGACGCGGCCACGCTCGCCGCACTTCTGGAACGCCACCCGGTCACCGGTGTCGTCCACACCGCCGGTGTCGCCGTCAACGCGCCGCTTGCCCTCACCACGCCGTCCGAGATCGCCGAGGCCGCCCGCGCGAAGGTGCTCGGCGCGGTTCACCTGGACGCCCTCCTGGGCGACCGGGCCGCCCTGTTCGTCCTGTTCTCGTCGATAGCCGGAGTCTGGGGCAGCGGCGGACAGGCCGCCTACGCTGCCGCCAACGCCCATCTGGACGCGCTCGCCGAACACCGGCGGGCCCGGGGCCTGGCCGCCACGGCTGTGGCCTGGGGCGCCTGGGACGGCAGTGGCATGGTCGCCGACCGAGGCGCAGGCGCATACCTGCGGGACCGGGGCATCGCCTCCGTGCTCCCGCACCTGTGCCTGGCCGCTCTGACCGCCGCCGTCGACTCCGGCCGTGCGACCGGCGTCGTCGCCGACATCGACTGGGGGCGCTTCGCCGACACGTTCACCGCCCGTCGGCCCAGCCCGCTCCTGGGCGGCCTGACGAAGGCGGCCGAACCGCGAACCGACGGCTCCGGGCCCGGAGCGGAAGACCACGCGGACGGCAGCGAACTGCGGACTCGCCTGGAGGCCGCCACCGGTGCCGACCGGACCCGCCTCCTGCTCGATGCCGTACGCACCGTCGTCGCCGCAGTCCTCGGTCACACCGGCCCCCAGGACATCGACCCCGACAGTTCCTTCGCCGGACTCGGCGTCGATTCCCTCACCGCGCTCCGCGTCCGCGACGGCCTCAACAGGGCCACCGGCCTGAGGCTGCCCTCCACCCTGGTCTTCGACCACCCCACCGCCCGAGCCGCCACCACCGAACTGCTCGGCAGGCTCGGCACCGGTGAACCGTCCGCCCCGGAAAGCCCGTCCCGGCACGCGGAGCGGGCCGAGGCGGACGATCCGGTCGTCATCGTCTCCATGAGCTGCCGCTACCCAGGCGGAGCCGACTCCCCGGAGGCCCTCTGGGAGCTGGTCGAGTCGGGCACCGACGCCATGTCGCCGTTCCCCGCGGACCGGGGCTGGGACCTGTCCGTGCCGGACGGCTTCACGGCCGAAGGCGGATTCCTGCACGACGCCACGGAGTTCGACGCCGACCTGTTCAACATCTCGCCCCGCGAGGCAGTCGCCATGGACCCGCAACAGCGGCTCCTGCTGGAAACCGCCTGGGTGCTGCTGGAACGCGGCGGCATCGCCCCGACCTCCGTCCGTGGCTCGCGCACCGGCGTCTTCGTCGGCGCCTCCGCCGCCGGATACACCACGGCCGGCATCCTGCCGGAGGGCTCCGAGGGGCACGTCATGACCGGTAGCTCCGGCAGTGTGATGTCCGGCCGGATCTCCTACGCCTTCGGCCTGGAGGGCCCGGCGGTCACCGTCGACACGGCCTGCTCGGGATCGCTGGTCGCCCTGCACCTGGCCGCGCAGTCGCTGCGCAACGGCGAGTGCGCGCTGGCCCTCGCCGGTGGCGTCACCGTGATGCCCACGCCCGCGGTGTTCGCCGAGTTCGGCCGCCAGGGCGGCCTGGCCTCCAGCGGCCGGTGCCGCTCCTTCGCAGCCTCCGCGGACGGCACCGGCTGGGGTGAGGGTGTCGGTCTGCTGTTGCTGGAGCGGTTGTCGGACGCTGTGGCGAACGGTCATGAGGTGCTGGCTGTGGTGCGGGGTTCCGCTGTCAACCA
>NZ_JBEOVL010000118.1:0-3125 GCF_040295485.1 Streptomyces sp. NPDC002793 | reverse complement strand
ACCACAGCATCCGACAACCGCTCCACCAACAACACACCCACACCCTCACCCCACCCCGTACCATCCGCACCCACACCGAACGCCTTACAACGACCATCCGCGGCCAGTCCGCGTTGGCGGGCGAAATCGACGAAGGCGCCCGGTGTGGACATCACGGTCACCCCCCCGGCCACGGCCAGGGAGCAGTCCCCGGAGCGCAGCGCCTGGACCGCCCAGTGCAGGGCGACGAGGGACGACGAGCACGCCGTGTCGACCGTGACCGCCGGACCTTCGAGACCGAAGGCGTAGGCGACGCGGCCCGACAGCACGCTGGCCGCGTTGCCGGTGCCGATGTGCAGGTCCGATTCGGACGGCTCGATTCCGCCACCGAGGAGCAGCGCGGCGTAGTCCTGGCCGTTCGTTCCGGCGAAGACGCCGGTCGAGGTGGAGCGCAGCGAGTGCGGATCTATGCCCGCGCTCTCCACGGCCTCCCAGACGGTCTCCAGCATCAGCCGCTGCTGGGGATCCATGGCGAGGGCCTCGCGCGGCGAGATACCGAACAGGTCAGCGTCGAACTCGGTGGCGTCGGCGAGGAAGCCGCCTTCACGGGTGTACGTGCTTCCGGGCCTTCCGCTTCCTTCGTCGTACAGGGCGTCCAGGTCCCAGCCCCGGTCGGCGGGGAAGGGGCCGATGGCGTCGGCCCCTTCGGTGACGAGGCGCCACAGGTCCTGCGGGGAGGAGACCCCGCCCGGGAACCGGCAGGCCATGCCCACGATCGCGATGGGTTCGTCGGTGGGCGCGTCCTTGCTCGCGGCCGGTCGAGGGCTCGGCGTCGCCTCTCCACCGAGCAGTTCGCGCAGATGCGCCGCGACCGCTTCCGGGGTCGGGAAGTCGAACACCAGACCGGCGGGCAGTTTCAGGCCCGTCTCGGCCGCGAGGGCGTTGCGCAGTTCCAGTGCGGTCAGCGAGTCGACGCCGAGGTCCCGGAACGCACGGTCGGGCTCGATGGCCGTGGACGAGGGATGTCCCAGGACGGCGGCGGCCCGATCCCGTACGAGGCCGAGTGTGTCGCCGGGGGCGACGGCCCGCGCTGTGGAGGGCTCGGGGGCCTGCGGCAGTCGGGCGAAGAGCGTGGTGGGGCGGGCACCGGCGAAGCCGGGGACGAACCGCTGCCAGTCGATCTCGGCGACGGCTACGCAGGTGTCACCCAGATCGAGGGCGCGGCCCAGCGCGGTCAGTGCCCGCAGCGGGTCCAGGGCAGTCAGTCCGCCGCGCCGCATCCGTTCGGCGGCCGTCCCTTCGGTGGCCATGCCGGCCCGGTCCCACGGTCCCCAGGCCACCGAGGTGGCGGCGCGTCCGTCGGCCCGGCGGCGTTCGGCGAGGGCGTCGAGTTCGGCGTTGGCAGCGGCGTAGTTGGCCTGGCCCGCGCTGCCGAGGGTGCCGGCGAGCGAGGAGAACAGGACGAACGCGGCGGCGTCGGGCAGCAGTTCGTCGAGGATGCGGGCGGCGTCGGCCTTGGCCCTGAGCACCGGGGTGAGCCGGTCGGGGGTCAGTGAGTCGATCACGCCGTCGTCCACGACCCCGGCCGTGTGGAACACCGCGGTGACGGGGTGGTGGGCGAGCAGGCGGACGACGGCGTCGCGGTCCGAGACGTCGCAGGCCATTACGTGGGCGACGGCGCCGAGTTCGGCCAGTTCCGTACGGAGCTCGCGGGCTCCTGGCGCCTCCGGGCCCCTGCGGCCGGCCAGCACGAGTTCGGTGACGCCCCGTTCGGCGAGCCAGCGGGCGACCCGGGAGCCCACGGCACCGGTCCCGCCGGTCACCAGCACGGGCCCTTCTGGCGTCCACGGGCGCGTGGTCCGGCCGGCGGTGGGTGCAGGTCGCAACCGCCGCCCGTAGACACCGGTGGCACGTACGGCCAGTTGGTCCTCGCCCGAGGCCGACGGGGAGCCGGGCGCCGTACGGATGCCTGCCGCGAGGAGTGCGGCGAAGCGACGTCCGGCACGGGCGTCGAGAGCGGCGGGCAGGTCGATCAGACCGCCCCATCGCTCGGGGAGCTCGAGTGCCACGACCCGCCCCAGACCCCAGACCCCCGCGTCGGCCGGGTCGGCGGGCCGCTCCGACCGGGAGACGGCCACGGCCTGCCGGGTGGCGCACCAGAGCGGAGCGGCGACCCCGGCGTCGCCGAGGGACTGCGTCAGCGTCAGCACGCCGGCGGTGGGCAGCATCGCCAGGACTCCTGTGACGTCCGGGGCCGTGGTGCGCAGCAGACCGGCGAGAGCTGACCTGTCGTGCCGGTCCGCGGCGAGGGGCAGCAGTGCGGCGCCGTGCAGGGCCGCCATCACGTCCGGAGGGACCACGCCGTCGGGGGTGACCACCAGCCATGTGCCGGAGAGCTCCGCCGGCCGTTCCGTCAGCGGTTCCCAGGCGATGCGGTACCGCCAGGCGTCGGCCCCTGCCCGGTCCTCGTGGGTGCGGCGCAGCCCGGCGAGTACCGGGAGGGCGGCGTCGAGTGCCGCCCGGTCCTCGGCGGTGACGGGAAGACCTGCGAGGTCCTGGGCTTCGACCGCCGACCAGAAGGCGTCGGCGGATCCTGCGCCGGCCGGGCTCGTGACGGCGGGCTCCGGCCAGTATCGCTCGCGCTGGAACGGGTAGGTCGGCAGCTCCACCCAGGCGTCCGGGCGGCCGAACACCGCCGCCCAATCGAGGGGCGTCCCGTGTGCGTGCAGGTGGGCCAGCGCCATCCCGAGCGCGGTGGTCTCGCTGTGCCCGGCGCGCAACGCCGGTACGGTCACGGCGTCCTCGTCGACGCCCTGGGCGAGGGCCGACAGCACACCGTCGGGGCCGAGTTCGAGGAACCTCGTGGTTTCCTCGCCGGTCGCCCTGATCACGGCGTCGGCGAAGCGTACGGGCTCGCGGACCTGACGTACCCAGTAGTCGGGGGTGTCCATCGCACCCGAGGCCGTCGGGACGACCGGGATCGACGGCGCGTGGTACGTCAACGACTCGGCCACCGCCGCGAACCCGGCCAGCATCGGCTCCATCAGAGAAGAGTGGAACGCGTGCGACACGGACAGCCGCTTCACCCGCCGCCCCTCCGCACGAAGGCGTCCCTCGAAGGCCTCGATCGCCTCGACCGCGCCCGA
>NZ_JBEOVL010000117.1:0-3706 GCF_040295485.1 Streptomyces sp. NPDC002793 | reverse complement strand
CGCTGGACGACGCCTGCCGGTTGGTGTCCGTGCGTGGCCGGTTGATGGACGCGTTGCCCGAGGGCGGAGCCATGCTCGCCGTCGAAGCGGCCGAGCACGAGCTGGACCTCCCTGACGGTGTGGACCTGGCGGCGGTCAACGGGCCGGCCTCACTGACCGTTTCGGGTCCTGCCGACGCGATCACCGCCCTGGAGGGGCGTCTTCGTGCCGAGGGCCGCAAGGTCAGGCGTCTGTCGGTCTCGCACGCGTTCCACTCGCACCTGATGGAGCCGATGCTGGCCGAGTTCGCGAAGGTGGCCGAGTCTCTGACGTACCGGGCACCGGCCGTACCCGTCGTCACGACGGCGGCGGGTGACATCGACACCCCCGCCTACTGGGTGAACCAGGTCCGCGAACCCGTCCGGTTCGCCGACGCCGTCGGTCGCCTCACCGGTGTGCGCACGGCGCTGGAGCTCGGCCCCGCCGGAGTGCTGTCCGCCCTCGTCCAGGAGCAGGCCGACGGCCTGGTGGCGGTACCCGCGCTGCGTTCGGGCCGGCCCGAGGCGGACACCCTGGTCGCCGCCCTCGCCCGCCTGCACACCCGGGGCGTGGCCGTGGACTGGGCCGCCTACCTCGCACCCCTGGGCGGCACCCGGATCGCCCTGCCCACCTACCCCTTCGCCCGTCAGCGCCACTGGCCCACCCCCAGAGCCGCCTCGCGTCCCACCCTCGGCGACAACCCGGCCGAACAGGACTTCTGGGCAGCCGTGGACCGCGCCGACACGGAGGCCGTCGCAGGTGCGCTGCGCCTGGACGACGGGCAGCGCGACGGCCTCGGGGGAGTTCTCCCGGCCCTCGCGGCCTGGCGGGAGCGCGGCCGCAACAAGGCCACCACGGACGCCTGGCGCTACCGCGTCGGATGGACCCCGCTGACCGAGCGACCGGTGAGACTGGACGGAACCTGGCTTCTCGTCACCTGCGGCGAGGGGACCGGCCATGCCGCGGAAGCCCTCCGTACCGCCGGTGCCCACCTCACCGTGGTGACCGACCCCGGCACCGATCGTGAGGAAATCGCCGGCCTGCTGGCCGAGCACGACCGGACCGCCGCCGGGAGCGGGCGACCGATAGCCGGTGTCGTGGTCCACGCGGCCACCACCACGGACCTGCTGCTCCTTCTGCAGGCCCACGGCGACGCCGGTCTCACCGCGCCCCTGTGGTGCCTCACCACCGACGCGGTCGCGGTCGCCCCCGGTGACGCGTGCGACCCCCGGGCGGCCAGGCTCTGGGGCCTCGGCCGGGTCGCAGCGCTCGAACACCCCGACCGTTGGGGCGGAATGGTCGACATACCCGCCGACCTCGACAGCAGGGCCGCAGGCCGTCTCGCCCAGGTCCTCTCCGGGGAGTCGGGCGAGGACCAGGTGGCCCTCCGGCGGACGGGCATCCACGCCCGCCGACTGCGTCGGGCCCCCGCCACGGCCGACGGGCGGACCCCCGAATGGCACGCCGACGGTACGGTCCTGGTCACCGGCGGCACGGGCGCCCTCGGCGACCTCACCGCCCGCCTGCTGGCCGAGCGCGGAGCCACCCGGATCGTCGTCGCGAGCCGGCGCGGTCCCGCCGCGCCCGGTGCCTCCGGCCTGGTGGCCGACCTCGCCACACAGGGCTGCACCTGCGTCGTCGTCCCCTGCGACCTGAGCGACCGGGCTGCCGTGACTGATCTGCTGGCCCAGCACCCCGTGACCGCCGTGGTGCACGCGGCCGGAATCGTCGACGACGGCGTGCTCGACGCCCTCACCGCCGACAGGCTCGCCGCCGTCCTCGCGGCCAAGGCCACATCGGCCGACCTGCTCGACGAACTCACCGGTGACCTGACCGACTTCGTCGTGTTCTCCTCGCTCGCCGGCGTGCTCGGCAGCGCCGGGCAGGGCGCCTACGCAGCCGCCAACGCCCACCTGGACGCCCTGGTGGAACGCCGCCGTGCCCGCGGCCAGGCCGGCACGGCCGTCGCCTGGGGCGCCTGGGCCGGAGCCGGCATGGCCGCCGAACCGGCCGCCGCCGCGCGGCTCGCCCGCGGCGGACTGCCGGCCATGGCGCAGGCCCGGGCCCTGGACGCGCTGACGACCGCCCTGGCCGAGGGCGACAGCACGGTGGTCGTGGCCGACATCGACTGGGAACGCTTCGCCCCCGGCTTCACCGCCGTACGGCCCAGCCGCCTGTTCGCCGAGCTGCCCGAGGCCACCCCTGTCGTCCGCGGCGCCGACGCCGCTGGGCCCGCCCCCCTCACCGCCCTCGGCACGGACACCGCCGAACAGACACGCGGCGTCGAGTCACTCGTCCTGGACGCCGTCGCGGCCGTCCTCGGCCATGCCTCCCCAGCAGCCGTGGAGCGCGAGCGTGCCTTCCGCGACCTCGGCTTCGACTCCCTCACCGCCCTCGAGCTGCGCAACCTGCTGGGAGCCCGGACAGGACTGTCCCTCCCGGCCGGCCTGGTATTCGACTTCCCGACTCCCGCCACCCTCGCCGAGCACCTGCTCACCCTGCTGTACGGAGACACCGCCGCCCCGGCGGCCGAGGGCGACCGGCGCGCGACGGACGACGACCCCATCGTCATCATCGGCATGTCCTGCCGCTTCCCGGGCGGCGTCGACTCGCCCGAGGCCCTGTGGAACCTGGTGGCCTCCGGCACCGACGCCATGACCGACTTCCCCGCCGACCGGGGCTGGGACCTCGACGCCCTGCTGAGCCCCGACGGCCCTTCACACAGCCGGTCCGGCGGTTTCCTCGACGACATCGCGGCCTTCGACGCCGGCCTGTTCGGGATCTCGCCGCGCGAGGCCCTCGCCATGGACCCTCAGCAGCGGCTTCTGCTCGAGGCCGCCTGGGAGGTGTTCGAACGCGCGGGCATCGACCCCGGCTCGGTGCGCGGCAGCGACACCGGCGTGTTCGCAGGCACCAACGGCCAGGACTACGCGGCCCTGCTGCTGGGCTCCGAGGCCGCCACCGAGGGACACCTGGGCACCGGGAACACCGCCAGCGTCCTCTCCGGCAGGATCTCGTACGCCTTCGGTCTGCGCGGCCCCGCGCTCAGCGTGGACACCGCCTGCTCCTCGTCCCTGGTGGCGCTGCACCTGGCCGCCCGGTCCCTGCGTGCGGGGGAGTGCTCGATGGCGCTGGCCGGAGGCGTCACCGTGATGCCGCTGCCCGGTACCTTCATCGAGTTCAGCACCCAGGGAGCCCTCTCCACCGACGGCCGCTGCAAGGCCTTCTCCGCCGACGCCGACGGCACCGGCTGGGGCGAGGGCGTCGGTCTGCTGCTGGTCGAGCGGCTCTCCGACGCCGTCCGCAACGGCCACCCCGTACTGGCCGTGGTGCGCGGCTCCGCCGTGAACCAGGACGGCGCGTCCAACGGGCTGACGGCACCGAACGGGCCCGCGCAGCAGCGCGTCATCCGTGCCGCGCTCGCCGAGGCGGGGCTGGGCACGTCGGACGTGGACGCCGTGGAAGCACACGGTACGGGGACGAGGCTGGGTGACCCGATCGAAGCGGAAGCCCTGCTGGCCACGTACGGACAGGGCCGTGAAGCCCCCTTGTGGCTGGGTTCGTTGAAGTCGAACATCGGTCATACGCAGGCCGCGGCAGGTGTTGCGGGAATCATCAAGATGGTGGAGGCGATGCGGCACGGTGTGCTGCCTCGTACGCTGCACGTGGACGAGCCGTCGCCCCATGT
>NZ_JBEOVL010000116.1:0-3714 GCF_040295485.1 Streptomyces sp. NPDC002793 | reverse complement strand
TGTGACGGTTCTCAACCCAACCAGCACCGCCAGGGCACCCGGACGAGCCTCCCAGCAGGCCCGTTACGAACCATGGGATGAGAAACACGCACTTACCGTCCGAACCGTGACATCCGCGCGCCTGGTGGCGCCCGACGAAACGGCGCCTCTGCCTGCGCCCCACGCGCCTTCGCCGCCTGCAGCGGGTACGGCCGGCCGGCTTCTCGGCAGCCGGACACCAAGCTGGACCAGGCGCTCGCGGGCGACTCCTGCGGAAGCTCCGTTGCAGCACCATCCGGATCACAGCCGTCGTCCGTGCCGTCCTCGCCCTCGAACTTGCCACCTGATCAAGATGGAAGGGCTCACTGGGACAACGCCCTGACCCGCATTCGCCCGGTCGTATCACTGCGGGGCCGCCCGAAGAGGGGGCCCATCGACACATTTGGGCAGAAGCATTAGCGGCCGGTTGTGATCCGCAGAATCCCACCTTGTGTGCCGGGTGACCTGGTTGTTCAGGGCGGAGACGGAGTCTCAAGCGTGTCCACCCGCCCACTGGTCCAGGGCTTCGACCGCAAGGCTCGGCGGCTGGCACACGTGCTTGGAGCCGATCAGCTGCTGGTGCGTGAGAAATATACTAGGCCAGGTGTAACGCATCAGGTGCTGCCGGACATAGGACTCTCGGAGGGCAGATGCAGTCACTGATGTATGAGCAGAGATTTGCCGAGCTGTACAGAGACCATCGCGGTGCGATCGAGGCGTACGCGGCTCGACGTGCGCACCCAGACCGGGTGGCGGACGTGGTAGCCGACGTGTTCCTCACCGCTTGGCGGCGGATGGAAGATATAGGGGACGCCGACGAGCTTCCGTGGCTGTACGGAGTTGCGCGGCGCACGCTGGCCAATGATCGACGTTCTCAGCGACGGCAGGTCAGCCTGACTGAGCTCCTTGCTGCTCAGCCGGCGACGTTCGACTCTTCTGAGCATGCGGACAGTGCGATAGCTATGGCTGATCTGGTCAAGGCTTTCGGACGTCTCAAAGAAGAGGATCAGGAAATCCTTCGCCTGGCGATTTGGGAGAACCTGAGCGCATCAGACCAGGCGACCGTTTTGAGATGTAGTACGGCGGCGACGCGGGTTCGTTTGTTCCGTGCCAGGAAACGATTGAAGAAGATTCTTCACGGATTTGATTCGAGTTACGGTGCCAGCGCCCGGGTGAAGGAGCAGAGTCATGCATGAAATTGACCGGTCTTTGGCCGAACTCGAATCGCGAATCCATAAGCCTCACATGGTGCAGCCAGAGGCGGATGCTCTCTTTCAGCGCATCGTTCAGGAACCCCGGCCTGCGGGTCGTCGCTCGCGCACCAAATGGACGTCGCCCTTCAGGGTTTCTCTTCTTGCGGTGTCGGCTGCTGTTGTCGCGGGGGCTCTGCTGATAGGTCCGGACCTCCTGCAGCGGCCTCCGATTGATCCGGCGGTGGTAGCTACTCCGAGACTTCTTGCCGTCCACACGGTCGCCGACGATTCCACCACTGCTTCGATGGACCTGGAAGCCACCGCTCGGAGGGTAGAAAAACTACAGGAAGCGGATGGTGCCGAGGGCGGTCCGTTCATCCAGGAAACCTGGTCATTGACGACCAGGATCGGAGGGATGCAGATCACCTCTGCAGTGGTGCCCGAACGGCGTGAAACGTTGAAGAAGCCGGATGGCACCACGACGTGGTCGGTCAAGGCAGAGAAGCCGCAGTTCCAGAACGATGAGCAGCGCAGCCTCTGGGAGCGTCAGTGGGATGCGATTAAGGAACCCGTTGACCGGTCGGGCACAGGGGATGTCGGGTACGGAGACGCGCCTCACAACCCGGCCGAGCTGGAAGCTTGGCTGGACCAGGGTGCGCCGGCAGACACCGCCGGCTTCATCTCTGAGTCAGTGGTAGACAAGCTGATGACCAACCACCTCGATCCTGAGCAGCGGGCGGCACTCCTTCGAGTCCTGGCGAAGAAGAAGGGGCTGACCACTGCAGGCGAGGTGACCGACAGAGCTGGGCGCCAAGGCGTTGCCTACACAGTCAAGGACGACTCCGGAAGCATTCCGGCCGAGCACATGCTGGTCGTCGACCCTGAAAACGGTAAGATTCTCGCCTATGAGGAGATCTTCCTGGAATCCTCGCCCGCAATGAAAGTAGACGGACCCGCGGTCGTAAATTACGTAACATTCCTTAAGGGCTGAACGTGCGATGGGTGGAGAGGGAGCATCTCTCCACCCATCAATTCAGTAAGACGTCCAGAAGCAGTCTGCCTTGTTGTCCAGACTCGACCCCACAAATGCCTTGCTGGTGTGGGGAGCTTCCTGCCAGAGGATGAGCGGCTTTTCCCAGCAGGACCTGTCGGAACCAGTCTGAGAGCGACCCTGTACGTAGATGTACTTCCCGCCCTTGTTGGACCAGGACGACGTCTTGTTCACGAAGTCGAACTGCGAGAAAAAGACGACATCGTGCTTCGCCTGGTTCCACTGGAGGCGGCGCCCGCCAAAGTCCTTGTACTGGTAGAAGCAATACCAGTCATTACCGAACACCTCCGTCGGGCAGCTGTCACTTGCTGCTGCGAGGGCTTCGCCCGCAGCAGCGGCAGCCTTAACGCTCTGCTTCGAGACCCCAGCCTGCTGGGTCTGCAGGTCGATAGCGGCCTGACTGCTGGGAGGCGCTACCTCCTCCCCAGGCAGCGGGAACGACATGATGGCCTGCCCGCCCTCCCAGGCTATTTCGTTCAGGCTGATCTGCACGCCCCCCGTGGTGTTGGCCAGCACTGTGTCAATCTGCTGCTGGAGCTCGCTCGGTTCCGCAGCATGCGCCTGACTGGCTGTGGCAGCGGTCAGGATGGTGACGCCGGCGAAAGCCAAGCTCTTACGCAGATTCATTATTCCCCCCAAGGTTTCACGCTAAGTAGCGAGTGTTGTGCAGTATGTGTTAGCGGTGTGAAGGGATCAAGCGAGAATCCAGGCTTTTCGTAGGTAAATGTCGCTTAAGTCCTGGTTTTTTTGGCCAGTACAATTCCTATATTGACCTAAAAGTAGGCTCCTAATGGATGGGATATCCTTTTTGATTTATTGCATCCTCTAATCGTGCATTTTGTTTGTTTTGATCTTCCAGCCTCACCCCCTATTCTTTCTCCTCTGGAACCGAGAGTCCCCGTTGTCGAGGCTCGGTGAAGCTCCGCAGTGGTCATGCTCCTGACCTCGTTTTATGCAGTTCGGGTGAACGGATTTTTGGCTGGGCGGGGGTGGGGACCATCAAAATTAACGGACTCTACCCCAGGTTTTTAGTGATGCAAGGCGGAGTGGACTGATTCCAGCCCTTAGCTACGACCGAGAATGATGCACGCGACTCTCGCTCCGGCCCGGATAACCCGAACCTCCTTGTTGGCGCGTAGTTGTCGTGACGTCAGCTACGAGTCGTGCGGTAGGTGGTGATTCGACGTCAGGCCTGACCGGCGCTTGACTACCTGTCACCCCCGGCGCCTGCTGTCGCCGGAGAGGTCGCATCACTTCCCGTACAGAGTGCGAGAATTCCGGAGGAATTCCCAAACTCATTCCGGAGGAATTAGTTTGAAAGCCCGCAGGGCTTTATCGTCTTTACGAACCGTAGGTTCGTGCGTCGTTCCTCCGGAGGAGGACGCGCGAGGATCCGCCTGGCCGTCCTCGCCGAACAGCCGGGGGCCATGGGCGAGGTGGTGGCCTGGCTGC
>NZ_JBEOVL010000115.1:0-4390 GCF_040295485.1 Streptomyces sp. NPDC002793 | reverse complement strand
AGAGCCTGTTTCTAAGCCCCGGTTCTGAGTAGCCTGGCGTCCTACGCTGGCCTGGTGTCCGAGGGCACCGGACAGGCCGGGGAGAGGAACTGCCGGGGCTGCGGGGAGCGGCTGAGGCCGGATGCCCGGCCCGGGGCGATGTTCTGCTCGTCGGCGTGTCGTGCCAGGCAGTGGCGGCGGGAACGCCGGTTGCGTAAGCGCCTGGCGGCCGTCCAGGCCGGTGTTGGCGAGGCTGAGTGCCCCGAGTGCGGGGCCCGGTGGGTGGTCGGCGTCGACCGTCGCTCGGATGCCTTGTACTGCTCGACGCGGTGCAAGGTGAGGGCCTGGAGGCGCCGGAAGGAACCGTTCGGCGAACGGTCACAGTAACCACTGAGCGAACGCATGGTGAGCCCAACTCCGGTCACCAATCGGTCATTTATGGTCAATCGTTGCGATCTTAGGATTTGCAGACCGACTCTCGGTGAGGAAGCGGGCCCTGTCCCGTCACGGCCCCAAGTGCCGTGCCCCGGCCCGCGGTTGGTGGTGGACACCATGACCGAGGAGAACGAGAAGGTCGGAAGCGTCAGCCAGTTCCGTTACGAGCAGATCGTGGCCGAGCTGCGGGATGTGGTCGAGCAGCAGACGCGCGGGCAGTTCACGATCGGTGACCGGGCTCTGGAGATCGAGCCGATGCGGCAGCGGGGTGGTCCGGTCGGGGAGACGGAGTGGACTGTCGAGGAGTCGCTGGCCCGTCTGGCCGACGACATCGGGCTGAGCGTCGCCACGGTGAAGACCACGAGGTGGGTGGCGTCCCGCTGGCCGAAGGAACACCGGCAACCCAATATCGCGTCCTACACCGTCCACCGGTCGCTGGCGAACATCGAGGACGACGCGGAGCGGTTCGCGGCGGTTCTGGTGCTGCCGGAGGGGAAGCCCCGGTGGACGACGGACGACGCGAACCGGCGGGTGGGGCAGCAGGTCGAAACGCCGGTGACGCCGCAGGAGAAGGTCACCGCGATTCACTCGCTGGCCCAGGACGAGGAGGTCGCCGCAGCGGTGACCACCGACTTCCTCAAGCGTCCGCAGGTGGCAGCCAAAGTGTCGGCGGAGGACAAGGTCCGGGTGGTGGAGGAGTTCACCCGTGACGAGACGGTCGCAACAACCGCCGCAACCAGCCTGCTGCGCCGTCCGGACGTCGCGTTCAAGGCGATGAGCGACGACACCGCCCGCTTCCAGGTCAACCATGCCCAGAACGAGCGAAGCCGGCAAGCCCGCGAGGACTTCGAACGCACCAGCCCCGTCGCCCCGGCCGTCCGGCACATCGACCGGACGGTGGAGTTTCTGGACCTGGTCACCGCCTGCCACTCCTTCGTGGCCGCGGCCGGCCGCACCGTCCCCGGCCTGCGGGATCGCACGCTCAACGACGACGAACGCACGATCGTGCACGAGAACGTCGCCCGTGTTCGGGCCACCCTGGACTGGATCGAGACCGCTGTCGACACAGGCCAGGTCGACATGGACGACGAACTGGCCCGCATGCTGAAGGGCGAGTAGGCATGCCCCGAGCCTCGCGGCGGCGGGGCGATGTCGCCCGGCGGCACGCGGACACCGTCCGGTTCGTGTTGTTCGAGGCCAGGCCCGCCGGTCTGCTGTTCCCTCAGCTGGTACGCGCGAGCGATCTGTCCCCCAGTCAGGTGCGGTCCGGGCTTGCGGCCCTGAAGGACCAGGCGACGGAGAAGGGCTGGCCGCCGCTGATCTGGACCAGAGCCAACGGCTACCAGCTCGGCGCCGAACGGCCTGCCCTGGAGGCATACGAACGGGCAGTGATCAGGGAGAAGCTGACCGAGTTCCGCCGGCTCATTACTGGCACCGTCGCCCCGCACGCCGCCGCCCACCCGGGCGACAAGTGGGTCAAGCACATCACCGCCCAGCTCAACTCCATTGAATCCACACTCGACCTCATCAACAGCTCCTGACCGGTCGCTGCTGGGGCCGCCCGGACGGCGGACGGCCCCAGCAGCACTGCGGAAAGCCAACTGCCATGCGTCGCCGCCGCTATCCCTCGGACACCACCAACGCCGAATGGGCCCTGCTCGAACCCCTCCTGCCCACACCGGCCTGCGACACCAGCCGCGGCGGTAGGCCGGAGAAGCACCCCCGCCGCGAGGTCGTCGACGCGATTCGCTATGTCGTGGACACTGGCTGCAAGTGGAGGGCCTTACCTGCGGATTTCCCGCCCTGGCGCACAGTCTGGGGATTCATGGCCCGCTGGGCGGCCTGCGGGGTCATCGGACAGATCCGTGACCATCTGTCCGGGCGGATCCGCCGTGACATGGACAAAGGTCCCCGGGCGGTGGCCACCGTGATCGACTCCCAGAGCGTGAAGGCCGCCGAGACCGTCTCCAAAGCTACCCGCGGCTATGACGCGGGCAAGAAAATCAACGGTCGCAAGCGCCACCTGGTCGTCGACACCCGAGGGCTTCCCCTGCTGGTCATGGTCACCCCCGCCGACCTGCACGACTCCACTGCGGCGAAGGAGGTCCTGTTCCGCCTGCGCCTGATGCACCCCGAAATCACGATCGTGTGGGCCGACTCGGCTTACGCCGGGAAGCTCGTCGACTGGGCGAAACAGCACCTCAACCTGACGATCAAACCCGTCAGCCGTCCCAAGGACGCATCCGGCTTCGTCGTACTCCCACGTCGTTGGGTCGTCGAACGCAGTCTTGCGTGGATGATGCACGCCCGCCGGCATGCACGGGACTATGAACGGCTCGTCCAGCACTCCGAAACTTTGATCACCTGGGCCGCCATCACCCTCATGACCAGGCGCCTGGCGCGCAAAGGCGCCACCCCCAGCTGGCCGAGGAAACCGGCGTCTGCCGGGGGCTGACCGCCCTACGTCCCTAGGGGTATCGCCGAGGCGAGCCCAAAAGGAGCCCGGGGCGAGGTGGTACGCAACGTTCATCTGCGGCACCAGCGAGCGTCGCGCCGAGTTCACCGCGACGACGCGCCCGCTCACCGGGTGCTGGGGCCGCCGGCGCACAGTGCGTGGTCGATCAGGGCGCTGGCCGCGTTCTCCTGCTCCAGTATGTGGTCTTTGGTGTCGCCGCGGGCCTCGGACATGGAGACCACAGCGCTTCGACGCCCGTCATCGGTGACGCCGTTGAGGGTGATGTAGCCGCCGTCCCCTCCCTCGTGGCTCCAGTAGGTTCCTCCACATTTCAGGGGGCGTTCGACCAGGCCGAGTCCGTACCGGCCGTCGGGCCACAGCTCTTGGACCTTTGCGCTCACCTCGACGGTCTGCTTCATCTTGGCCAGCTGCCGTGCCGGCAGCAGGCGGCCGTCGAGCAGCGCGCGGAGGAAGCGGTTCTCGTCCCGCGTGGTCGTGACCCACGAAAGGTTCTCGTAGTCCACCGGTATCTGGTCGGTGACGTCCACCCGGGAACCGGGGCCGAAGAGCTGGTAGGCCTGGGCGTGAGGCCGGGGCAGGGTGGGCGAGGTGCCCATCCACCGGGTCTGGTTGAGGCCGAGCGGGCGCAGGATGCGGTTCTCGATCTCCTGGTGGGCGGGTCGATCGGTGGCCTTCTGAATGATCATGTCGAGCAGGACGTAGCCAGTGTTGGAGTACGCCCAGCCCTCGCCGGGCTCGAAGCCCTCCGGCTTGTGAGCCATGGCGAGGTCGACCAGCTGCTCGGGTTCGTAGACGTTGTGGCGCTGCTGGTAGTACTCCTCCGGCGTGGTGTATCCCGGCAGGTTGTCGCGGATGCCGCTGGTGTGCTGGAGGAGTTGGCGGATGGTGATCTTGCTGCCGTCATTGCCGTTGCCTTGCACCACTCCGGGCAGCCATTGGTCGACGGTGTCGTCCAGGGACAGCCGGCCCTCGGCCTCCAGTTGGAGGACCACGGTGGCGACCAGCGTCTTGGACGTGCTGGCCATGCGGAAGTAACCGCGGGAAGAGACCGGGCGGCCGGTGGTCAGGTCGGCAGTGCCGCTGGTGGCAACCGACTGCCGACCATCAGGCCCAATGACACGAGCCTGCACACCGCTGACACCGAGTGCGTGGATTCTTGCGGCATCCTGGCGTAACTGCTCCACGGCGGAGGGGCCGGCAGACTGGGCGACAGCCGTGCCCGCCTCTGCGGCGAGCAGCGTAGCGACACCGATTGCCATGGCGAGGTGCTTTCGTAGAGTCGAGGTCATGGCCGAACGCTAGTTTCGCCCCAACGGGGGCGCGATCCGGCGCACCCCAAGATCAGAACGGGGGATAACCCCCGGTGCGGGCCGTCACCGGTCTGGCGTTCACCTGCCGGGCGCGGTGTGACGGTTCTCAACCCAACCAGCACCGCCAGGGCACCCGGACGAGCCTCCCAGCAGGCCCGTTACGAACCATGGGATGAGAAACACGCACTTA
>NZ_JBEOVL010000114.1:0-4411 GCF_040295485.1 Streptomyces sp. NPDC002793 | reverse complement strand
GAGCTTGATGGGGAAGTTCGAGAATCCTCAATCGCACATCGTCATCACCTCCGACCATCTCCAGCAGATCGCAGACGTACTGACCCCCTACCTTCACCCCGGCGTCAGCACGCGTCGGGAGCAGGTCACTGCCGACGGCAGTGACCTGGACGACGAGTTGGCATCGTCCGATGCGATGCCGGCAGTGTCGTACGGGCAGGCTGGTACGCCATTGCTGATCCAACCCACCGCTGGGCGTTCGGGTCTTCCAGCGGCGAGAGGCGTGGACTTCGAAGGGCAAGGGGGCGAGGTCGAGTCTTCGAGTGTGCAGGGTGAGTACGCTTGGTCGGATTCGGGTGGGTCGGCTCAGCGGTTGGTCGAGGCCCTTGACGCGTGGCGGCCTTCGGACACGGAGTCTGACGTGGAGTCGGTTGCAGCGTTCGATGGTGCTTCGGTCGGTTCCGGGGTCTTGGATGCGTCGTCGAGTCTGTCGAAGCCGCCGAGTCTGACGATGTCGTGGGCTGATGAGTCCCCGATGTGGGATGTGATGCCTGAGGTGGGGGCGGCGCCTCTGGTTCGTGACCCCTGGTGGAAGGTGCCCAGTTGGGGTGAGCGCGTGGTTCGGAACACGCTGGAGGGTTGGTGGCTCGGCCTTCGCGGGCCAGGCCGCGTGCCGGCCTCTGGGGAGGAGCATCCGGCTGCCCATGAACTCGTCCACGGATTCGGTGTCCGTGACGACGATGCCCCGCCGCAGGCCCTGCTCACGCCTGGCGGGCGTGGCAAGCAGGTGCTCTCTGCGGGTGAATCGAGCCTGATGGGCGAATTCGTGATCTTGGACACGGAGTCTGACGTGGAGTCGGTTGCACTGTTGAAGTCGTCGAGGTCGTCGGCTGGTGGATCCCCGTCGTTGCAGGTGCTGGAGGTGGGGGCGGCGCCTCTGGTTCGTGACTCCGGGTGGAAGATGCCCAGCTGGGGTAGGAACGTGGTCCGGAACAAGGTGATGGGTTGGCTCGGCCTTCGCGGGCCAGGCCGCGTGTCGGCCTCTGGGGAGGAGCCGGGCCAGGGTGTGGCGGTGCCTGCTGCGGGGCGTCTGGCCGAGTCCGGTGAAGTGGTGCCGTCGGCGGATTCCCCGTCGGCTGGGACGTCACAGGCCCCTCAACCCACCAGCGTGGATCCGGCGCTGGCGAGACGCAGTTTCGAGTCGGGTGAGCTTGCCCATTCGGTTGCGTCCGGCGGCGGCGGTCGCTTTGATCACCCGTCGGCTTCGAGTGAGCGTGATCAGACTGAGCAGACCCGCCGTGTTCCGACGGAGCCGCATGGCGCGGATGTCCGGAGTGGTACGGGGCGTGCCGCCAGTGAGAGCGGAGAGGGTATCGGTGATGCCCTCACGGGGAGTGGGGGGGCCGTAGGCGCCGATGTGAACCAGGTGTCGCCCGCCGACGTCACCGCCGGCGCTGCCAGTCCTGCACGCAGTGTCCGTGGCCATCAGGAACCCTTGGCGGCTGGTGGTGGCACCTTGCCAGGGCAGAACCCGAACCAGACCGCAGCCGAGGAAGATCTTAGCGCGAAGATCGCAGATCTGCTGCGCTCTCCGGCTGTGCTGGAGGTCCCGGTGGAGCTCAGCGATCTGCAGGCGGCGAAGCTTCCGATCTCACAGGGAGACCGCGCTATGTGGGTACTTCAATCAACATGGCCGTTGGGGGCATTCGAACCGGCGCAACGCCAAGCCATGCTCGCCAGCAGTCCCAGGCTCTTCCGAGAGGCGGAGCGGAGATTTTCAGGCGGAACCGAGGAGCCGGAGGAGTCTTCCGGACAGGGTCCCCGGACCGATGCTGAGGGGAGTGCTGAGCACCGTCTACAGGGTTCCGTCAATGATGCTCGGCCGGTCATGGAGTCCGGCACACCGCCCGCGGGTGACTTCCGCGGAAGCCTCGACAGCTTGCCTGAGATTTCGAGTGTGTCTGGTGCGACCGATACGGACCCGGACGAACTGGCGGGGAAGCCGATTCTCCAAGTGGCGGATGAGCTACGTGTGTCGCTCGCGGATTCGATCTCGGAGTCGGACTTCGATGATCTGCGTGATGGGAGGGATCGTTGGGGTTCGGAGTCTTCGGCTGAGTTGAGTGAGTTGAGTGGGTCGGATGCGGACACTGATCTGGATCCGGTGGCGTCGGATGCGGACACTGATCTGGGTTCGTTGGCGGGGTTGGAGTTTGGATCGGACTCGTCGGATGAACTGTCGTTGTCCGGGTCGCGTGTGTCGCTTGAGGATCCGGTCTTCGTGTTTGACTTCGATGCTCTGCGTGATGGGAGGGATCGTTGGGGTTCGGAGTCTTCGGCTGAGTTGCGTGAGTTGAGTGGGTCGCGTGTGTCGCTTGAGGATCCGGTCTTCGTGTTTGACTTCGATGCTCTGCGTGATGGGAGGGATCGTTGGGGTTGGGAGTCTTCGGCTGAGTTGCGTGAGTTGAGTGGGTCGCGTGTGTCGCTCGCGGATTCGATCTCGGAGTCTGACTTCGATGATCTGCGTGATGGGAGGGATCGTTGGGGTTCGGAGTCTTCGGCTGAGTTGAGTGAGTTGAGTGGGTCGGATGGGTCGGACACTGATCTGGATTCGACGGCGGGGTGAACCGTTCCGGGTTCGGTAGAGATCTCAGATGTTGGGTGTGACCTGGGGTTTCGTGGTTGCGAGGTAGTGGTTGTTCTCGTATTCGACCGGCGGGACGTGGCCTATCTCACCGTGGAGTCGTCGGTGGTTGTACCAGTCGACGTATTCGGCGGTGGCGAGCTCGACGTCGGACAGCGTCTTCCACGGCCGCCGGGGCTTGATCAGCTCGGTCTTGAACAGCCCGATCGTGCTCTCCATCAGGGCGTTGTCGTAGGCGTCGCCGACCGAGCCGATCGAGGCGGCAATACCGGCGACGTCCAGGTGCTCGGCGAGCCGGAAACTCGTATATTGCGACCCGGCATCCGAGTGATGAATCAACTCGCCTGGCTGAACCGGATGTTGGTCACGGTCGCGCTGCCAGATCGCCATCTCCAGGGCGTCCAGCACGAAGACCGTCTCCTTCACGGTGGCCGCGGACCAGCCGACGATCCGGCGGGAGAAGGTGTCCACGACGAAGGCGACGTAGACGACACCTGCCCAGGTCTTCACGTGGGTGAAGTCCGCGACCCAGCACCGGTTCGGGGCGCCGGCGACGAAGTCGCGGTCGACGAGGTCCGGGGCCCGCCCGGTCTGGCCGCCGGGAAGCGTGGTGATCACGCGTTTGCCGCGGACCGCGCCGGTGATGCCGAGCTCGCGCATCAGGCATTCAACGGTGCAGCGGGCCACGGCCTGGCCCTGCCGGTTCAGCTCCCGCCAGATCTTCCTCGCCCCGTAGACGCGGTAGTTGGAGTCGTAGACGTGCTGGATCAGTTCCTTCAGCTCGCCGTCCCGCACGGTCCTGGCAGACGGCGCGGTCCGGCGTTTGTGATGGGCGTAGTAGGTGGCAGGGGCGATCTTGCAGTCGTGCATCGTCAGCACGCGGCAGATCGGCTCGACGCCGCCGAAGCGGCCCTTGTGCTCGTCGATGAACGCTACGAGCGTGTGTGTGGCCGGTCGAGCTCGGCCGCGAAGAAAGACGCCGCGGCCTTGAGGATCTCGTTCGCCCGCTTGAGCTCGGCGTTCTCCTTCTTCAGCCGCTTCAGCTCGGCGGACTCCTCCGTCGTCGTCCCCGGCCGGGTGCCGGCGTCGATCTGGTCCTGCCGTACCCACTTCCGCAGGGTTTCGGTTGTGCCGATGCCCAGCTTCTGGGCGACCGCTTTCATAGCGGCCCACTCGGTGTCGTACTCCGGCCGCACCTCGGCGACCATGCGGACCGCACGACGGCGCAGCTCAAGCGGGTAAGGGGAAGGACGTGCCATGACTCGATCCTCTCAAATGATCGAGTCCCTACCGAACCCGGAACGGTTCAGTCGGAAGCGGCAGGTGAGACGTTTGGTGGCACGGCCGAGGCTGCCGCGGACGTCCCGCCTGGGCGGCCGCACAAGAGTCTGCTGGCCGGGGCTGCGATCGTGGGAGCTCTTCTGGTGGAGGTGCCGCAGGCATCGGTTGGTGAAGACTCTGTGCGGCCGAACGACCTGGCGACTGACCAGGGGCCGCCGCATGGAGGACGGTGGCCGCACTGTCGGTTTCACCCAACCTGACCGTAGGTACAGGGTTTCCGCAGTAGGTTGAAGTACGCAGCGCAGAGCCTTGAAGTCCGCCCGGAGATGGGTTCAACGGGAAGGTGTCCGTAAGTACCTCTCGCTGCGGCCCAGAGCCGAAGAGGGCGCCTAGCAGGAAGCACTGAATTTTTCATGGCAATCCAGGTCTCACCGCTGGTGAACAATATGCTGTTCGTCCTTATTGGCGAGCGGTTGATGCAGGCGAATGAGGACCTGGCTCGTGACA
>NZ_JBEOVL010000113.1:0-4532 GCF_040295485.1 Streptomyces sp. NPDC002793 | reverse complement strand
ACAGCCGCAATCTCATCCGGAGTCACACCCTGTCAACGCAACACCGACCGAAAGGACACGCTCACCCATGTCCGACCTGACCAAGCCCTACTAGGCACCCTGAGCCTCGCGGCCACCCGGCGACACGGCATGCCCGCACTGTGACGCCGACTGCACACTGGGGGCGGGCTACGTCATCAACTCGATGTGCGGGTGCTCGGGCTCCGCCGGGCAGACGAACAGGTGCTGCCGGTAGCCGCTGCCTATCTGGACCCCGGTCGCGTTGTAGCCGCGGTGGCCGGGGTACGGTCCCGCGCCTGGGTGGGGGTACGGAGACCAGCTGTTCCCGGCGTCGTCCCCTTCCTCGAACGTGGCGACGGTCATCAGGACCTCCATGCCGGTGCCGCACTTGGAGCAGGGCTGCGGGCTGGGGTCGGTGGAGTTCCAAGCGGGCCAGCCGCCGACCTTCCAGCCAGGTGCGTTGGACAGCACACAGTCGTAGTACGTGTCCGGGTCCATGTCTTCCTCTGCTGCCTGCGGCACACTCCATTGCTTGAGCTGCTCCCGCAGTTCTTCGCTCAGCTCCAGATGGTCGGGGTACTCGGTGATCTGCTCCGGTTCGAGCACGCACGGTTCCGGTAGATAGCCGTCGAACTGCACTGCGGGCGGCTCGGGGGGCGTGTCGAGGGTGTCGGTGACGGCGGCTGCGGAACGCCAGAAGAGCAGGGTCCTGGGCATGATCGGATGGTCGAAGGGGCACCACAGAACCTGCAGCAGGTCCTTGCCCTCCGGCGGGCTCAGATCGGGTACATCCCGTACGTACAGCTGCGCGACGGGCAGCATCGCTATGGGGCCGTCGTAGGTCCGGACCGCCAGGCTCACCGGATACGTCCGAGGGGGTCGGATCCGCTCGAGAGACTCCCGTTCCTCCGGAGTCAGGTCCCGGCCGTGCGAGGCGGCGAAGATCCGTCGCTCCAGCCGCAGATCCGCCGGGGGCTGAGCTGGGTTGATGCCATCCACCACATGCGGTTCCTCGCAGTGTGGCCACGGCTCCTCGGCGGGCCACAGCAGCGGCCCGCCGATCGAGCTGTCGTGCCACGTCGGCGCCCCAGGGCGGGGGTGCAGGCGGGTCGCCGTGCGGGCCAGCGGGACCAGTTGGGGAAAGACCGCGGTGACGTCGATCGGCCGTGCGGGAGTGACAGGAGTGACATTCATGGCCGCAATCTTGCCAATCGCCTCTCACAATGGCCCTCGTGGCCGCCCCACGAAGAGTTCCGGCACGGGCGCCACCCGGGAGAGCGCACCGCCGAACCGTTGCCATGGGTGGGCTGAGCTGTTGATCAGATGTGTCTGTCCGATTGGTCTGCAGCCCCCAACTAGCCCGGCCTCCGCGGCGCGGCGGGCCTCGCGTAGGGTCGCCGAATCCTCACTGATCAGGGGAGTTGGCGATGGTGCACACATTAGGACGGGGCGCCCGCGCGGCACTGACGGTGGTGGCGGGAGCCGCGCTGCTGGTGGGCTGCACGGAGGAACCACAGAAGCGGGTCATGCCTGG
The DNA here is from genome assembly GCF_040295485.1 of Streptomyces sp. NPDC002793. Classification (NCBI taxonomy): domain Bacteria; kingdom Bacillati; phylum Actinomycetota; class Actinomycetes; order Kitasatosporales; family Streptomycetaceae; genus Streptomyces; species Streptomyces sp. NPDC002793. The sequence goes on along the minus strand of NZ_JBEOVL010000113.1, from coordinate 2,998 downwards.
CCCGACGTCCACGGCCACGGCCGCTCCCCAGGACGCCGTGGCCCTGGCCGAGCGCTACCGGGCGGCTGGCGGGGACCCGGACGTGTACGGGATCCAGGTCGAGGACGGACCAGAAGGCGTGCCCCGGGTGGTCATCCGGACCCGCAACGCGGATCAGGCGGACGCGATCTTCCGCCGGCAGAACACCTCGGTCACCACTCACCTGACGACGAAGGAGGGGGCGTCATTCAAGAAGGGCTACCTTATCGACGTCTTCGGCCCCGACGGCGGACTCATCCACCGCATGGACGCTCGCCCCGAGAGCGTGTCTGATTGATCGGTGGGCAGTTAATCGGATGTGTCTGTCCGGTTAGTGATCACTGATGCGATGTGGAACCGGATCGAGCCGCTGATGCCAGCCGATCCGGTCCGCGGTCGGCGGTGGGTCGATCACCGCCGAACCTTGGAGGCCATCGCATGGAAGTACCGAACCTGCTCGCCCTGGCGGGACCTGCCCGACGAGCTCGTATCGTTCCAGAACGCTCACAAACGGCTGATCAGGTGGGCCGTGGCTGGCACCTGGGAACGCATCCTGACAGCGGTCCTGGCAGCGGCCGAGGGTGCTGACGGCATCGGCTGGACCGTGTCGGTGGACTCCACTGTCTGCCGGGCTCACCAGCACGCCGCCGGAGCCAGGAAAAAAGGGCTCCAGGCCGGGCCGAACCCGACGACCACGCGCTCGGTCGCTCCCGAGGCGGCCTGAGCACGAAGGTCCTTGCCAGCTACGGCCGGGCACGACCCCTGGTCCTCCGCGTCACCGCAGGCCAGGCGGGTGACGCCCCGGCCTTCGAGACCGTCATGGCTGGCATCCGAGTTCCGGGAAAGGGAAGGAGGGCCCGGCCCGATGCCGTCTCGGCGGACCGCGCGTACTCATCCCGCGCGCGATCCGAAGTCACCTCCGCCGACGTGGAATCCGCGCTGTCATCCCCCAGTCCTCCGACCAGATCGGCCACCGTCTGCGGCGAGGTCGTGCCGGCGGTCGCCCACCGGCTTTCGACGCCGAGGAATACAAGCAGCGCACTCCCGCCACCGGCGAGAGCACAACACGTCCTTGAGCCCTTTCAGCTGGGCCCGCTGCTCCCGGGTCTTCCTGCGCGCGAGCGCCCGGATCAGGTGCCTGATCGACCGCCGGAGCGCGGTCACGCTTGGTTCTCACCCTGGATGCTGCACCGCACCGGCCTCCGGCCCGCTGCTGGGTGATGCGGGTCCCGTCAGGGCTACCTCGTGAACACCTGAGCCTCTGTCACCTCGGTCTCCAACCTGCGACAATGAGGTCGTTTCAGTCCACTCACCTGCCGGAGTTCCTCGCCGTGATCACGCCGCGCCATGTCCTGATCAGCACTGCTCTGCTCGCTGTCTGCCTCACCGCGTGTAACCCCGCCGCGACGACCGATCCTGACGACAAGCAGGCCAGCCCGACCTCGTCTGCCACCGGTGCGGCCGCGCCCGGAGTCCCCGCGGGCGGCAGCGGGACACCGCTCAGCGAAGCGGTGGCCATGCTGCCGCTTGGTGAGGAGAGCCGGACCGGGTACGAACGCGACTCCTTCCACCACTGGATCGACGAGGACGGCGACGGCTGCGACACCCGCCGCGAGGTGCTCCTGGCCGAAGCCGTCACGACGCCGGAGCAAGGAAACCAGTGCGCGATCACGGGTGGGTCCTGGTCCTCGTTCTATGACGAGGTTGAGGTAGTCGACGCCAGGAAGCTGGACATCGACCACATGGTTCCCCTGGCAGAGGCTTGGGATTCGGGGGCTTCGCAATGGACCGCGGACCGCCGTGAGCAGTATGCCAACGACTTGGGGAGCGAACGCTCGTTGGTGGCGGTGACCGCGAAGTCGAACCGGTCCAAGAGCGACCGGGATCCCGGCGAGTGGCTCCCGTCGGCCGCGTCCGCGCAGTGCACCTACGCCTCCGACTGGGTCGCCACCAAGCTCCGCTGGAAGCTCACCATCGACGCGAAGGAGCAGGCCGCGCTGGAGATGCTCGCCGGCGACTGCCCGGACACTGTGGTGGAGTACGAAGTCGCCCCGTAGCAAGACGGGCGGGCTGCGCGGGAAGAAGAGGCGAGGCCGTCGATGAGTCCGGCGACCGACGGCATAACACGTAGGAGCAGGTCACCAGCACGGAATCAGCGCGGATTGCGGAACAAGGGGACAAGGTCCTGGTCTATGGCCGTCTGGTGGCAAGGACGGCCCTCTGCTGAGTGGCTGTTGGTGCGCCTGCCACAGACGATCTTCGGGGTGCTCGAGTCGGGGCGACCTTGAAGAGATCATTGTGCACCGGACCGCCGTACGGGCCGGAGACAGGTCCGTGTGCCGTCCGTGCCGCGCCGACGACGTCGCACACAAGGAGGCCGCCGCCGAACCGCCCGCATTGAGGCCGCAGCGCCGCCGGAGCCGGAGGACGACCCGGGGCAGGGCCGCAGGTGAGTCCGCCAGCGGCCCTGACAAAGGGGTACAAGTACAGGTACCGGCTAGCCGCTGGAGACCTCACCCGTCCGAGGCAACGCGGCTCATGGGCTTCGGCCGGTGCGGCTGTGCCGGTTAGCACCTGCCCCGGCCAGTGCGTACTGCCGATCACCGCCCGCCCCGAACCGTCCGTTGCCTGCGGCGGTGTCCCCTGCACGCATCATCAATTCGTTCGCCCTCGGCGGATGCGTACGCGCAGACGCCCCACGGACGGTTGGTCCGTAGGGCGTCTAAATGTGTGGTCAGCCTCGCGCTGCTCAGCGGCCCCGTCGTCGGGTCAGACAGATACGGAGGCGCGGCTCAACAGGAGCGCACCACCACGGCCGCCCACGGCATGCCGCACGGATTCTGTGTTGGGCCCTGCATTCGGACGAACCGGTAGAGCTTGTGGTTGTCACAGACCTGTGTCCGTGACAGGTCCAGGCAGGCATCGTTGTTGAAGTCGAGTGCCTGAGCCGATCCGGACCCCATGAAGACGGCGATACCGG
>NZ_JBEOVL010000112.1:0-4555 GCF_040295485.1 Streptomyces sp. NPDC002793 | reverse complement strand
GATACTCCCCCAAACCGATCAACACATCACGGAAATTCACCCCCGCAGCACGCACCTCAACCCGCACCTCACCCCACCCCAAACCACCCAACACCTCAGGAGCCTCAACAAACCCCAACCCACCCAGAGAACCGGAGTCGGAGACGTGCAGGCGCCGGCCGGGGCCGGGTGCGGGCAGCACGGGGGCCGGACGGGCGAGCCGCGGGACGTACGCCCGGGAGCCGCGCAGGGCGAGCTGGGGCTCGTCGGACATCACGGCGGCGGGCAGAGCGGCCAGTGAGTCGGGGTGGTCGATGTCGACCAGAACGATCCGGCCGGGCTGTTCGGTCTGCGCGGAACGCACCAGGCCACGGGCCGCCGCCACGGCGGGCGCGGTGATCGTGTCGCCCGGCAGGCAGACCACGGCGCCGGTGGTCACCAGCACCAGGCGGGTGTCGGCTGTGTCGTCGTCGGCGAGGTGTCGGCGGACCAGGTCCAGCACGCGGTGCGTGGTCGCGTGGAGTTCGTCGTCCTCCAGGCGGACGATCCGGATGCCGTCCTCCGGTGCCTGCGGCGTGGACGGGGTGGCGGGGTCCTCGACGCCTTCAGGCAGGCCCAGTGGTGTCCACGTGATGTCGAACAAGGCGTCGGCGGCCGCCGACGCGTGGAGCCGGCCGGCGTCGACCGGTCGCAGGGTCAGCGTGCCGACAGAGGCGACCGGAGTACCGGTCGGGTCGGCGACGGTCACGCTCACGGTGTCGGGGCCGACTGCGGCAAATCGTACTCGCAGCCGGTCCGCGCCCGAGGCGTGCAGGGTGACTCCGGTCCAGGAGAACGGCAGCCGTGCCGTGCCCGGCGCATCGGCGTCGTCGAGGACACCGCCGAGACCGAGGGCGTGCAGGGCGGAGTCGAGCAGCGCCGGGTGCAGGCCGAAGGCGGCGGCGTCCGCGTCCTCGGGCAGGGCGACGTCCGCGTAGAGCGCCTCGGGGGTACGCCAGGCGGCGCGCAGGCCCCGGAAGAGGGGACCGTACTCCAGGCCCACGGCGGCGAGTTGCTCGTAGAGGCCGGTCACGTCCACCGGTTCAGCGCCCGTCGGGGGCCAGTCGGTGAGGGGGGCGGGGAGCGGATCGGGAGCGGTGGAGAGCAGTCCGGCGGCGTGCCGGGTCCATTCCTGAGCGTCGTTCTGACGGCCGTACACCGTGACCGGACGGACGCCGTCATCGGCCGCCGCGCCCACCACGACCTGCACGGTGGCGGGCAGGATCAGAGGCGTCTCGACCAGGAGCTCGTCCAGCGCGGCGGTGCCGCACGCGGCGCCTGCGCGCAGCGCCATCTCGACCAGCGCGGTGCCGGGCAGCACGATGCGCTCGTGGACCACGTGGCCGGCCAGCCAGGGCTGGGCGGTGTGCGTCAGCCGGGCGGTGAACAGGTGGCCCGCACCGTCGGCGAGGGGCACCGCCGCACCCAGGAGCGGGTGGTCTGCGCTGCCGAGTCCGGCGGCGGCCAGGTCTCCCGTGCTGGGTCGCGGCCGGATCCAGTACCGCTCGTGCTGGAAGGCATACGGGGGCAGGGCGAGGCCGGGTCCGGGCAGGTGACGGGCCCAGTCCACGGCGACGCCCCGCACGTGCAGATCCGCCACGGCCCGCCCGAAGGAGTTCGCCTCGGGGTGCCCGTCGCGCAGGACGGGGACGGCGGAGGCGCCGTCGAGCAGGGCGGAGACGAGCGCCGACAGGACGCCGTCCGGGCCGAGTTCGAGGAAGGTCCCCGTGTCCGAGAGGGAGGCCACGGCGTCGGCGAAGCGCACCGGTTCGCGGACCTGGCGCACCCAGTACTCGGGGGTGTCGATGTCGCCGGACGCCGTCGTGACGATCCGGATCGAGGGGGAACGGTACGTCAGCGAACGGGCCACCTTCGCGAACTCGGCGAGCATCGGTTCCATGAGGTGCGAGTGGAACGCGTGCGAGACGGACAGTCGCTTGACCCGACGCCCCTCCCCACGGAGGTGCTCCTCCAGCAGGCCGATCGCCTCGACCGAGCCCGAAACCGTCAACGAAGTCGGCCCGTTGACCGCCGCCAGATCCACCCCTTCCGGCAGCTCAAGCTCGTCCTCGGCCGCCTCGACGGCGAGCATGGCACCGCCCTCGGGCAACGCGTCCATCAACCGGCCACGCGCGGAGACCAGCCGGCAGGCATCATCCAGCGACAGCACACCGGCGACATGCGCAGCAGCCAGCTCACCCACCGAATGGCCCACCAGCACATCAGGGACCACACCCCACGACTCCAGGAGCCGGAAGAGCCCGACCTCCAACGCGAACAGCCCCGCCTGCGCGTACACCGTCCGGTCCAAGGCCTCCTGATCCCCGAACACCACCTCACCCAGCGGACGCTCCAAATCCACCCGCGCACACACCGCGTCGAAAGCATCCGCGAACACCGGGAACGACTCGTACAGCTCCCGCCCCATACCGGCGCGCTGGGATCCCTGCCCCGTGAACAGGAAGCCCGGACGGCCGTCGGTCACGGTCGCCGTGCCGCGCCGGACGTCGCCGGAGGGCGTGTTCCCGGCGAGGGCCTCCAGACCGGCGGTGAGGGTGACGAGGTCGTCGCCCAGAACGAGCGCACGGTGCTCCAGCGCTGCCCGGCCGGTCGCCAGCGTGTGGGCGACGGCCGAGGGGTCCGCCTCGGGGTGCTCGGCGAGGAAGGCCCGCAGACGCTGCGCCTGGGCGGTGAGTGCGGGTGCGGAGCGCGCGGACAGCAGCCACGGTCCGCCGGCTCGCGCACCGGTGACGGGTTTCGAGGAAGCGGTCGGAGCCGCCTCCTCCAGGATGACGTGGGCGTTGGTGCCGCTCACGCCGAAGGAGGAGACGGCGGCCCTGCGCGGGCCTTCGCCCGCGGTCCACGCCCTGGTCTCGGTGAGGAGTTCCACCGCGCCCGCCGCCCAGTCGACGTGGGAGGAGGGCCTGTCGACGTGGAGGGTGGGGGGCAGCGTCTCGTGGCGCATCGCCTCGACCATCTTGATGACGCCGGCGACACCCGAGGCGGCCTGTGTGTGGCCGATGTTGGACTTCACCGAGCCGAGCCACAGCGGCCGGTCGTCGGTACGCTCCTGGCCGTACGTCGCCAGCAGCGCCTGCGCCTCGATGGGGTCACCGAGCCGGGTGCCCGTGCCGTGTGCCTCCACCGCGTCGATCTCCGAGAGGGCGACACCCGCATCGGCTGCGGCGGCGCGGACCACGCGCTGCTGCGCGGGACCGTTGGGGGCGGTCAGGCCGTTGGACGCACCGTCCTGGTTGACCGCCGATCCGCGGACCACGGCCAGTACCTCGTGGCCGTTGGCGACGGCGTCGGAGAGCCGCTCCACCAGCAGTACGCCCACGCCCTCGGACCAGGAGGTGCCGTCGGCGGCATCGGCGAACGGCTTGCAGCGGCCGTCGGCGGCCAGGCCGCCCTGCCGGCTGAACTCGACGAACGCGGCGGGGGTCGCCATCACCGTGACGCCGCCCGCGAGGGCGAGGTCACACTCTCCGTTGCGCAGCGCCCGCACAGCCAGGTGCAACGCCACCAGGGACGATGAGCAGGCGGTGTCGACGGTGACCGCCGGGCCCTCAAGGCCGAAGGTGTAGGAGATCCGGCCGGAGAGGACGCTGGCGGCTGTGCCGGTGGCGAGGAAGCCTTCGACGTCCTGGCCCGCCTGGGCCGCGAGGGCGGTGTAGTCCTGGCCGTTGGTGCCGGCGAAGACACCTGTGCGGCTGCCGCGCAGCGACGTGGGGTCGAGGCCCGCGCGTTCCAGTGCCTCCCAGGTGGTCTCCAGGAGGAGCCTCTGCTGCGGGTCCATGGCGAGCGCCTCGCGCGGCGAGATGCCGAACAGAGCGGCGTCGAACTCTCCTGCGCCGTCGAGGAAACCGGCCTGACGCACGTACGAGGTCCCGGGACCGTCCCCGGCGAAGAGGGAGTCGAGGTCCCAGCCGCGGTCGTCCGGGAAGTCCCCGGCGACGTCCCAGCCCTCGACGACCAGTTTCCACAGCTCGGCGGGGCTGTGGACACCGCCGGGATAGCGGCAGGCCATGGAGACGATGGCGATCGGTTCGTCGTCGCGGACGGTCGGGGCGGTGTTGTCGGCGCGGTCGGCCGGCTCCCCGAACGCCTCGGTCAGGAGGTGCAGCGCAAGGGCCTGGGCGTTGGGGTGGTCGAACACCAGGGTGGCGGTGAGCCGGCGGCCGGTGGCCCGGGTCAGGCGGTCACGCAGGTCGAGGGCGGTCAGCGAGTCGAAACCCAGTTCCTTGAAGGGGCGTTCGGGGTCCACGCTGTCGAGCGTCGTGTGCCCGAGGACTGCGGCGACCTCCACGCGTACGAGATCGAGCACGGCGCGGTCCCGTCCCGGCTCGGGCATGCCGGCGAGGCGGTCCGCCCAGGCGGAGACAGCGTCCGTGTTCTCGGCCGGAGCGCCCTGTCCCTCCCTCCGCCACGGCAGTTCGACGAGGAGGGGGCTGGGGCGGAGGCTGGTGAAAGCCGCACCGAACCGCCCCCAATCGACATCAGCCACCGTGACAGCGACATCATCACCATCCAGAGC
>NZ_JBEOVL010000111.1:0-4815 GCF_040295485.1 Streptomyces sp. NPDC002793 | reverse complement strand
ACATGGGGCGACGGCTCGTCCACGTGCAGCGTACGAGGCAGCACACCGTGCCGCATCGCCTCCACCATCTTGATGATTCCCGCAACACCTGCCGCAGCCTGCGTATGACCGATGTTCGACTTCAACGAACCCAGCCACAACGGCCGGTCCCCGGCACGATCCTGCCCGTACGTGGCCAAGAGGGCCTGCGCCTCGATCGGGTCGCCCAGTGAGGTGCCCGTGCCGTGTGCCTCGACCACGTCGATGTCGGCGGTGGTGAGGCGGGCGGCGGCCAGGGCGTCACGGATGACGCGCTGCTGGGAGGGCCCGTTCGGGGCGGTGAGTCCGCTGGAGGCGCCGTCCTGGTTCACGGCGGAGCCGCGCACCACGGCCAGTACGGGGTGGCCGTTGCGGACGGCGTCGGAGAGCCGCTCGACCAGCAGCACCCCCACGCCCTCGGCCCAGCCGGCGCCGTCGGCCTGCGCCGAGAAGGACTTGGAGCGGCCGTCGGAGGCGAGGCCACCGGACATGCCGAAGTCGATGAAGGTGTTGGGGGTGACCATCACCGCGACACCTCCGGCCAACGCCAGGGAGCTCTCCCCGCTGCGCAGCGACCGTACGGCCAGATGCAGTGCCACCAGCGAGGACGAGCAGGCGGTGTCCACGGTCAGGGCGGGGCCCTCCAGGCCGAGGGTGTAGGACACCCGGCCGGAGACGACGCTGCCGCTGCTGCCGGTGCCCAGGTGGCCGGCGACCTCCTCGGGGACGGACAGCGCGCGCGAGGCGTATTCGTTGTACATGACGCCGGTGAAGACGCCGGTGCGACTGCCGCGCAGGGAGGTCGGATCGATGCCGGCGCGCTCCACGGCCTCCCAGGAGGTTTCCAGCACCAGGCGCTGCTGGGGGTCCATGGCGAGGGCTTCGTGAGGCGAGATGTTGAACAACGACGGATCGAAGTCGGCGACGCCGTCGAGGAATCCGCCCTCGCGGGTGAACTCCACGCCTGCGGCGGCACCGGCGTCGAAGGGTGCCATGTCCCAGCCCCGGTCCTCCGGGAACCCTGATATGGCGTCGACGCCGTCGCTCACCAGTCGCCACAGCGCCTCGGGGGTGTCGGCCCCGCCGGGGTAGCGGCAGGCCATGCCGATGATGGCGATCGGCTCCCGTTCGGCGGTCTCCGCGGCACGGAGACGACTGCGTACCGCGGCGAGGTCGGTGGTGACCCGCTTCAGGTAGTCCCGCAGTTTGTCCTCGGTGGACACGGGTCGTGTGCCGACGGTCCTGTCCGTCATCGCCTCAGGCTCCCAGTTCGTTGTCGATGAACGCGAAGAGGTTCTCGTCGTCCGCCGTGTCGAGGTCCCCTGCCGCGGTGACCAGGTCCGCGTCGTGCGCGGTGTCGTACCGGGCGAGCAGCGCGTGGAGGCGAGAGATCACCCGGGTGTGGGTGGTGTCCTCGGGGCCGAGGCCGGAGAGGACGGTGTCGAGCCGGTCCAGGCCTGCCAGGAGTTCCGCGGGGCCGGTCGCCGAGTCATCGACCACCATCTGCTCCAGCAGGTGGTCGGTGAGGCGGGCAGCGCTCGGGTGGTCGAAGACCAATGTGGTGGGCAGCCGCAGGCCTGTCGCCGCGCTCAGCCGGTTGCGGAACTCAACGGCGGTGAGCGAGCTGAACCCGAGGTCGGTGAAGCCCCGTTCGGCGTCCACAGCCGACGCGGAGACATGCCCGAGGACGGCGGCGGCGTGGCTGCGCACCAGATCGAGCACGGTCTGCCGGCGTTCGGACGGGTCGGCGGCGGCCAGTTGGGCGCTGAACGACATCGCGTCCTGGGCCTCCTGCTCGGCCGCGCGCCGCATGGGTGGCGGCACGAGGGTCCGCAGCAGCGGCGGGACGGGGAGACTGCCGGCGCGGGCCCGCAGGGTGGCCAGGTCCAGGCGGGCCGCCACCAGGTGGGGGCGGTCGGCGGTGAGGGCGGCGTCGAACAGGGCGAGGCCGTCCCCGTCGGAGAGGGCGGTGTTGTCGCCGGTCGCGTGGTCGCGGTCGGCGTCGGCGAGGTGGCCGGTCATGCCGGTGGCGGTGGCCCACATGCCCCAGCCGACGGAGAGCGCGGTGCGGCCGCGGGCCCTCAGGCGGGCGGCCAGTGCGTCCAGAGCGGCGTTGGCGGCGGCGTAGTTGGCCTGGCCCGCGGTACCGAAGGTGCCGGTGGCGGAGGAGAAGAACACGAAGAGTTCGGGCTCGGCGAGGCGGCTCAGATGGAGGGCGGCGTCGGTCTTGGGGCGCAGCACCGCTGTGACGCGTTCGGTGGTCATCGCTTCGAAGACACCGTCGTCGAGGATGCCCGCGGCGTGCACCACCGTGGCGATCCGCCGGCCGGCCAGCACCGTGGCCAGGCTGTCCGCGTCGGCGGCGTCACAGGCCACGATCTCGGTGTGGGCGCCGAGCTCGGCGAGGTCGGCGGAGAGACCGGCCGCCTGGGGGGAATCCGGTCCGGAGCGGCTGAGCAGGAGCAGGTCCGTCACGCCGTGGGCGGTGGCGAGGTGCTTCGCGACCAGGCCGCCGAGGACCCCGGTGCCGCCCGTGATCAGTACGGTTCCGGCAGGCAGTGCGGGTGTGCCGGCCGGCCGCGCGCGTACCAGACGCGGCACCGACGGGGACCCGTGGCGCAGCGCGGTCTCCGGCTCTCCGGGGACCAGCGCCTCGGTCAGGCCGGTGAGGTCGCCGTCGGCGGGGGCGTCGACCAGTACGAACCGGCCGGGGTGTTCGGAGTGCGCCGACCGGAGCAGGCCGCGGGCGGCCGCGCCGGGAAGGTCGGTGACGTCCTCGCCGTCCTGGACGGCGACGGCTCCGCCGGTGAGGAGCACGATGCGGCACTCGTCGAACCGCGGGTCCGCGAGGAGGGTCTGGGCCGAGGCGAGTACCGCGGTCACCCGGTGGTGGACGGCCGCTGCGTCCTCTTCGCCCGGTGCTGTCGTGTCGCCGTCCTTCGTACGGGCTCCGGAGAGCAGGACGACCTCCGGCACGTTCATGCCGGCGTCGACGGACTCGATCAGCGCGCCGGCGTCGGCGTGCCACTCGATGGCGAAGGCGTCCTCGGCCAGGTGGTCGGCCGCGCCGAGGGAGTCGGCGCCGACCACCGCCCATGACAGGGGGACCGGGCCGGGGGCGGCGGGTGTCCAGTCGACGGTGAAGAGGGCGTCCCGGGGGCCGTGGACGGCGGCCAGCTGGGCAGCGGAGACCGGCCGGAACTCCAGCGACTCGACGTGGAGGACGGGAACGCCGGTGGGGTCCACTGCGTCGAGGCGCACGGCCTCGCGCTCCGTGGGGCGGCTCAGCCGGACCCTGAGCTCGGTGGCGCCCGTGGAGTAGGAGCTGACGCCCTGCCAGGCGAACGGCACCCTCACCTCGCCGGTGCCGGGGAGCAGCCCCGCCGCTCCGACGGCGTGCAGGGCGGCGTCGAACAGGGCGGGGTGCAGCCCGAATGCGGCGGCGTCCGCGCGGGCCTCCTGGCCCAGGACGACCTCGGCGAAGACTTCGTCGCCGCGCCGCCACAGGGCCTTCAGCCCCTGGAAGGCGGGCCCGTATCCGTAGCCGCCCTCGGCGGCGGCGTCGTAGAACCCGGCCGGGTCGACGGGTCGGGCGTCCTGGGGAGGCCAAGGAAGGGGTTCCGGTACGTGGCCGGTGGGGTCGGTGGCGCGGACCGTGCCGGTGGCGTGGCGGGTCCAGGGGGCCTCGTCGCCCTCGGGGCGGGAGTAGACGGTGACGGTGCGGGCGTTCGGTGCGGAGTCGCTGTCGCCTACGACGACCTGGAGGACGGTCGCCCGGTCCGGGTCGAGGGACAGCGGGGCCTCCAGGGTGAGTTCCTCGAGGTACGGGCAGCCGGCCGACTCCCCCGCGCGGGCGGCGAGTCCGACGATGGCCGTGCCGGGCAGGAGGACCGTGCCGAGCAGTACATGGTCGGCGATCCATGGGTGGGTGTCCGCGGAGATCCGTCCGGTGAGCAGGCTTGCGTCGCTGCCGGCGACCGGTACGGCGGCGCCGAGCATCGGGTGGCCGGTGGGGCCGAGGCCCACGGCGGTGACGTCGGCGGGCAGTCTTCTGCTGCCGGGCCAGAAGCGTTCCCGCTGGAACGGGTAGGTGGGCAGGGCCACGGCGCGGCCGGTGCGGTCCTCCAGCACGGTGCGCCAGTCGACGCGTACGCCGGTGACGTGGGCCTCCGCGAGTGCCGTCAGCCAGCGGTCACGGCCTCCCTCGCCGCGACGCAGGGTGCCCAGCACCGCGCCGGGGCGGTCGGCCGCGTCCAGGGTCTCCTGGAGGCCGACGGTGAGCACCGGGTGGGGGCTGGTCTCCAGGAAGAGGGTGCGTCCGTCGGCCAGCAGGGCGCGGGTGGCGTCCTCGAAGCGGACGGTGTTGCGCAGGTTCTCGTACCAATAGGCGGCGTCCAGGCCGGAGGTGTCGAGGCGTCCTGCGGTCACCGCCGAGTAGAACGGCACCGCCGAGGCGACGGGCGCGATCGGAGCGAGGTCCGTCAGAAGGCGTGTGTGGAGCCTTTCGACGTGCGCGGAGTGGGACGCGTAGTCCACCGGGACACGGCGGGCACGGATCCCCTGCCCCGCACAGTACACCATCAACTCGTCCAGCACCCCGGCATCACCGGAAACCACCGTCGAGGAAGGCCCGTTGACCGCGGCGACCGACAGCCCGGGCCGCTCCGCGACCAGCCGGGCCGCCTCCGGCTCCGGAACCGGAAGGGACACCATCCCACCCAGACCCGCCAACTCCTCCGCGATCGCCCGCGCCCGCAACGCCACCACACGAGCACCGTCCTCCAACGACAACCCACC
>NZ_JBEOVL010000110.1:0-5060 GCF_040295485.1 Streptomyces sp. NPDC002793 | reverse complement strand
TCGACCGTGTCCGTGCGCCCGATCCCGCAGTCGTGGCTGGCCGCCCTCAAGCCAGGCGGACGCCTGGTCACGACCATCGCCGGCACCGGGCTGATTGTCACCGCTGACAAGACCGCGGACGGAGGCGCCGTCGGCCGGATCGAGCCTGACCCCGCCGGCTTCATGCGCACCCGCCACGGCGACGACTACGACTCCCCCACCAGCAAGGTGTGGGAACAGGCATGGGAAGCCGAAGGGGAAGACACCGAACTCTGTCGATACCCCCTGCTCTACCCGACGGACTCCTGGGAAGTCATGTCGATGCTCGCCCTCCAGGTCCCCGGCATCGACTACCGGTTGCGTGAGGACGGCGACGAGCGCACCGTGTGGCTGCTGCACCCTGACGGCTCATGGGCCCGAGCCACGGCAACGGACTTCCTCGGTGAGCCGGTTGTTCACCAGAGCGGTCCTCGCCGCCTGTGGCGCGAGCTCCAGCGAGTACGCAACAGGCTGAACCGCGAGGGCACCCTCCCCGTCTACGGGGCCCGGGTCACCATCACCCCGGACGGCACCACCACCCTGACGCGCGGCACTTGGTCCCAGACTTTGTAGCCGCATCTCACCGGCGTCCCACAGCGGCGCTCTCTCCAGCCCCAGGCCCTGGACCACGCGCGATACCCAGGCAAGGCCGTCGCGTGGCCCGGGGCCTGGTCCTCCATGCCCACAACAACTTGTCCCAGTTCTGGGCAGACCGTTTGTCAGCCCCCACCCGCGCTGCAGCCTCGGCGCGCGTCAGGCCCTCGGCGCGCAGTCGGCGGAACTCTTCCCGGCGGGGCACAACCCTGCGGGCCTCATGCGTGAAGATCCCCGCCTTGTGCGCCCACTTGTAGCAGGTCACCCGGTTGAAGCCCAGCTCGCGGGCGACCGCTGAGACATTGTTGCGCTCCGCCAGCAGTCGGAAGAACTCGGCCTTCTCCTCCCCCGTGTAGGTGCGCGGCGCCGCCCGCATCTCGATCCCCGCCCGACGGACCCACCCGTACGCGGTGTTCACGTTCACCCCGGCGGCTTCCGCCGCGGCCGGCACCGAGCCACCACGATCAAGCTCCTCGAAGAACCTGTTCTTCAACTCCGCGGACTTGCCCTGCGCATCCACCGCGAACACCACTTTCGATCGGTGTTGCGACGATAGCTGGAACCCAAGCCGGCGAGGGCAAGCTGTAACTGTGCGCGGTCAAGGACGTCTACTCGGGCCGCATCGTGGGCTACTCCATCGACGCCCGGATGAAGTCCAGCCTCGCCGTCAGAGCCCTTGAATCCGCCGTTGCCCGCCGCGGCCAGGTCTCAGGATGCATCGTGCATTCCGACCGCGGGTCGCAATTTCGCTCACGGAAATTCGTCGTCGTTCTCGCACGTCACAACATGATCGGATCGATGGGCCGGGTCGGTGCCGCCGGCGACAACGCGGCTATGGAGAGCTTCTTCGCGCTGCTGCAGAAGAACGTCCTCGACCGCCGTGCCTGGGCCACCCGCCAAGAGCTGCGAATCGCGATCGTCACCTGGATCGAGCGCACCCACCATCGGCGCCGACGTCAGAAACGCCTGGCCCGATTGACCCCCATCGAGTACGAGACCATCATGACGCCACCCTCAGCCCTGGCTGCATAAACCCCGCTGTCACCTGATCATGCAGCAGTCCCCACCTTGGATGCGATGCCATGGGTCTGCTTGCTTACTTGTGGCCCCGGAGGAAGGCCGGGATGTCGGCTCGGGTCGGGTAGTCGGGCAGCGGTGCGGGCTTGTCTTGGAGGAACGCGGTGATGGCGGCGGCTGCTCGTTGGTCGTTGTCACCCAGGCCGTTCCACATGTGGTGGCCGACGCCGGGCATGTACTGCGTGCGCTGGATGGCGGGGTTGTCCGCGAGGATGGTTGTCTGCCACTGCCGGACCTGGGAGGAGCACTCGGCGATCATCAGCATCGCGGGTGTCCGGGAGTGCCTGAGCTGCGGGGCAATGGAGGGGGAGTCTTTGATCGTTTGCTGGATGCGGAGGCTGGCGGCGGCGCTGAAGGAGAAGTTCTCCGCAGTGTCCTCGACCGGGATGCGGTGTCCGTCCCGCGCGCAGTAGGCGGACGCGGTGTCGCTGCCGAGATCGGCAGCGGTGAAGGCATTGGCACCTTCCGCCTGCCCTACCAGTCCGTTGTCCGGGCTGAGCAGTCCGAGCCGCATGAGGCCGAACGCGACCGCGTACCGCGGGACGTGTGTGGAGCGCGGTCCGGTCATGGCCGGCGCGATGTCGCGGGCCGACGGCCGACCCTTCTGCTCCGCCATCCGGGCGGTGGGGCCGTCCATCGGGCCCGGCTCGGCGATGACCGCCCGGCGCAGGTGGTCGGCGGTGACCGGGTCGGCCAGCGCACGGGTGAGCACGACCGCGCCTGAGGAGAATCCCAGTACGTCGGCGCGGCCCTTGCCGAGTTTGCTGACGAAGGCGCCGAGGTCATGGACGGACCGGGTGATCGAGTAGTGGCCCATGGGCAGCAGGTCGCTGCGTCCACCACCGGCCTGTTCGTAGGCGTACACGTCGTAGCCCTGTCCCGCGAGTCGTTGCAGGAAGCGGTGATCGAGCACGGAGATGCCGCGCACCGGGCCGCCGTTGAGGTAGACGAGCGGGACGCGCTGCCGGGGGTTGTTGCCGGTGGGCGGGTAGTGGTAGACCGCGACGCGGCTGCCGGTGGACAGGCGCCAGTGCTCGGCGGTCACGAACGACAGGGCGGACGGGTAGCGGCGCGTCGTGGAGACGCTGGGGACGCACACCGACAGCGTCAGGGCCGCTGCGACGAGCATCGGCAGGAATGGCATCAGCCGTCCGCGCCAAGAGCGGCGGCGGCCCCGCCACAGCGCTGCGAAAACCGCGATGCCGGCAGTAGCTGACCATGCGACGAATCCCGAGCCCGCGCCATCGGTGGCGACGATCAGCGCCAGGAAGAAGGCGACGAGCCCCACCACCGCGGCGGTGGCCGCCAGCAGGCGCCCGACAAGGCGCAAGGGACGTATGGCGGACGGTGGCATGATGAGCTCCCCGGGGTTTCAGAACGCTGTTTTGAAACGATGTTATCAGCATGGGTAGACTGCTTCCCATGGGAAGGCCGAGAACGAACGACGCCGCCGTCAGGGAACGACTTGTCGCATGCGCGACAGAGATGTTCGCCACCCGCCCGCAGGAGTCGGTCACAGTCCGCGCGCTGGCCACCGCCGCCGGAACGTCGACGGCGGCTGTGTACACCTTGTTCCAGGACAAGGACGGACTGATCCAAGAGGTGCGCGAGCAGGCGGTCGCCGGCCTGTTCCAGAACCTGACGGCCGTTCCCGGCTCGGAGGCCGCCTTGGAGGATCTGTACGCGTTGGCCGTGGCGTATCGCCATTGGGGACGCGAACACCGTCACCTGTACGCGGTGTTGTTCGGTGGCGCACAGTCCTTCGTACCGTCGACTTGGGCCGGCGACCGAGACCCGGTGCGACCTCTTGTCGCGGCGATCGACCGTGCCGTGGCGGACCGGGTCCTCGCGGGCGACACCACACTGATCGCCGTCTCGTTGTGGGTCGCCCTCCACGGGCTCGTGACCCTCGAACTGGCCGGCGGCCTCGAAGGCACCGCAGCCGAGACCGCGTTCCGGTCAACGATTGATGCCGTACTACGCGGCTGGGCAACCCCCGCTGCCTTCCCTGGCCTTCGACGCCCAGACCCGGCGCCGTGAAGCAGTAGCTCCGTAACCACACGAACACGACTGGCAGAGGGCCCAGCCGATACACACGCACCCCGGCTGGCACAGAGCGGCTCACTGCTATCGCTGCCAGCCATATCAACGGCCGCCAACTCACCAAGCGAAACGACGTCTATAAGACTGATCTTGGGTCCGGCACCGGAGGCATGGTGGCGGAGTGGCGACCGAGGAAGTTGACGTCGTAGTCCGGGAGCAGGGAGAGCCGGATGGCCGGGCCTGGAGACTTCAGGCCGAGCCTGCCCAACCACTCGCTGGCGGGGCTGTGGACGCTCCCGGCGCGGTGCGGGCCGGGAAGCCTGGCCGTCACCGCGGCTGCAACCAGATTGAGGTGGGAGTTCATGTCCAGCTCGAAGCGGCCGTACGGGGTGGTCCGAGGGCTGCACGAACGCCTGGACCCTCTGGGAAGAGATCAAAAAGCACGGCTACACCGGCGGCTACGGCGGCGTCCGCCCCTACCTCCAGCCGTTCCGCGCATCCCCGACCGCACCTGCGGCCCGTCCGCCGTCCCCACGCACGGTCACCGGCTGGATCCTGACTCACCCCGACACCCTGCCGGAGAGCGAGCGCCTGAAGCTCAAATCCGTCCTTGCCGGCTGCCCCGAACTCGATGCCCTCACCGGGCACGTCCGCGCATTCGGGAAGATGCTCGCCCAGCTCCAGGGTGACCAGCTCCCGCAATGGATCAAGGCGGTCCGCGCTGACGACCTGCCCAGCCTCCACGCCTTCGTCAACGGCCTCGAACGCGATCTCGCAGCTGTCACCGCCGGCCTAACGCTGCCGTGGAGCTCCGGCATCGTCGAAGGCCACGTCAACCGGATCGATCAAGCGCCAGATGTACGGCCGGACCGGCTTCGGTCTCTTGCGGAAACGAGTCCTGTTGGCATCCTGACGGGACAGTCACGAGCTCTGCTGGAGTCGCTCCGCAGCCTGAACGGGGTGTCGTAGTAACCAGGCCGTGCCAGCAGGACCGAGCTGAAGTAGTAGCCCCGTTCTTCCTCCGGCTCATCGTCGGCTGCGAACGGACGCCAAAAGCTCAGCAGCAAGTCCGGGGCGATGAATGAAGCATCGTCGTCAGGATCTTCCTCGATCGAGGTGAGCTCACCGACGCGCCGGACAACCTCGCGGGCCGGAGGCGCGAACACGTCCACACCCTGGAACAACACTCGGTCTTTCTGGGACGACGGTCTTCCCAGCTCGATGGCTTCGAGTATGTCGCGCGCGCAGTGGATGCTGATCATCAGCCCGCTGGGACGGAACACGTGCTGTCCCGACCGGTCGGACTCCGAGATCGCCGAAGGATCGCG
>NZ_JBEOVL010000109.1:0-5305 GCF_040295485.1 Streptomyces sp. NPDC002793 | reverse complement strand
CTCCAGTGCCGCCGCGTCGTCGAAGACCACCTCACGCAACGGACGGTCCAGGTCCACCCGCGCACACACCGCGTCGAAGGCCTCCGCGAACACCGGGAAGGTCTCGTACAGTTCCCGGCCCATGCCCGCCCGTTGACTTCCCTGACCGCTGAAGAGGAAGGCCAGGTCCCCGTCCTTGGCGGTGCCCAGGACCACTCCGGGCGCCGACTCACCCCGGGCCAGCGCGGCGAGCGCGGCCCGGGGGTCGGTGAGGAGCACCGCACGGCGCGGGAGGGCGGCGCGGGAGGTGGCGAGGGAGAACGCGAGGTCGAGGTCGGAGGCTGCGGGCAAGCCCGCGTGCAGTCTCCCGGCCTGGGGGCGGAGCGACGCGTCGTCACGGGCCGAGAGCAGCCACGGCAGGACGGTGGGTACGGGCCGGTCGGCCGCCGGGACGTCGTCCGCGTCCTCGGCGGGTACCGGTTGTTGTTCGAGGATGACGTGTGCGTTGGTGCCGCTCACGCCGAACGAGGAGACGGCGGCGCGGCGCGGGCGGTCGACGGCGGGCCACTCCCGCTCCTCGGTGAGCAGTTCCACCGCCCCGCGCTGCCACGCCACGTGGGGTGAGGGGGTGTCGACGTGCAGGGTGCGGGGCAGTACGCCGTGGCGCAGCGCCATGACCGACTTGATGACTCCGGCGACACCGGAGGCGGCCTGGGTGTGCCCGATGTTGGACTTCAGGGAGCCCAGCCACAAGGGGACGTCACGGTCCTGGCCGTACGTGGCGATCAGGGCCTGTGCCTCGATCGGATCGCCCAGCTTCGTTCCCGTGCCGTGGCCCTCCACCGTGTCGATGTCGCCCGGTCCGAGTCCGGCGGCATCCAGGGCGGCGCGGATGACGCGCTGCTGGGAGGGGCCGTTGGGCGCGGTGAGCCCGTTGGACGCACCGTCCTGGTTGACGGCGGAGCCGCGTACCACGGCGAGCACCTGGTGGCCGTTGGCGACGGCGTCGGACAGCCGCTCCACCAGGAGCACCGCGACGCCTTCGGACCAGCCGGTGCCGTCGGCCGCGGCGGCGTACGACTTGCAGCGTCCGTCGGCCGCGAGTCCCTTCTGCCGGGCGAACTCCTCGAACGGGGTCGGCTGGGGCATGACGGTCACGCCGCCGGCCAGGGCGAGCGAGCACTCCCCCGCGCGCAGCGCCTGCACGGCCTGGTGCAGCGCCACCAGGGAGGAGGAGCAGGCGGTGTCCACCGTCACCGAGGGCCCCTCCAGGCCGAGGACGTAGGAGACACGGCCGGAGATGACGCTGTTGGACAGACCGGTGAGGAGGTGGCCTGCGATCTCCTCGGGGACCTGGACGTTGACGCCGTAACCGGCGTTCGAAGCGCCCGCATAAACGCCCGTGCGGGTGCCGCGCAGCGAGTCGGGGGCGATGCCGGCCCGCTCCAGGGCCTCCCAGCAGGCTTCGAGGAGGAGTCGCTGCTGGGGGTCCATGGCAAGGGCCTCACGCGGCGAGATACCGAACAGATCGGCGTCGAACTCGGTGGCGTCCGCCACGAATCCACCCAGCCGCGCGTAGTCGGCGTCGTCGCCGAGGTCCCAGCCCCGGTCCGCGGGGAAGGCCGATATGCCATCGCCACCGGACCGTACGAGGTCCCACAGGTCCTCGGGCGAGCTCACACCGCCGGGCAGCCGGCAGCTCATGCCGACGACGGCGATGGGCTCGCGGGCGGCGTCGACGAGTTCACGGTTGCGCCTGCGCAGCCGATCGGTCTCCTTGAGGGAGGCTCGCAGCGCCTCGACGACCTGCTGCTCGCGGGTGCTCATGACGTGGCTCCAAACGGGGTGGACATGGATCAGGCGTCCGGGTTGTCGAGGGCGGTCTGAATGAGGGAGTCGATGTCCATCAGGTCGATGTCGTCTCCGGGGTCGTCGGCGGCCGTCTCCCCGGCCGTGACGGGGGTGGGCGTGGCATCGCCCGCAAGCGCCAGCAGGGTTTCGAGAAGTCCGGCCTCCCTGAGCCGGTCCGAGGACAGCGAGGCCAGGGCACGGCGCACCGCGTCCTCCTCCTGGTCGGTGCCCGGAGCCGCCGTGCCCGATGCTCCGGTGTCCGCCGTCGCGGGCACCGCCTTCCGCTCGGCCCGGTCGGCCGCCTCCTCTATCTCCTCCGCCAGGCGGGCGGCGAGTGCCACGGGCGTCGGATAGTCGAAGATCATCGCGGTCGGGAGGGCGAGGCCGGTGGCCGCGGCGATCCTGGCGCGGATCTCGACGGCGGTCAGCGAGTCGAAGCCGAGGTCGGCGAACCCGCCCTTCGCGGGTACGCCGTCCACGCCCTGGTGGCCGAGTACGTCGGCGGCCTGGCGGCGCACCAGGTCGAGCAGGGCGCGTTCGCGCCGGGCGGTGGACAGTCCGACCAGACCGGCTGCGAACTCGGTGAGTCCCTCCTCGGCCTGCCGCTCCTCGGTGGCCGTGTCCGTCCCTGCGAGCGGGACGAACAGCGGGGCCGGCCTGCTCGCGGTGAACGCGGGCAGGAAGCGGTCCCAGTCGACGTCGGCGACGGTCACACAGGTGTCTCCGGCGTCGAGCGCGTCGGCCAGGGCCCTTACCCCCGCCTCCGGAGCCATCGCAGCCAGCCCTCGTCGGGCGAGGAACTCCGCGACGTCACCGTCCGCCGTGGCCATGCCCTCCCCCGCCCAGGGGCCCCAGGCGATCGAGGTGGCCGCCCGGCCCTGGGCGCGGCGGCGTTCGGCCAGTGCGTCTAGGTGGGCGTTGCCCGCCGCGTACCCGGCCTGGCCGCCGCTCCCCCATACGCCGGCGATGGACGAGAACAGCACGAACCGCTCGACGTGGGGCAGCAGTTCATCGAGGTTGCGGGCGCCGAGCACCTTGGCCCGGGTGGCCTCCCGGTACGCCGCCGGGTCAAGGGAGTCGACGGGGCCGGTGGTCGCCGCACCGGCCGTGTGCACCACCGCGTCGACCGGGTGCTCGGCCAGCAGGGCGGTGAGGGCGTCCTTGTCTGCGACGTCGCAGGCCACCACGACGGCGGTGCAGCCCGATTCGGCGAGCTCGGCCACCAGCCGCTCGGCACCCGGTGCCCGCAGGCCCGACCTGCTGGTCAGGACCAGCTTCCGGGCACCGCGTCCGGTCAGCCAGCGGGCGACGTGCCCGCCGAGCGCGCCGGTGCCGCCGGTGATCAGCGTGGTGCCCCTCGGGATCCACTCCTCGCCCGGGGCGAGCGGAGCGCGGTCGAGACGGCGGGCCAG
This sequence comes from Streptomyces sp. NPDC002793, assembly GCF_040295485.1. Taxonomy (NCBI): domain Bacteria; kingdom Bacillati; phylum Actinomycetota; class Actinomycetes; order Kitasatosporales; family Streptomycetaceae; genus Streptomyces; species Streptomyces sp. NPDC002793. The sequence continues at coordinate 2,063 of NZ_JBEOVL010000109.1, read as the reverse complement.
TACGCGGCCGGAACGGAGAGCCATCTGGTCCTCCGGTCCGCCCAGGACGTTCGCCAGGAGAGCCAGCGTCGCCGGGTCGGGGTCCTCGGGCAGGTCGATCAGGCCGCCCCACCGGTCGCCGAGTTCGAGCGCCGCGACGCGTCCCAGGCCCCACACCTCGGCGGCCCCGGGTTCGGGCGATGTGCCGTCGGCGTCGGTGGCGGACACGGTCACGCACCACAGGGGGGCGCCGGCGTCGGCCCGTACCGCGGCAAGCACGGCCTCCGGGTCTCCGGAGAGCAGCAGTACGCCGTCGGCGGGGTGCGCCCGGGACAGTGCGGCGGGGGGTGTGACGGCTGCCTCGCCGCCGCCCGAGCGCAGGGCCTCGGCGACGGCTTCGGCCCGGTCGGCGTCCTGCTGTGCGGCGACGACCAGCCAGCGTCCCTGGGTGGGGCGGCCCGGCGGGATCTCCGTCCAGCCGACGCGGTAGCGCCGACCGGTGGCGGCCGTGCGGAGGGCGTGCTCACGGCGCCAGACGGAGAGGGCGGGCAGCGCCCCGGCCAGCGCGGCGCCCGTCTCCCGGTCGAGTCCGGTCAGCGATCCGAGGTCTCCGGCGTCGACTGCCGCCCAGAACTCGGCGTCGGCCGGGTCGGTGTCCGCCGTGAGGGAGGTGAGGGGCTCGGGCCAGTAGCGCGCACGGTCGAACGCGTAGGTGGGCAGTTCGGCGCGGGGCCCGTTGCCGAGGACCGTCTGCCAGTCGACGCGCGTACCCCGGGTGTGTGCTGCCGCCAGCGCGGTCAGCAGCGTCGTCGGCTCGTGCCGTCCGGGCCTGAGCGCTGCCGCCGCCACGACGTCCCGGGCGGTGGTGGAGCGGATCAGCGCGGTGAGGACGCCGTCCGGCCCGAGCTCGACGCAGGAGGTGACGTCCTGCCGCCACAGTTCGGCGACGGCGTCGGCGAACCGGACGGGTTCGCGGACCTGGTTCACCCAGTACTCGGGGGTGGCCGGGTCGCCCGGCGCGGTGGTGATCATGGGAATGGCCGGTTCCCGGTAGTCGAGTCCCTCGGCGACGGCTGCCAGGTCGGCGAGCATCGGATCCATCCGGTGCGAGTGGAAGGCGTGCGAGACGACGAGCCGCCTGACCTTGCGGCCCTCTGCCCGCCACCGCTGCTCGCAGTCGGCGATCGCTTCCTCGTCGCCCGAAACGGTCAGCGCCTCGGCGCCGTTGACGGCGGCCAGGTCCACTCCGGCGGGCAGGGTGATCTCGTCCTCCGTCGCTTCGACGGCCAGCATCACTCCGCCCGCGGGCAGCGCCTGCATCAATCGGGAGCGGGCCTCCACCAGGGTGCACGCGTCGTCGAGAGACAGGACGCCCGCGACGTGCGCGGCCGCGAGTTCGCCGATGGAGTGGCCGACCAGCACATCCGGGCGGGCGCCCCACGACTCCACGAGGCGGAAGAGGGCGACTTCCAGGGCGAACAGGGCGGGTTGTGCGTACTCGGTACGGGTCAGGGTGTCGTCGTCGCCGAACACCACGTCCCGCAGGGGCCGTTCGAGCGCGATTCCGGCGCAGACCGCGTCGAACGCCGCCGCGAACACAGGGTACGTCTCGTACAGTTCGCGGCCCATGCCCGCCCGTTGTGCGCCCTGCCCGGTGAAGAGGAAGGCTGTACGCCCGTCACCGGCCGGCTCGGACGGGGTGCCCGGGGCTCCTTCGACGAGGGCGCGCACTCCGGCGATCAGGGTGTCGCGGTCGGCGCCGACCACCGCAGCGCGGTGGCCGAGCGTCGTGCGCCGGGCGGTCAGTGCGCGGGCGATCGCGAGGTCGGGGGTGTCGGGGTGGGTCTCGGCGAAGGTGAGCAGCCGCTCCGCCTGGCCGCGCAGGGCCGCCGCCGAACCGGCCGACAGCAGCCAGGGCAGTGCGGCGGGCTCCGGGGCGGACGGCTCGGGGACGGCCGGGGACGCTGCCGGTTCGGGGAGGGCCTCCAGGACGACGTGGGCGTTGGTGCCGCTGATTCCGAAGGAGGAGACGCCCGCCCGGCGGGGCCTGCCGGTCTCCGGCCACGGCCGGGACTCGGTGAGCA
>NZ_JBEOVL010000108.1:0-5433 GCF_040295485.1 Streptomyces sp. NPDC002793 | reverse complement strand
GGTGAGTCGAGCTTGATGGGGAAGTTCGAGAATCCTCAATCGCACATCGTCATCACCTCCGACCATCTCCAGCAGATCGCAGACGTACTGACCCCGTACCTTCCTATTGGTGCCCGCGCCCTTCAGGACCGGTTCCCTGTTGCTGGCGCTGCCGGGGGTGAGGCAGACGCGGGCGTGGAGCGGCCGACCACCCGACCTGCTACGGAGTCGGCTGCCCTTTATGGCGGTGTTTCCCCTGCTGTGACGCAGGAGACGCGAGTCAGCGGCGACGCCGTGGTGGATGCGGCGCCTGCGGTGGACTACCGCATGGTGCACGAACTGGATCGCGACTATGTGGTGGAAAGTGATGAGGGGGAGAAGCTGTGGCGGTTCTCGAACCACCCGCCGGAGGAGATCTTCCGCAAGGGTTTCCACGCTGACAACCCCGAGAACGTTGTGGATCTTTTTGACTGGTCGTGTGAGAATCCCGATGCGCAGTTCGTCTCGACCACTCGTAATCAGGACTTGTGGTTCAAAGATCACAAGGGCGAGAAGCGTTATCGATATGGGATTGACTCGTCGCGTAACGGTGACCCTACCGGTGTTGATGTCAATGCCACTTTCGATCGGGCAAAACTGTGGCATGCCTTCCCTGAGGAGCAGGAGGTTGCTTTCACGGGATTGATCGATGCACGGGCTGTTGTGAGTGTCTACGACAGGGAGCTGGGTCGTACTGGTACGTGGAATCCGGACACTGATGAGGTTAAGTGGCGGAAGGGTGTCCACGACGCCCCGTCCGAGAGCCTGTCGGAGTTTGCGGAGCTGGATCGTACTGGTACGTGGAATCCGGACGCTGATGAAGAGGACGCGGACGTTATCGCTCTGGCCGATCTGGCCGAGGAGTACTCGGGGCCGGCCGTGCATGACAGTGTCGAGGTGCCCCGAACGTCCCAGACGGAGTCTGCGGACAGTGGCCTCGTTGCGGGGGGTGGCAAGCGGCACGGTGGTTCGGAGCCTTCGGCAGACGAGGACGACACCGATCGAAGCGCACAGCATGGGCCGAAGCGGCGCCGTATCGAGGTAGAGGCCGTCACCGGCGGTGGTGGCGAGGGCGTGGGAGACGAGGGCGCGAGCAGCGGCCAGGCAGACCCGGAAGCAGCATCCGCGGCCTTCGATGCGCTGCTCGGGTCGGAGTCCGGTCCACAGTCTGTTTCGACGGGCGGGCCTGCCGACGTGGACATGGAGGGCTCGGAGGAGTTCGCGGGTTCGGCTGGATCGGTGGGGCTTTCGTATGCGGTGGGTGAGGCTGCGTCCGGTGCAGTTGGTGCCTCGGACATGGTGCAGCAGGCCGAGACTGATGAGCAGACCGTGCCGGAGGCTGTCGATGCCGCACGGCGGGCGGGCCCCGGTGTGTTGTCCCTGGGTGATGGCCGGGTTGAGGACTCCTCGACGCAGGCTGGTGGGGCTGAGGCGGTGCCTTCGGCGGGTCCGAGTGTGCTGTCGGAAGGTTCGTCTCCGGGCCGGTTGTTGGGTTCGGGTGAGGTGCGTACTGATCGTTTCATCCCGCGGTCGGGGGAAGCGTTCGTCGTGGAGGTTGGCGAGGGCGGGTTGCCTGGTCGGGTACTGCCGGGCGGGTCGCGTAAGTCGGGTGAGTGGACGGAGGTCGGGTTTCTTTGGGAGTGGTATGCCGGTGACCGGCCCGGTCAGGAGACGGTCCGCCTGACCCGCCGGATCTTCCTCGACGACCAGGGTGTGGATTCGGGTCGGGTGGAGGTGATGCGGCGCAACGCCTTCGCGGGTTTGGCGGAGTTGAACGCGCAAGGGAGCCGGTTGCCGGCTGTCCAGCCGGAGGGTCTGGTCCATGGCCCGCATCTGCCGGGGCCGCGGTTGGAGCTTGCGGTGGAGTTCGTCGATTCCGAGGCGGACGCGCATGACGTGGTCCAGGTCAAGGACGGGCAGCCTCAGGCCCCTGGGGACATGGTGCAGAACGTCTGGTACACGCAGGCGTCTCGTGTGCTGCTTGCCCATGAAATCGCGCACGGTTACGGGCCCCGTGATGTACAGGCCCATGATGATGGGGCCCGTGATGGTGAGCGGGCCTTGTTGGCGTCGCCGCGTGATGAGCAGGGTCGGCCGCTGGGGGTGCGGCTGACTTCTCATGGGGATGAGGCGCAGCAGGCGGGTGAGGGCCGATGGGATCTGATGGGCCCGATCAACCTCGGTGAGCCGGGGCGGTCCTACGGGCTCACGCCTCATGAGCTCGGGCAGATCGCCGACATCCTGAGCCCCTTCCTCCACCACGGAGTCGGGGCTCCGAAGCCCCGTGTCGTGCAGGAGACGGCGTATGCGCGGCCGGCAGCCCCGGTCCGTTCCGACGAGGGGCTCGGGTTCGAGGACGGGCTCGGGTTCGATGTGGATATGGAGTCCGGGGACTTCGGGGACTTCGGTGTGTTTCCCGGTGATGACGGGGAGGTCGTGGGGTCGCGGGCGTGGGCTGGCGGGTCGGTGGATGAGGACGCGGCCGTTTTCGCTCTGGCCGAGGAGTACTCGGGGCCGGCCGTGCGTCCGGGTGCCCAGGCTGTTGCTCCGGCGGCGGACGGGGTGGATGACAGTGTCGAGGCGCCCCGAACGTCCCAAACGGAGTTTGCGGAGAGTGGCCTCGTTGCGGGGGGTGGCAAGCGGCACGGTGGGTCGGAGCCTTCGGTAGAGGAGGACGACACCGATCGAAGCGCACAGCATGGGCCGAAGCGGCGCCGTGTCGAGGTTGAGGCCGTCGCCGGCGGTGGTGGCGAGGGCGTGAGAGAGGAGGGCGCGGACAGCGATCAGGCAGCGCTGGAAGGAGCATCCGTGGCCATCGCTGCGCTGTTCGGGTCGGACTTCGGTCCGCAGTCTGTTTCGCCGGGCGAGCCTGCCGACGTGGACATGGAGGGCTCGGAGGAGGTTTCTGCCGGGCTGCGCGCGCTCCTGGACGAGGCGCGCTTGGACGAGTTGGAGGACCCGCCGGCAGCGGGGTTCGTGGATACGGTCACGGCTGCGCTGCTCGGGTCGGAGTCCGATCCGAGACCTGTTTCGACGGGCGAGCCTGCGGAGGTGGGTGCGGACGAGTGGGCCGAGGTGGCTGAGTTGCTCGGGTCGGAGTCCGATCCGAGCCCTGTTTCGCCGGGCGAGCCTGCGGAGGTGGGTGCGGACGAGTGGGCCGAGGTGGCTGCGCTGCTCGGGTCGGAGTCCGATCCGAGCCCTGTTTCGCCGGGCGAGCCTGCCGACGTGGACATGGAGGGCTCGGAGGAGTTCGCGGGTTCGGCTGGATCGGTGGGGCTTTCGTCTGCGGTGGGTGAGGCTGCGTCCGGTGCAGTTGGTGCCTCGGACCGGGGCGGGGCCGGCAGTGATGTGCGGCTGGGGCTGAAGGAGGCCGTTGATGATCTGAGGTCCAAACTGAGGTCGCTGAACGACCTGTTCGACGAGATTGGTGCAGGTATTGACGACAGGGCGGCCATCCAGGACGAGGACTGGGAATTCGTGTCGTCCAAGGTGGTGGACGCGATCCATCGTTATCGGGAAAAGTACCGCGATGCGCCGCGGTACGCAGACGGGGTGAAGGTCGCTCGGGAAGAATTGAAGTCGCTGCTTAAGTGGAAGACGTACGTATACATCGCCGGCCACCTTGGAGACGGCACCACGGCGAAGCAATTGTCAGATTTCAATAGATATCGAATACGTCTGCCATTGGCGACCTTGAAGAGGATTGATGGTCTGTATGCGGCTGAGGTGGGGACGGAACTGCCAGTGGAGCCGCTTGGCCCGCAGCAATCCTTTTTGAAGGAGGCCGTGGATGATCTGGTGCCCAAACTGAGTTCGCTGAATGCCCTGCGCAAGGAGCTCGAGAGGCTTGGTGTCCGTCCCCGTGATGGCGACATGACGGCCATCAAGGACGAGGAATGGGACCGGGTGTCGTCCAAGGTGGTGGAAGCGATCCATCTTTTGCGGGACACGTACCGCGATGCGCCGCAGTTGAAGGTCGCTCGGCAGCAATTGGAGTGGCTGCACAAGGAGAGGGAGTTCGCATACATTGCCGACTACCTTCGAGACGGCACCACGGCGAAGAAATTGGAAGAGTGCAGGTATGGTAGGGGCATTCTGCCATTGGCGACCTGGATGAGGATTGCTGAACTGTATGCGGTTGCGGGGGGGCCGGAACTGCCAGTGCAGCGGCTTCACCCGCAGCGGTCATTCTCGGAGGACGTTCCTGCCGGGCTGAGCGCGTTCCTGGACGAGGCGCGCTTGGACGAGTTGGAGGACCTGCCGGCCCCGGTCCCTTCCGACGAGGGGCTCGGGTTCGACGAGGGGCTCGGGTCGGAGTCCGATCCGAGGGCGGCCGCGCACCCTGTTGCTGGCGCTGCCGATGGTGAGGCAGACGCGGTGGTGGTGCGGCCGACCGCCCAACCTGCTACGGAGTCGGTTGCCCTTTCCGACGATGTTTCCCCTGCTGTGACGCAGGAGACGCGAGTCAGCGGCGACGCCGCGGTAGATGCGGCGCCTGCGGTGGACTACCGCATGGTGCACGAACTGGATCGCGACTATGTGGTGGAAAGCCTTAAGGGGGAGAAGCTGTGGCGGTTCTCGAACCGTCCGCCGGAAGAGATCTTCCGCGTGGGTTTCCATGCTGACGACCCCGAGAGCGTTGTGGATCTGCGGAAATGGGCGAGACGTAATCCCGCAGCGCAGTTCGTCTCGACCACTCGTGATCGTGAATTGTGGCATCGTTCGAGCCGCTTTCGATATGGGATTGACTCGTCGCGTAACGGTGACCCTACCGGTGTTGATGTCAATGGCACTTTCGATCGGCAAGCAGCGTGGAATTCCTTCCCTATGGAGCGGGAGGTTACTTTCACGGGATTGATCGATGCACGGGCTGTTGTGAGTGTCTACGACAGGGAGCTGGATCGTACTGGTACGTGGAATCCGGACACTGATGAGGTTGAGTGGCGGGAGGGTGTCCACGACGCCCCGCCCGAGAGCCTGTCGGAGTTTGCGGAGCTGGATCGTACTGGTACGTGGAATCCGGACGCTGATGAATCGGGGCCTGGTGCCCGTCCGGTCGGCCAGGTCAACACTTCGCCCCAGTCTGCGGCTGGTGACGGCTCCGGTGATGTGGTTGCTGCGGGTGTGGTGCAGCAGGCCGAGATCAATGAGCAGACCCTGCCAAGGGATATAGGTGCCGTGCGGCGACCGAGCCCGGGAGTGTCCCTGGAGAGTGATGGCCGGGGTCAAGGCTCCTCGACGGGGAGCGAGGGCCCTGGCCGGGAACAGGGCATCGCGCTGGTGGCCGGCCTGTCGGCCGAAGGTGAGGAAGTCTCGAGTGAGGCTGGTGGGGCTGGGACGGTGCCTTCGGCCGCTCCGAGTGTGCTGTCGGGGGGTTCGTCCGGTCCGGGCCGGTTGTTGGGCTCGGGTGAGGTG
>NZ_JBEOVL010000107.1:0-5460 GCF_040295485.1 Streptomyces sp. NPDC002793 | reverse complement strand
AGGATCAGACGAAGGCCGCCCCCACGTCCGGTGAATCCCCAGGTGAGCGACCCAGTACGAGACACCGTTCGAGACCGGAAGAAAAAGAACAAGCTCTAGGGCGTGTTTCGGAAGTCCCGCCCTTCGGGCGGACGGCGCTACTTTCGAAACACGCCCTAGCCCCGCCGCTCCCCCGGAGAGTCCGCCCATGCCCCACCTCGCGTTCGACATCGACTTCTGCGCACAGCTCAGCAAGCTCCAGGGAAGCGTCAAACAGGGGGTGTTCGACGCCTGGGAGAAGTTCGAACGTCTCACTCTCGACCAGCTGTTCAAGGACCAGGGGCTGAAGCTGGAGACCCTCAAGCGGGCCCGCGATCCGCACATCAGGACCATCCGCATCGACCAGGGGACGCGGGGCGTGGTCCTCGCGCCGGACAGCGGTGACACGTACGTGCTGCTGCGCGTCATGCCGCACGACAAGGCCATCGCGTGGGCGGTCAAGCAGAGGGCCAGCATCAACACGGTCACCCGGGCCGTCGAGATCCGGGACATCGCCATGCTCGACGAGCTCACTCCGGCGTACGAGCGGATCGCCCCGGCTCCCGATCAGCGGCTGTTCGCGAAGGTGTCCGACGGTGACATGGCCGCGCTCGGCATCGACGAGACCACGCTCCGGCAGGCCCGCGCGCTTACCGACGCGGAGCAGCTGGAGGTGTTCGCCCCGTACTTCCCCCAGGACCAGCGGGAGGTCCTGGAGTACCTGGCGGCCGGCTTCAGCGTCGAGGACGTGTGGCGGGACGTGGTGTCCGTGGCCATGTCCACCGTGTCCGCCGGTGATCCGCCCGTGGACACGAAGGACTTCGCGACGGCGATCCAGCGCACCCGTGCGCGTATCGCTCTCGTCACCGCGTCGGAGGAGCTGCGCGACATCCTCGACAAGCCGTTCGCCGCGTGGCGGGTCTTTCTCCACCCTTCGCAGCACAAGGTCGCCTATCGCCCCTCGTACTCCGGCCCCGCCCAGGTCACCGGCGGCCCCGGGACCGGGAAGACGGTCGTCGCCCTGCACCGGGTACGCCACCTTCTGGGGCATCTGCGCGATGGTGACCGGGTGTTGCTGACGACGTACACCAACGCCTTGGTCGCCGCTCTCCGTGCGGGCCTCGCGGCCCTGGTCGAGGACGAGGTGCTGCGCGACCGGGTCGACATCATGACCGTCGACGCCTTCGCCGGCCGTGTCGTGTCGACGTCGCGACGGCCACTGCGCGGCGGTGAGGAGGAGACCAGGTGGGAGCAGGCGGCTCGCGCCACCGGCTTCACCGGCACCGCGCAGTTCCTCGCCCAGGAGTACAAGCACGTGATCCTCGCCCAGGACCTCCGGACCCTGGAGCAGTACGAGAGCTGCGAGCGCCGGGGCCGGGGCAGCGCTCTGCCCACGTCCGCACGCGGTGCCGTGTGGCGCACCGTCGAGGAGTTCACCGGCCGCCTCAGCGCCGATGGGCTGCGCACCTACCTCGGCACCTGCTCGGAGGCCGCGGATCTGCTGACGGCCTCCGGACCGCGTTACCGGCACGTGGTCGTCGACGAGGCCCAGGACCTGCACCCGGCCCAGTGGCGGCTGCTGCGGGCCGCGGCTCCGGCGCGCCCCGACGACCTGTTCATCGCGGGCGACCCCCACCAGCGCATCTACGACACGAAGGTCTCGCTGAAGGCGGTCGGGGTCAGGGTCAGCGGCCGGTCGACGAAGATGCGCAAGAACTACCGCTCCACCCACGAGATCCTCAGCTGGTCCACCGCTCTCCTCGTCGGCCGGCCTTTCGAACAGCTGGCGGACGACGCCCGCAACGACACCTTGCTCGGCTACCGTTCGGCCCTGCACGGCGACGGGCCCGAGACGTTCGACGGGGACTCGGAGGGCGCCGAACTCGACGCCTTGGTCGAGCGGGTGCGTGGATGGCTGGACAGCGGCATCGCGCCGGGTGAGATCGGGGTCAGCGCCCGGTTCAACAAGGTCTGCGACAAGGCCGTGGAACGGCTCAGGGCGGCGGGCGTCCCTGCCGTGCGGCTCCGGGGCGACGCGCCCGCCGACCCGGACAGCGTGCAGATCGGCACCATGCACGCGTTCAAGGGGCTCGAATTCCGGTGCGTCGCGGTCATCGGCGTGAGTGACGGGGCGCTCCCGTATCCGAGGGCGGTCACCGCCGCCGAGGTCGACCGGCTCCAGCACGACGCGGACCTCCTGGCGGAACGCTGCCTGCTGTTCGTCGCGTGCACCCGCGCCCGGGACGGGTTGTACGTGTCCTGGTGGGGCGAGCCGAGCGAGTTCCTGGTCGAGGCCGGTCTCTGAGGCGCACAGCCGCCCTTCGTCGAGCGGACTGCCGGCACCCCGGGGCCGTGAGGGAGAGTGCCGACGATTGCGCCGCCCCAGCGGTTGTCGCGACAGCCCGTCTGCCCCGACGATGGGGAGACATGTCGCCATGGACGGGAGGCCGAGTTGACGGACCCCTGGGTTGCTCCGGCCGCCGACGAGCACCCGGGCTCCCGGCTCGCTCAACTGCACCGTGCGCACGAGGTGTTCACCTCCGACGGCCGGCTTGAGACGCCGGTGCGCTCCGTGGTGGGCCAGTCCTGGCGACGGTCCGCCCAGGCCCGCGTCAGCCCTGACGGATCGGCGCTGGTCGAGCTCTGCGCGGACGAGCTCGGACCCTACCGGGACGCGCATCCGCTGGCTCGCGTCATGCCGATGATCCGCGAACTGATGAGCGCCTACGCGATGGACGGCGAGCATCTGCTCGCGGTCTGCGATGCGCACGGCAGGCTGCTGTGGGTGGAGGGGCATGCGCGGGCCCGTCGGCGTGCGGAACGGATGAACTTCGTGGAGGGGGCCCGCTGGGCCGAGTCGGCGGCCGGGACGAACGCCCCCGGCACGGCGCTCGCGGTCGACCGCCCTGTGCAGGTGTTCGGCGCCGAGCATTTCCTCCGGCCGGTCCAGCAGTGGACGTGCGCGGCCGCTCCGCTGCACGACCCGCACACGGGCCGGGTGCTCGGCGCCGTCGACATCACCGGCGGGGACGGGCTCGCGCATCCGCACAGCCTGGCGTTCGTCCAGGCCGTGGCACGGGCCGCCGAGTCCCAGCTCGCGCTCGTCGCACCCCCGTCCGCCGGTGGGTCGGCTCAGCTCTCCGCCCTCGGGAGGGACGAGGCGCTCCTGGTGCCGGACGTCCCGGGCGGGCGCAGGGTCCGGCTCAGCAGACGCCACAGCGAGATCCTGGTGACGCTGGCCCTCCACCCGGAGGGCCTCGGCGGTGACGAGCTGCTGATCGAGCTGTACGAGGACGAGTCCGTCCCCCCGGTGACGCTGCGGGCCGAACTCGCCCGGCTGCGCCGCCTTCTGGGACCCGAGCTGGTGCGCTCGCGTCCGTACCGTCTGGGCCGGCCGGTGGACGCCGACTTCGATGCCGTCGCGCGCAGGCTGGAGTCCGGGTCGGTGGCGGCGGCGCTCGGCGCGTATGCGGGCCCCCTGCTGCCGCGTTCGCAGGCACCGGCGGTGGTCCGGCTCCGACGCCGGATCGCCGGACAGCTGCGGGCCGCGCTGATCGCCCGGGGTGATCCGGGGCTGCTCTCCGACTGGGCGTACAGCCCCTGGGGTGCGGAGGACCTCCCTGTCTGGCGGGCACTCGCCGCGGCGGCGCCCCCGGAACGGCGGGCGGCGCTCCTGGCCAGGGCCGGCGCGCTGGACGCGGAGCAGCGGGCGTAGTCCCGTACCCCCGGAGGGCGGTGCGTGCAACGGCGTTGCAACGTCGCGCTGCCTAGCCTCACTCCGAGGGCCGTCCAACGCCGGGCGGCACCGGATCCGGGAGGCCACAGAGATGACCCGTTACGCCGCGCCGGGGACCGAGGGCGCCATCGTCTCGTACGAGTCCCGCTACGACCACTGGATCGGCGGCGCCTATGTCCCGCCGGCCCGTGGCCAGTACTTCGAGAACCCGAGCCCCGTCAACGGCCGCCCGTTCACGGAGATCGCCCGCGGCACCGAGGACGACGTCGAGCGCGCCCTGGACGCCGCCCATGCGGCGGCACCCGCCTGGGGGGCCGTGTCGGCGGGTGACCGTGCGACGGTCCTGAACCGTATCGCGGACCGCATGGAGGAGCATCTGGAGGAACTGGCGGTCGCCGAGAGCTGGGAGAACGGCAAGCCGGTGCGGGAGACGCTGGCTGCGGACATTCCGCTGGCCATCGACCACTTCCGCTACTTCGCGGGTGCGCTGCGCGCCCAGGAGGGGTCGCTCAGCGAGCTCGACGAGGACACCGTGGCGTACCACTTCCATGAGCCGCTGGGTGTGGTGGCTCAGATCATTCCGTGGAACTTCCCCATTCTGATGGCGGTCTGGAAGCTGGCCCCGGCGCTGGCCGCGGGGAACGCGGTGGTCCTCAAGCCGGCCGAGCAGACCCCCGCGTCGATCCATCTGTGGATGAGCCTGGTCGCGGATCTGCTTCCGCCGGGGGTCGTCAACATCCTCAACGGTTTCGGGGCGGAGGCGGGCAAGCCTCTCGCGTCCAGTCCCCGGATCGCGAAGGTCGCCTTCACCGGCGAGACGACGACGGGGCGCCTGATCATGCAGTACGCCTCGGAGAACCTCAAGCCCGTCACGCTGGAGCTGGGCGGCAAGTCGCCGAACCTCTTCTTCGACGACGTGTGGGCGCTGGATGACGACTTCCGTGACAAGGCGCTCGAAGGCTTCACCATGTTCGCCCTCAACCAGGGCGAGGTGTGTACGTGTCCCTCGCGGGCGCTGATCCAGCGCGGGCACTACAACGAGTTCCTCGAAGCGGGCATCGCCCGCACCGAACAGATCGTGCCCGGGCACCCGCTGGACACCGACACGATGATCGGCGCGCAGGCCTCCGCCGAGCAGCTGAAGAAGATCCTTTCGTACCTGGAGATCGGACAGCAGGAGGGCGCGAAAATACTGACCGGTGGCCAGCTCGTCGAGCACGGGGGCGATCTGGAGGGCGGCTACTACGTCCAGCCGACCATTTTCGAGGGCCACAACCGTATGCGGGTCTTCCAGGAGGAGATCTTCGGCCCCGTGGTCGCCGTGACGTCCTTCTCGGACTTCGACGAGGGCATCAGGACGGCGAACGACACGCTGTACGGGCTCGGCGCGGGCGTGTGGACCCGGGACACCAACACCGCCTACCGGGCGGGCCGGGCCATCAAGGCGGGCAGGGTCTGGACGAACTGCTACCACGCCTATCCGGCCCACGCCGCTTTCGGCGGGTACAAGCAGTCGGGCATCGGCAGGGAGAACCACAAGATGATGCTGGAGCACTACCAGCAGACGAAGAACCTCCTGGTGTCGTACTCACCGAAGAAGCTGGGCTTCTTCTAGTAGGGCTTGGTCAGGTCGGACATGGGTGAGCGTGTCCTTTCGGTCGGTGTTGCGTTGACAGGGTGTGACTCCGGATGAGATTGCGGCTGTG
>NZ_JBEOVL010000106.1:0-5797 GCF_040295485.1 Streptomyces sp. NPDC002793 | reverse complement strand
GATCCAGCCGGCCCGCCGCCGCATCCAGCTCCCCCTGCACCTCCACACCGGACGCAACACGGCGAAGCAGTCGTGCCGCGTCGACGGACCCCGGCACGCCGACCCGCAGTCCGCCGTCCGCCAGCCGGGAGCGCAGGGTGTCATGGCGGTCGATGACCGCGTTGAGCGTCGCCGCAAGTCCTGCCTCGTCGATGCCGTCCGGCAGCTCCACGACCGTGGACATCGCGAACCGGCTGATGTCCCCGCCCAGTTCGAGCAGGTACGCCGCGATCGGCATCAGCGGCATCCAGCCTTCGCCTGCTCCTTCCAGCTCCGCCAGAACCGTGCTCGCACCGTTCCCGGCGCTCGCCGCCGCGGCCAGCTCGGCCACCGTGCGCAGCTCGAAGATCTGCCGGGGACTGATCTCGACGCCCTGGGCCCGCGCCCGCGCCACCACCTGGATCGAGCGGATGCTGTCCCCGCCCACCAGGAAGTAGTCGTCGTCGATCCCGACCCGGTCCAGACCCAGCACCTCGGCGTAGACGCCGGCCAGGACGGACTCCACCACGGTTCGCGGCGCCCGGTAGTCACCGCCGGTGAACACCGGCTCGGGCAAGGCCGTGTGGTCCGTCTCCCCCTCCGGCGTCAGCGGCAGCCGGGCCAGTACGACGAAGACCGAGGGGACCATCGCGTCAGGCACGCGGCCTGTCAGGAACTCCCGGAGTTGCACCGCGGAGACACCGGACGTGAAGTCCATGCTCTCGCCGGTCTCCCCGGCGCCGTCCGGGACGACATAGGCGACCAGCCGTCGGCCCGTGCCTCCGCCGTCGTGCGTGACCGCGACCGCCTCGGCCACAGCGGGATGCCCGGTCAGAGCGGCCTCGACCTCGGTCAGATCGAAGCGGGTTCCTTGGACGGTCGCCTGCCGCCCGGCACCCGGCGGCACCGGTCCGGCCGCAGCGACGGGGGCGCCCGGCTGCGTGACGAGTTGCCGCAGGGTCCGTACGAAGCGGGAGGTGATCTCTTCGGCTGCGGCCCGGTCGAACAGGTCGGTGGCGTACTCGAGGCCGCCGAGCACGCCCGTCCCGGGAACATCGGCCATGGTGAGGAACAGGTCGAACTTGGCGGTCTCCGTGGCGACCGTGTTCAGCGCCACCCGCAGGCCGCTCAGCTCGAAATCCTCGCGCACGATGTTCTGCCAGCCGAACATGACCTGGAACAGCGGGTGGTACGACGTGGAGCGGTCCGGGTTGAGCAGCTCCACGAGCCGCTCGAAGGGAACGTCCTGGTTGTCGTACGCCGTCAGTGCCTTGTGCCGGACCTGGTCGAGGACCTCGGCGAACGAGGGGTCGTCCGGCATCCGGACGCGCAGCACCCAGGTGTTGACGAAGAATCCGACCAGGTCCGCGAGGGCGTCATCGGTGCGGTTGGCGATGGGGGAACCGATGGTGATGTCGTCACCGCCGCCGAGCTGCCGCAGCAGGACCGCAAACGCCGACTGCAGCACCATGGAGACGGTCGCCCCACGGGCCGTGGCCAGTTCCTCGACTGCGGTGACCAGTTCGGGGTCGAGGGTGAAGTCCACCATGTCACCGCGGTGGCTGGACCGGGCAGGCCGGGGGCGGTCCGTCGGCAGCGGCAGCGGCTGCGGCACATCCGCCAGCTCGTCCCGCCAGTAGGCGGACTGGACGGCCACCACGCTGGCCGGGTCACCCTCGTCGCCGAGCAGGTCGCGCTGCCACAGCGTGTAGTCCGCGTACTGCACCGGCAGTTCGGGCCACCGAGGCGCGGTGCCCTCACTGCGCGCCGCGTAGGCGGTGCCCAGATCGCGCATCAGCGGCGGGATCGACTCGCCATCACCGGCGATGTGGTGGATCGCCAACACCAGGACGTGGTCGTGCGCACCGCAGCGCAGAAGGCTCGCCCGTACGGGGAGTTCGGCGGCGATGTCGAAGGTGTGGGCCACCGCGTCGGCCACCGCACTGTCCACATCGGCCGGGTCGGTGTCGATGACAGAGACCGGGAGCGACATCTCGTCGGCCGGTACGACCCGCTGGAACGGCACGCCGTGCTCGTCCTCGTCGATGAGCGTGCGCAGCGTCTCGTGGCGCACCGCCACGTCGTGCAGGGCCCTGTGGAGCGCCGGCACGTCCAGCTCGCCGGTCAACCGCAGTACGAGCGGCAGGTTGTAGGTGGCCGAGGGTCCTTCGAACCGGTCGACGAACCACAGGCGGCGCTGCGCGTACGACAGCGGTACCCGCTGCGGCAGCTGCGCGGAGTGCCGCAGCTCGGGCCGGGCCGCGGACCCGGCCGACAGATGGTCGACCAGCTGCGCGACAGTGGGCGTATCGAAGACGGCCCGGACCGGAACCTCCGCTCCCAGGGTCGTTCGGATGCGGCTGACGAGCCGGGTGGCGAGCAGCGAATGCCCGCCCAGGGCGAAGAAGTCGTCGTCGATGCCGACGCGCTCCACTCCCAGCACCTCGGCGAACAAGGTGCACAGGAGCTCCTCGCGAGAACTCCGCGGCCCCCTGCTTCCTTCCGCGCCCCCGCCGAACTCCGGTGCGGGCAGTGCCGACCGGTCCAGCTTGCCGCTGGAGGTCACCGGCAGGGAGCCCAGGAGCACGAAGGCCGAAGGGACCATGTAGCCGGGCAGTCCCGCCTCGGCGTGCGCCCGCAGGGCGGCGGTGAGCCCGTCGGTGTCGTCGGTCGCGGGGGCCACGTAGGCCGCCAGGAGCCGGCCGCCCGCCGGGGTGTCGCGGACGACCACGACGGCCTGCTCGACGTCCGGGTGGCTGCCCAGCACGCCCTCGATCTCGCCGAGTTCGATACGGAAGCCGCGGATCTTCACCTGGTCGTCGGCGCGGCCCAGGTACTCGATGCTGCCGTCGGCGCGCCAGCGCGCCACGTCGCCGGAGCGGTACATCCGGCTGCCGGGTTCGCCGTACGGGTTGGCGACGAACCGTTCAGCCGTCAGGCCGGCCTGTCCGTGGTAGCCGCGGGCCAGGTGGCGCCCCGCGATGTGGAGGTCGCCCGCGACGCCGACGGGCACCGGCCGCAGCGCGTCGTCCAGCAGATATACCTGGGTGTTGGGGAGAGGGCTGCCGATGGGCGGCGCGGCCGAACCGCTGAGCGGCTCGCTCAGCGTCGCCACGATGGTGGTCTCGGTCGGCCCGTACGCATTGATCATGCGGCGGCCCTCGGACCAGCGGGCCACCAGGTCGCCGCTGCTGGCCTCGGCGCCCACCACGAGGGTGCGCAGCTCGTCGAGGCCGTCGGGGTCGAGGGTGGCCACCAGGGACGGCACCAGAAGGGTGTGGGTGATGCGCCGTTCGCTCAGGAAGCGCTGGAGGGCTTCGCCGACGACGGGGCCGTGCGGCGGCAGGACGAGCGTCGCGCCGTTGGGCAGCGCCATCAGGACCTCCATGACGGCGCCGTCGAAGCTGGAGGACGCGAACTGCAGGACGCGGCTGTCGGGAGTGATGCGCAGCCGGTCGTGCATCGCGGCGGCCAGGTTGGCGACGCCGGCGTGGGTCACGAGGACGCCCTTGGGCCGTCCGGTCGAGCCCGAGGTGTAGATGACATAGGCGAGGTCGTCGGTGCCCGGCTCATCGGAGACGGCGGTCACCGGCTGCTGCGCGATCCGGTCGCGGTCCTCGGTGAGGTCGACGACGACGGCGTCGGTGGGGCCGAGGCCGGTGCGTGAGCGCGCCTCGCTCACCACCAGGCGGGCACCCGAGTCGCTCAGCATGTACGCCAGCCGGTCGGCCGGGTACCCGGGGTCGAGCGGAACGTACGCGGCGCCCGCCTTCATGATGCCCAGCAGCCCGACGACGAGGTCCGCTCCCCTCTCGACGCACAGGCCGACCACGGAGCCCCGGCCCGCGCCCAGCGACCGTATGCGATGGGCGAGTTGGTTGGCGCGCTCCTCCAGCTCCCGGTAGCCGAGCCGGACGTGTTCGTCCTCGAGGGCGGGGGCGTTGGGGCGTTCGGCGGCCTGCGCCCGGACGAGTTCGGGGAAGGTGGCGGCCCGGACGGGGCGCGTGGTGGCGTTCCACTCCACCAGGACCTGGTTCCGCTCGGCCGTGTCGAGTACGTCGAGCTGTCCGACCATGAGCTCGGGATCTGCCGCCAGCTGTCGCAGCACCCGCTCGAACCGGCCGGCGATGACGGACACCATGGCGTGGTCGAACACATGGTGGTGGTACTGCAGAGCCAGCCTCAGGTGGGGGTCGGCGTCGGCCGTCACCACCAGCGGGTAATGGCTCCCGGTGAACGGGGTGATGCCGGTGATCGCCACCTCCGCCTCGCCGTGCGCCGCACTGATCCCCGCCCGGTCGACCGGGTAGGACTCGAAGACGACGACGGTGTCGAAGAGCGTGGGCAGCCGGGTTGTCTGCTGGATGTCGGCCAGCCCGTAGTGGTGGTGGTCGAGCAGCGCGGCCTGCCGGTCCTGCAGTCCGGTCAGCAGGACCGCGAGCGAGTCACCGGGTGCGCAACCGACGCGTACCGGCACGGTGTTGATGAACAGCCCCACCATGGCGTGCACGTCGGCGACCACGGGCGGGCGGCCCGAGACGGTGGTGCCGAACACCACGTCACGCCGTCCGGTCAGTCGGCTGAGGAGCAGTCCCCAGCTGCCCTGCACCAGCGTGTTGAGGGTGACGCCCAGTTCGGCGGCGCGCCGGGCCAGGGCACGCGCCAGTTCGGCAGGTACCGGGACGGCGACCTGGCCCACTTCGGTGTGGAGTTCGGATCCGGCACGGGGGGCGAGGAGGGTGGGTTCGTCGAAGCCTTCGAGTTCCTTCGCCCATGCGTCGGCGGACGCGGTCTGGTCCTGGCGCGACAGCCAGGTCAGGAAGTCCCGGTACCCGCGCACCCGCGGCAGTACGGAGGCGTCGCCCCCGGAGCCGTACAGGCGCAGCAGGTCCTGCATCAGCAGCGGCACGGACCAGCCGTCGATCAGCACATGGTGCGCCGTGAGGACGAGTTCCGACCGTTCCGGTCCGGTCGTCAGCAGTGTCATGCGCAGCAGCGGGGGCTCGGCGGGGTCGAAGTGGCGCGCTTGGTCCTCGTCGAGAAACCGGCGCAGCACCTCCGCCCGCTCGTCCTCGCCGGCATCGCTCACGTCGAGGTGCCGCCACGGCAGCTCCACTCCGTCGAGCACCAGCTGGACCTGGTCACCGGCGGCATTCGTCACGAACGCGGTGCGCAGGTTGGCGTACCGGTCGAGCAGCGCCTGCCCGGCGGCTCGCATCCGGTCCGGGTCAACGCGTCCGGACAGGTGGTGGACCATCTGCATGTGGTAGGCGTCGAACGTGGTGTCCGCCAGCTGCGCGTGGAACAGCAGCCCCGACTGCAGAGCGGTCAGCGGCCAGACGTCCACCAGCCCCGGGTACTGCTTCTCCCAGGTCTCGATGTCACCCTGACGTACCGTCACTAGCGGTACGTCGGACGGGGTCAGCCCGCCCGCGTCCTGCTGCGCCGTGTGCCGGGTCAGCCCCTCCAGCGCGGTGCACCAGAGATCGGCCAGCTCCTGTACGTCCTCGCGGGACAGCACACCGGTGGGGAAACCGAACCGGGCACTGAGCTGCGGTCCCTCTCCGTCGTCCGTCACCAGCGCGTTCACGTCGAGCAGGGACAGCGCCGGCATGTCGGCATCCATCTGCGGGATCAGCTCGCCCGTGCCCGGGGACCGGGTCCAGCCGAGGCCCTGGAGGTGCTCGGGCATGTCGGCGGAGGAGAAGCGGCCGAGGTAGTTGAAGGCGATCTGGCCGGTCGAGTGGGGCGCGAGGATGGCGCCGGTCTCGTCGTTGAG
>NZ_JBEOVL010000105.1:0-5911 GCF_040295485.1 Streptomyces sp. NPDC002793 | reverse complement strand
CTCAACGGCCGGTCAAGAAAAGGAGCCAGAGCAACCGCACACTCCGCGAACCGATCCGCGAACACCGGCGAAACCCGCAGAAGATCATCCGCCATCCCCACCCACTGGGACCCCTGACCGGGGAAGACGAGGACGGGGGCGGTCCGGGAACGGGCCATGCCGCGCACCACGCCTGCGGGCGTTTCGTCCCGGGACAGGCCGTCGAGGCCGCGGCTGAAGTCCGCGGGGCAGGAGCCGAGCACGACTGCCCGGTGTTCCAGGGCCGCTCGGGAGACCGCCAGGGTACGGGCGACGCCGACCGGTTCACGGTCGGCGTACGCGGCGAGCCGTTCCGCCTGGCTGCGCAGCGCCTCGGGAGTACGGGCGGACAGTATCCAGGGCAGCACCGGTGGCACGGCCTGTGCGACAGCGGGGGCGCTCGGGACGTCGACGGCACCGTGGGAGGGGTCGTCGTCCGTCTCGTCCTCGGCGATCACGGTCGTCGCGTCCGCGCTCTCCAGGAGGATGTGCGCGTTGGTCCCGCTGATGCTGAAGGAAGAGACACCCGCACGGCGGGGGCGCTCCGGGTCGTGCGGCCAGGGCACCGGGTCGGACAGCAGCCGGACCTGCCCCTTCGACCAGTCGACGTGCGGGGTGGGTTCGGTGGCGTGGAGGGTGGGCGGCAGTTCCTCGTTGCGCAGCGCCATCACCATCTTGATGAGGCCGGCGACGCCGGAGGCCGCCTGTGCGTGCCCGATGTTCGACTTGATGGACCCGAGCAGCAAGGGCTTGCGGCGGGTTCCCTGCCCGTACGTCTCCAGGAGTGCCTGCGCCTCGATGGGGTCGCCGAGCGTGGTGCCGGTGCCGTGCGCCTCGACGGCGTCGATGTCGGCGGCGTCGAGGCGGGCGTTCTCCAGGGCGGCGCGGATGACGCGCCGTTGGGAGGGCCCGTTGGGGGCGGTGAGGCCGTTGGAAGCGCCGTCCTGGTTGACGGCGGTACCGCGGATCACGGCAAGCACCCGGTCGCCGCGGCGGCGGGCGTCGGCGAGGCGGCGCAGCACGAGGACACCGGCGCCCTCGGCCCATCCGGTGCCGTCGGCGTCGGCGGAGAACGGCTTGCAGCGGCCGTCGGGGGCGAGGCCCCGCTGTCTGCTGAACTCGGTGAAGATACCGGGCCCGGTCATCACGGTGACGCCGCCGGCGAGCACGGCGTCGCATTCGCCGGTCCGGAGCGCCTGCACGGCGAGATGGGTGGCGACGAGTGAGGACGAGCATGCGGTGTCGACGGTGACCGCGGGCCCTTCCAGGCCCAGGGTGTAGGCGACACGGCCGGAGACGACGCTGGGCGCGCTGCCGGTGAGGAGGTGGCCCTCGACTCCCTGCGGGAGGGCGCGCAGCCCTGCGCCGTAGGCGGAGGAGGAGGAGCCCACGAACACCCCGGTGCGGGTTCCGCGCAGGGAGAGCGGGTCGATGCCCGCGTTCTCCAGGGCCTCCCAGGAGGTCTCCAGCAGCAGCCGCTGTTGGGGGTCCATGGCGAGCGCCTCGCGGGGGGAAATGCCGAACAGGTCGGCGTCGAACTCCGCCGCCCCGTGGACGAATCCGCCTTCGCGCACGTAGGTGGTGCCGGCGGCGTCCGGGTCGTCGTCGAAAACGGCGGCGGTGTCCCAGCCGCGGTCGACAGGGAATCCGGATATGCCGTCCCGGCCCTCGGAGACCAACTGCCACAGGTCGTCGGGGGAGCCCACGTCCCCGGGGTACCGGCATCCCATGCCGACGATGGCCACGGGCACGCTGCCGCGTGCCTCGGCGGCGTGCAGTCGGCGCCGGGTCAGCCGCAGGTCCGCGGTGAGCCGCCTGAGGTAGTCGAGATACTTCTGATCTTCGGCCACTCGATGTCACCTTCTCCGGACCGGCAGCGCACTTTCTCAACGGAAATTCCGATGAATTATTCGGGCGCCCCACAACGACGGAATTCTTTATGATTTCTCGCCGGAATACGGTCTAGATATAAGCAGCGAAAAGTCTCGCTGAGAGTACGAACGGCTCCGAGGCGCGGACAACCCCTAGCCATCACGCTAGGGGGTGGACCCCTGAGCAGCGGCGCGGGAGTACGGGCGACCCGCACGGCACGCGGGGAATCGCGGGCCGGGGAGGGAGGGGTGCGGCCCTGGAAATGACGTCCCCGGCTCGGGCGCCTGCGCGCAATCGTTGAACCGAATCCCTTGCGGGGCCGCCTCGTGGTGCGGAATGTCCGGGGCTCGGGCGGTGCGGCCCGCGAACGCCCGTGGCACGGCCGGATTTCCGGCCGTGCCACGGGCACCGCTTACCCTGCTCCCCT
The DNA here is from genome assembly GCF_040295485.1 of Streptomyces sp. NPDC002793. Classification (NCBI taxonomy): domain Bacteria; kingdom Bacillati; phylum Actinomycetota; class Actinomycetes; order Kitasatosporales; family Streptomycetaceae; genus Streptomyces; species Streptomyces sp. NPDC002793. Next base: position 3,594 of record NZ_JBEOVL010000105.1, on the reverse strand, counting down.
TCGATCGAGCCCCTTCGGGCTCCTCCCACCGGCTGTGGTCATCGCTCTCACAGACCCAGTTCCCGGTCGATGAGCGACAGCATCTCCTCGTCTGTCACGTCGTCGAGGTCCGTCGTCCCGTCGTCCGGGTCGGCGGACTGCCGCTCGTCGGCCCAGCGCGACAGGAAGCTCTGCAGCCGGACCGCCACCCTGGCCCGGGTGAGGCCGTCGGGCGGGGTGGCGACGAACTCCGCCTCCAGTGTGTCGAGTTCGGAGAGAAGCGACGCGGCACCCGTGACGGGCCCCAGTTCGTCGTGGAGCCTGCGCACCAGGTCGGCCGGGGTCGGGTGGTCGAAGACCAGGGAGGAGGGCAGGTCGAGGCCCGTCTCCGCCCGCAGTCGGTCGCGCAGTTCCACCGCGGTCAGCGAGTCGAAGCCGAGGTCACCGAACGGGCGTCGGGCGTCGACCGATTCGCCCGTGACGTGTCCCAGGACCGCGGCAACCGCTCCGAGGACCACGCTGAGCAGCGACGCGTTCCGTTCGGCCTCCGGCATCCCGGTGAGCCGCTCGCGGAGTCCCGGCCCGGCAGCCGCCGGAGCGGTGACCGGGGCGGTGGCCCGGTCGTCCGGGCGGATCAGTCCCGACAGCAGCGGACTGGGGCGTACGGCCGTGAACACGGGCGTGAAGCGGCCCCAGTCGATGTCGGCGACGGTGACACAGGTTTCGCCGCTCTCCACGGCCCGGCCGAGCGCGGCGAGCGCCTGCTGAGGGTCCAGGGCGCGGATACCCCGCTTGAGCAGGTAGTCGGCTGCCTCGTCGCCCGCCGCCATCCCCTCGCCCGCCCAGCGGCCCCAGGCGATCGAGGTGGCCGCCCGGCCCTGGGCGCGGCGGCGTTCGGCCAGTGCGTCGAGGTGGGCGTTGGCGGCTGCGTACGCGGCCTGGCCGCCACTCCCCCAGACTCCCGCGATGGACGAGAAGAGTACGAACTCCCGAACGTCCGGCAGCAGTTCATCGAGGTTTCTGGCACCCGACACCTTCGCCCGCATCGCCTCCGCGAAGGAGTCGGGGTCGGCCTCGGCGAGGGCCATGACCCCTACCGCTCCGCTCGCGTGCACCACTGCCTCGACGGGGTGTTCGGTGAGCAGCGCCGCCAGCGCCTCCTTGTCCGCCACGTCGCAGGCCACGACCACTACGGTGCAGCCCAGCTCACCGAGTTCGGCGACCAGACGGGCGGCGCGGGGAGCCTGCGTGCCGGACCGGCTGGCCAGTACCAGCTTCTTCGCCCCCCGCCCGGCCAGCCAGCGGGCGACGTGCCCGCCGAGCGCGCCGGTTCCCCCGGTGATCAGCGTGGCGCCGGTGTGACGCCACGGCGTGCGCCCGGCCCGCACGGGAGCCTGTGCGAGGCGCCGGGCGAGGACGCCGTCCGCCCGCAGCGCGACCTGGTCCTCGCCGATGCCTCCCAGCACCGCGGCGAGTGCGCGGCCGGCCGCGCCGTCGAACGTCTCGGGGACGTCGACGAGCCCGCCCCAGCGGTCGGGGTGCTCCAGTGCCGCGACGCGGCCGAGGCCCCACAGCTGTGCCTGCGCGGGGGAGGCCACCGGGTCTCCGTCTCCGGTGGACACCGCGCCCCGGGTCAGGCACCACACCGGAGCCGTCACGTCCTTCAGGAGGTGCAGGATGTCGGTGAGGCCGTGGGTGAGGACCGCCCCGGTGGCGCCGTCGCCCGCGGCCGGGACCGTCAGGACTCCCCGCAGATCGCCTTCGGCACGGTCGGTCACCGTGCCGCCGTGCGCCTCGACGGCCAGGACCACGTCGGCGACCAGCGCGTCGGAGCGTGGCCCGAGCACCGCCCATCTGCCGTCGAGGGTGGTGTCGGCGGGAAGTCCGGCGGGCGTCCAGGTGATGTGGTGCCGCCGGCGTTCCGCGCCCGGCCCGGCCTTGGGCGCGGGCCAGTAGCGGCGGCGGTCGAAGGCGTAGGCGGGCAGCGGGGTCCGCCGGCCGCCCTCGAGGAGAGGCCGCCAGTCGACGGGGACGCCGCCGGCGTGCAGGTGGGCGACGGCGGTCATCAGGGTGTCCGTCTCGGGGCGGCCCCGCCGGAGCGCGGCGACCCCGTTCTCGGCGAGCGCGGTGAGCACACCGTCAGGGCCGAGTTCGAGGAGCTGGGTGACGCCGCGCTCGCGCAGAGTCCGGACCGCGTCGGCGAAGCGCACGGGCTCCCGGACCTGCCGCACCCAGTACGCGGCGGTGGCGAGGTCACCGGACGAGGTGGTCACGACCGGGATCGTCGGGGCGGCGAAGGCCGTCGAGGCGACCGCTGTGGCGAACTCGTCGAGCATCGGCTCCATGAGGTGGGAGTGGAAGGCGTGCGAGACGCTGAGCCGCTTGGCCTTGCGGCCCTCGGCCCGCAGCCGTTCCTCGAACGCGCGGATCGCGTCGGCTTCTCCGGAAACGGTCAGTGACACAGGTCCGTTGACCGCTGCCAGATCGACACCCGCAGGCAGTTCCAACTCGTTCTCGGCCGCTTCGACGGCCAGCATCGCACCGCCCTCGGGCAGTGCCTGCATCAACCGGCCGCGCACGGCCACGAGGCGGCAGGCGTCGTCCAGCGACAGCACACCGGCCGCGTGGGCGGCTGCCAGCTCGCCGACCGAATGGCCGACGAGCGCGTCGGGGGTGATCCCCCACGACTCCACGAGGCGGAAGAGCGCCACCTCCAGGGCGAACAGCGCGGGCTGGGCGTACTCGGTGCGGTCGAGGGCGTCGCCGTCCTCGTGCACGACCTCCTTCAGGGGCCGGTCGGTCTCCAGGTCGACCCGAGCGCAGACCGCGTCGAACGCGTCGGCGAACACCGGGTACGCCTCGTACAGTTCGCGCCCCATACCGAGCCGCTGTGCGCCCTGTCCGGTGAACACGAAGGCCAGTCCGCCGCCGTCGGCCTCGCCGAGGACGACGTTCGGGCCGAGGGAGCCGTCGGCCACGGCGTCCAGTCCGCCGCGGAGCGTGCCGGCATCGCGCGCGATGACGACGGCCCTGTGTCGCAGGCGGGCGGTACCCGTCGCGAGGGAGGCCGCGAGGTCGAGGTCCGCGCCCCGGCCGACGACCTCCCGCAGGTGTGCGGCCCGGCCGCGCAGGGCGGCGGGCGTGGCGGCGGAGAGGACGAAGGGCACGGCCCGGGTGAGGCCGGTGCCGAGGGGCGTCGGTTCCCGGTCGTCCTTCGCGAGGGGGAATTCCTCGAGGACGGTGTGGGCGTTGGTGCCGCTCAGGCCGAAGGAGGAGACGGCGGCGCGGCGGGGACGTCCGGACCCGGGCCAGGGACGGTTCTCGGCCAGGAGCTCCACCGAACCCCCCGACCAGTCCACATGCGGGCTCCGCTCATCCACGTGCAACGTACGCGGAAGCACCCCATGACGCAGCGCCATCACCGCCTTGATCACACCCGCCACACCCGCCGCAGCCTGCGTATGACCGATGTTCGACTTCACCGAACCCAACCACACCGGCACCTCACGACCCTGACCGTACGTCGCCAACAACGCCTCAGCCTCGATCGGATCACCCAACCGCGTCCCCGTACCATGCCCCTCCACCAGATCCACATCACCGGGCTCCAGCCCC
>NZ_JBEOVL010000104.1:0-6106 GCF_040295485.1 Streptomyces sp. NPDC002793 | reverse complement strand
CCGTCGAGGATCGTTTCGGTGAGGGGGTGCTGGCAGTTGGTGCCCGCCCCTCGGCGCAAGGCCGGCCTCACCCTCCGTGTCACTGCGGGGGAAGGCGGGTGGCAGGAAACCGGACCGTACGCCTGTACAGACCGGCCACCCCGTGCGGGTGATCCTTCCACCGGGGCGTGTTCGCGCCCGGCCGCATGACTACACTTCTCAACACATACACGCGTCAGGGCCCACAGTGTCGTGCGTCTTCCACGCGGCTAGCCCCTCCACCGCCTGCGGCCGTCGGGACGGCCGTCCGCACTGGACTTGTGAGGACACACGTGAGCTCGAAACCTGTCGTACTCATCGCCGAAGAGCTGTCGCCCGCCACGGTTGACGCTCTGGGTCCGGATTTCGAGATCCGGCACTGCAACGGCGCGGACCGCGCCGAACTCCTCCCCGCCATCGTCGACGTCGACGCGATCCTGGTGCGCTCCGCCACCAAGGTCGACGCCGAGGCCATCGCGGCGGCCAAGCACCTCAAGGTCGTCGCCCGCGCGGGTGTCGGTCTGGACAACGTCGACGTCTCCTCGGCCACCAAGGCCGGCGTGATGGTCGTCAACGCGCCGACGTCCAACATCGTCACCGCCGCCGAGCTGGCCTGTGGTCTGCTCGTCGCCACCGCGCGCAACATCCCGCAGGCCAACACCGCCCTGAAGAACGGCGAGTGGAAGCGCTCCAAGTACACGGGTGTGGAGCTCAGCGAGAAGACCCTCGGCGTCGTCGGCCTCGGCCGCATCGGCGTCCTGGTCGCGCAGCGCATGTCGGCCTTCGGCATGAAGATCGTCGCGTACGACCCTTACGTGCAGCCCGCGCGCGCCGCGCAGATGGGCGTCAAGCTCCTCACGCTGGACGAGCTGCTCGAGGTCTCCGACTTCATCACCGTGCACCTCCCCAAGACCCCCGAGACGCTCGGCCTGATCGGCGACGACGCGCTGCACAAGGTGAAGCCCTCGGTGCGCATCGTCAACGCCGCGCGTGGCGGCATCGTCGACGAGGAGGCGCTCGCCTCCGCCCTCAAGGAGGGCCGGGTCGCCGGCGCCGGCCTCGACGTGTACACGAAGGAGCCCTGCACGGACTCCCCGCTGTTCCAGTTCGACCAGGTCGTCTGCACTCCGCACCTCGGTGCCTCCACCGACGAGGCGCAGGAGAAGGCGGGCATCGCGGTCGCCAAGTCCGTCCGTCTGGCCCTCGCCGGGGAGCTCGTGCCCGACGCGGTCAACGTCCAGGGCGGCGTCATCGCCGAGGACGTGCGCCCCGGCCTGCCGCTCGCCGAGAAGCTCGGCCGTATCTTCACCGCGCTCGCGGGCGAGGTCGCGGCACGTCTCGACGTCGAGGTCTACGGCGAGATCACCCAGCACGACGTGAAGGTGCTCGAACTCTCCGCGCTGAAGGGCGTCTTCGAGGACGTCGTCGACGAGACCGTCAGCTATGTGAACGCCCCGCTCTTCGCGCAGGAGCGCGGTGTCGAGGTCCGCCTCACCACCAGCTCCGAGTCGCCGGACCACCGCAACGTGGTGACGGTCCGGGGCACGCTGTCGAACGGCGAGGAGGTCGCGGTCTCCGGCACGCTGGCCGGCCCCAAGCACCTCCAGAAGATCGTCGCGATCGGCGAGCACGACGTCGACCTGGCGCTCGCCGACCACATGGTCGTCCTGCGCTACGAGGACCGCCCCGGCGTCGTCGGCGCGGTCGGCAAGATCCTCGGCGAGGCCGGGCTGAACATCGCCGGCATGCAGGTCTCGCGGCAGGACGCGGGCGGCGAGGCGCTGGTCGTCCTCACCGTCGACGACACCATCCCGCAGTCGGTCCTCAACGAGATCGCCGAGGAGATCGGCGCCGCCTCGGCCCGCTCGGTGAACCTCACCGACTGACCGGACCCCACCCCACGGCCGCGCCCGGCGGACAGAGACCACTCTGTCCGCCGGGCGCGGCCGTTCGGGGCCGTGTCACAGCCGGGCCCGCTTCAGCGCCATGTGCAGCAGCAGCCGGTCCTCACCGTCGTTCAGGTCGAGGCCGGTGAGCTGCTGGACCCGGCCGAGCCGGTAGTAGAGCGTCTGGCGGTGGATGCCCAGCTCGGTGGCGGTCCGGCCGGCCTGGCCCGCACGGTCGAGGAAGACCTCGGCGGTGCGGGCCAGTTCCGTGTGGGCCGGGGTGAGCAGGGGGCGGACGGCCGGGTCCGGCGCGGGCTCGGGGGCGCGGGGCAGGGAGGTCAGCAGCCGGTACGGGCCGATGGCCGACCAGTCGGCGACCGGGCCGAAGCGCGCCTCGGCCGCGGCCGCGCGAGCCGCGGACAGGGCCTCGTGCCACGAGTCGGCCAGCTCCGCCAGGCCCCGGCGGGGCACTGCGAGGCCGCCGGTCGAGGCCGGCCCCGCGAGGGCCCGCAACCGCTCCGCGGCCGTGGTCGCCGGGTCGAGCGACTCGGGGGAGCGCAGCCGGACCAGGGCGGCCAGGGCCTGGGTGCCGGCGCCGGGGACCGCCGCGAGGGCCGCCGCCGACGGCACCGTACGCACGGACGGGGTCTCGCCCGGCCACGGGGTCACGCCCACCACGGTGTGCAGCCCGTCCGCGTCGGCGCCGAGGGCCTCGTGCAGCGCGGCCACCGCCATGTCCCGCTGCCAGCCGTGGTCGGCGACGAGCACCGAGCCGAACTCCCGTGACAGGTCGGTGCCGGCCCGGGCCTCGTCGGCGAGCAGGGCGCCGATCCGTGCCGCGACGTCCATGGCCGCCGTCAGCTGTCCGTCGGCCGGTCCCGGGTCCGCGTCCAGCAGCCACACGTAGCCCAGGACGACACCCCGATGGCGTACCGGAAGACAGATGCGGTCCCGGAACACCCCGGCCTCCGGGGCGGCCGGGATGCGGACCGGGCCCGTCGCGCGGGTGATGCCGAACCCCTCGAACCAGGCGCGGACCGCGGGGGTGGAGCGGCGGGTCAGGATCGAGCGGGTACGGACGGGGTCCATGGCCGTGTCGTCGTCGCTGTCGTGGGCCCCGAAGGCGACCAGGCCGAAATCGCGGTTCTCCAGGGTCGCGGGGGCGCCGAGCAGCGCGGAGATCTCGTCGACCAGCTCCTGGTAATCGCCCTTCACCCGGCCATTCTCGCACTCCTTCAGACATATGTCTGAGATCCGGTGCGCGGATGCGTGACAGCTGTCGATGGCAGGCGGGTGCGGGGGTCCCTAGATTTCACAGTGGTTCTCCGTGCCGTCCCGGTCCGCCTCCGCGCGCACCGTTCCGGCCTCGTTCGTACTCCATGGAGGTGCCCCGTGCTGGGTCCCGTGATTCTCGCCGCATCCCGCAGCGACAAGATGCGTCGTTTCATCTCGGCCGCGCCGGGCACCAAGCAGGTCGTCGCCCGCTTCATCGCGGGCGAGGGCGTCGACCAGGTCGTCCCGGTCATCGAGGACGCGGCGGCCAAGGGCCTCGAGGTCACCCTCGACGTCGTGGGTGAGGACATCACCACCCGCGAGCAGGCCTCCGCCGCCCGTGACGCCTATCTGGAGCTGATCGGCCGCCTGGAGAAGCTCGGGCTCGGCGAGCGTGCCGAGATGTCCGTCAAGCTCTCGATGTTCGGGCAGTCCCTCCCGTCGCCCGCCACCGCCCCCGACGGGGAGCCCTCCGGGCTCGACCCCGCATTCCCGGGCGGTCACGAGCTGGCTCTCGCCAACGTCCGCCCGGTCGTCGAGGCCGCCGCGGCGATCGGCACCACGGTCACACTGGACGCCGAGGACCACACCACCCTCGACTCGATGTTCGCCATCCACGAGGAGCTGCGGAAGGACTTCCCGCAGACCGGCTGCGTGATCCAGTCGTACCTGTTCCGCACCGAGGCCGACGCCCGGCGCCTCGCCGCCGCGGGCAGCCGGGTCCGTCTGGTGAAGGGCGCCTACAAGGAGCCCGCCTCCGTCGCGTACCAGAGCAAGCCGGAGATCGACAAGGCGTACGTCCGCATCCTGAGGACGCTGATGCAGGGCGACGGCTACCCGATGATCGGCTCCCACGATCCCCGTCTCATCGCCATCGGCCAGGAGCTCGCACGCCAGGCCGGGCGCAAACTGGATGAGTACGAGTTCCAGATGCTGTACGGCATCCGCAGCGAGGAGCACATCCGGCTCGCGGCCGAGGGCCACCGGATGCGCGTCTACACGGCGTACGGCACCGACTGGTACGGATACTTCATGCGCCGCCTCGCGGAGAAGCCGGCCAACCTGCTCTTCTTCGCCCGCTCCGTCGTCACCAAGGGCTGACCCGCCCGGCCGACCATCCACCTCAACCAAGGAGACAAGGCACTCATGGACGCTGTCACCCAGGTCCCCGCGCCGGTCAACGAGCCGGTCCACTCCTACGCCCCGGGCACCCCGGAGCGCGCCCGTCTGGAGGCGAAGCTCAAGGAGCTCGCCGAGAACCCGATCGACCTGCCGATGACCATCGGCGGCGAGAAGCGCATGGGCGGCGGCGAGCGTGTCGACGTGGTGCAGCCGCACAACCACAAGGCCGTCATCGGCACCTTCGCGGGTGCCACCGAGCAGGACGCCCAGGACGCCGTCGACGCGGCCCTCGCCGCCGCTCCGGCCTGGCGCGCCATGTCCTTCGACGACCGCGCGGCCATCATCCTGCGCGCCGCCGAGCTGCTGTCCGGCCCCTGGCGCGAGACGCTGGCCGCCTCCACGATGCTCGGCCAGGGCAAGACCGCGCAGCAGGCCGAGATCGACTGCCCCTGTGAGCTCGTCGACTTCTGGCGCTTCAACGTGCACTACGCGCGCCAGATCCTCGCCGAGCAGCCGCCGGCGAACTCTCCCGGCGTGTGGAACCGCATGGACCACCGCCCGCTGGAGGGCTTCGTCTACGCGATCACGCCGTTCAACTTCTCGGCCATCGCCGCCAACCTGCCGACCGCGCCCGCCCTCATGGGCAACGTCGTCGTGTGGAAGCCGTCCCCGACCCAGACCCACGCCGCCGTGCTGCTGATGCGGCTCCTGGAGGAGGCCGGGCTGCCCAAGGGCGTCATCAACCTGGTCACCGGCGACGGCATCGCCGTCTCCGAGGTGGCGCTGAACCACCGCGACCTGGCCGGTGTCCACTTCACCGGCTCGACCCCCACCTTCCAGCACCTGTGGAAGACGGTCGGCAACAACATCGCCAACTACCGCACCTACCCGCGGCTGGTCGGCGAGACCGGTGGCAAGGACTTCGTCGTCGCGCACCCGAGCGCCGACCGCGCCGTCCTGAAGACCGCGCTGACCCGCGGCTCCTTCGAGTACCAGGGCCAGAAGTGCTCGGCGTCCTCCCGTGCGTACGTTCCCGCCTCCATCTGGAACTCCGGTTTCAAGGAGGAGTTCGCGGCCGAGGTCGACTCCATCACCATGGGTGACGTCACCGACCTGTCGCACTTCATGGGCGCGGTCATCGACGCGCGTTCCTTCGCGAAGAACAAGGCCGCGATCGACCGTGCCGCGGCCGACCCGACGTGCACGATCGTCGCCGGTGGCACGTACGACGACTCCGTCGGCTACTTCGTCCGCCCGACCGTCATCGTCTGCGACGACCCGGCCAACGAGGTCTTCACCACCGAGTACTTCGGCCCGATCCTCGCCGTCCACGTCTACGAGGACGAGAAGTACGACGCGATGCTGGAGCAGATGGAGTCGGTCTCCGACTACGCGCTGACCGGCGCGGTCATCTCCAACGACCGTGCGGCGGCGGCGTACACGATGGACAAGCTCCGCTACGCGGCGGGCAACTTCTACATCAACGACAAGTCGACCGGTGCGGTCGTCGGCCAGCAGCCCTTCGGCGGCGGCCGTGGCTCCGGCACCAACGACAAGGCGGGCGCCCCGCAGAACCTGCAGCGCTGGACGCTGACCCGCGCCATCAAGGAGACGCTGGTCCCGCCGACCGACTACACCTACCCCCACCAGGGCTGACGCCCCCCGGGGCGCCCGTCACGGGCGCCCCGCCCCGTACTCCGCCTCCCGGCCGGTCCCCGTTATCTTTTTCGCGGTCCTGCAATGGGACCGCTGGCCTCCGGGCCCGGCATGACTGTGTCCCCCTGTCGAAGACATGACCTGGGGGGTGG
>NZ_JBEOVL010000103.1:0-6236 GCF_040295485.1 Streptomyces sp. NPDC002793 | reverse complement strand
CCCGCTCTCCCCATCCCTCGGTCGGGCCCCCCCCTCCCGCCCTGGTCGGGGGGCTGCGGCCGCGGTGGGTGGGCGGGGGGGGGTGCTCTTCCGCACGGGCCGCGGGGGCGCGCCGCGAGCGGCGCGCCCCGTCGGTGGAGCATTGAGGGAGAGTGGATCAGGCGCGGGTGAGCCGCTCCTCGGTGACGGCCTCGGGGTTCGGTCCGTCGGCCCCGTCCCCGTCCCGGGGCGTCGCGGAGGCCACGGCCTTGAGCCGGCGCGATTCGGTCCGGTACACCACGTAGGCGCCCCAGAACCCGGCGAGGCCAATGATGATCATCATGGCGACCACCGGCCACTGCCATGGTTCCGGCACGTGGAGGGCGAGGAACCAGACCTTGTCCTGCCCCCCGTCGAGCTTGATGGCCAACGGCACGAGGCCCTGCGGGAACAGCCCGAGGATGCCGACGGCCCCGCAGCTCCACATGACGGTCTGGCGGCCGCCCGACAGCGTCTCGAACGGGGACTTGCCGGTGGTTTCGCCCGACTCGTCGGCGGTGGCTGTCGCCGGCGCGCCCGACCGCATCAGGTGCAGCAGGTCGGGGCCCTTCTCCCGCAGCTCCCGCGCCGCCACGGATCCGAGCGTCACGTGGCAGAGAACGCCGGTGAGCAGACCGACCGGGACGCCCGCCCACAGCAGGGCGGGCATGTCCAGGGCCTGGCCCGCCCAGACGACTCCGAGTGCGGGGCACATCGCGAGTGCGACCAGGAAGAACATCATGAAGGACTGCCCGGTGACGTCACCGTGGTCCATCGGCGAGTTCTTGCTCTTGTGCGGGTCAGGGCCGGGGACCAGTGCGACGACGGACGTCCAGATCAGCAGACCGGAGCCGCCGCCGAGCGCGGCGAAGGTGCCGGCCAGCGCCCACGGCACCAGGGAGGCGTCGCCGTGCAGCAGACACCCGACGAGCGTCAGCACCAGCGTCAGCGGGCCGAAGACGGTCAGCCAGGCGAGCTGGCGGGCCCGGACGTCGGCCTTCTCCTTGCCCGGCACCGTCAGGGTCAGCCAGAGCGCGGTGCCGTCCTGTCCGTAAGGGTTGGCGCAGGTCGCGGCGGCCATCAGCGCGCTGGCCGCGCCGACGAACGGGAATCCGGCGGTGAAACCGAAGATCAGCGGGAACAGCACGGTGATGATGGAGAAGGCCGGACCCATCACGATGCCCTGGGTACGGACCGGATCACGCCACCAGGTGCGCATTTCCTTGAGGTAGATCGCCCCCTGGTCGCCGCGCAGCAACCGGCTCCGCCGCACGGCGCGCTGCCCGGCCGAGCCGCGGATGACCGGACGGGCGAGGCGCTGCGGTCCCAGCAGGGCGCTCCATGCCAGGAACAGCAGGACCACGACGACGGCGAGGCCGACCAGCGGTCCTACGGTCCACAGCCAGTCGCCGCGGGCCGCAGCCTCGACGGCGAGAAGGCCCCAGCTGGACGGCAGCGCGCGCACGACCGTGGAGAAGGTGGGTGGGAATCCGTACTCCAGCAGCAGGTAGATGCCGATGAAGAGGACCCAGGAGAACGAGCACAGCGAGACCATCGCCGCGGTGACGGTCGCGGTGACGGCCCCGCCGATGCGGGACCTGGCCAGACTGCGGAACAGCAGGGTGACCACTCGGGACAGCAGCACCACCAGCAGCAGGAGCAGCACCACCGCGGGCACCGACACCACGACGGCCACCCAGCTCAGCCGGGCGGCGAAGACGATGTGCGCGCCGAAGGCGATCAGTGTGAAGGCGGTGGTGGCGGCGACCAGGGCGGCGGCGAGCAGACCCATGGCCAGGGTCCGGGGCGGGATCGGCTGGCGGTGGAAGTGCTCGCCGTTGAGAGCGGGTTCACCGGCGAAGATCGGGCCGATCATCCAGCCCAGCGCCCACAGCGCGAACGTCACCGCGAGCAGGTCCATCAGCAGCCGCGGGTGGGAGAAGTCGAAGGACGCCAGGATCAGAGTGGTGACGGCGAGGCAGATTCCCGCGGTCCAGCCGAGGCCACTGAGGGCCATCTTGGCGTCGGTCGTGCTGTGGCGCAGCACGGCCAGCTTCATCCGGATCAGGACGCCAACCACGACAGTCCCTCCCCGCCGCCGATCTTGACGCCGATCAGGTCGACGAAGGTCTCCTCCAGCGAGCGGTTGCCGCGTACGTCGTCGAGGGAGCCCTCCGCGACGACACGTCCCCGGGCCATCACGCCGACGGTGTCGCACAGCTCTTCGACGAGGGCCATGACGTGGCTGGAGATCAGCACCGAGCCGCCGTGTTCCACGAACCTCTTGAGTATCTTCTTGATGGTGGCGGCGGAGACCGGGTCGACGGCCTCGAAGGGTTCGTCGAGCACCAGCACCTTGGGGGCGTGCAGCAGCGCGGTGGCGAGACCGACCTTCTTGCGCATGCCGGTGGAGTAGTCGACGACGAGCGTGCGTTCCGCGGAGCCGTCGAGTTCCATGACCGCGAGCAGCTCGTCGGCCCTCCGGTCGACCTCCTCGGCCGCCAGACCGTGCAACTGTCCGAGATAGGTCAGTAGTTCACGGCCGGTGAGCCGCTCCGGCATGGCCAGACCGTCAGGCAGGACGCCGAGGAGGCGACGCGCTCGGAGCGGCTCCTCCCACACGTCGGTGCCATGGACCAGGGCTCTGCCCTCGTCCGGCCTGAGCAGACCGACGGCCATGGACAGGGTGGTGGTCTTACCGGCTCCGTTCGGGCCGACCAGTCCGTAGAAGGAGCCCGGCCGCACCGTCAACTCCACGTGGTCGGCGGCCTTGTAGTCGCCGAACACCTTGTGCAGGCCCTCGAGCCGGAAGGCGGCCGCCTCACCGTCGGACGTCTCCCCGTCCATCGCCTTCCCTCTGGTCCGCTCTGCTCCGTGATCCACGGAATTCCTCTCTTGTGGGGGGGTACGCAAGCCGGTCCGCACCGGCACGTCGGCCTGATCAGCCTACGTTCGAAAATTTTAGTTCCTCTTTACCCATGCGCGTCGGCCGCGGAATGGGCTGAATACATGCGCGCGACCTGCCAAACAGGCCGATTCGTATGTGTGTTGCCCGAACTGCGGGCCGAGTCACAGAGGAATGTTCCCGTGCTTGCGAGTCGGTCCGGACTGCCGCTTGTTCCGCAAGCTCACGAGCGCCTTCGCCACCTCGACACGGGTGCGCGACGGCTGGATGACCATGTCGACGAAGCCGTGCGCGGCGGCCTCGTACGGGTTGCCGAATCTTCGCCGGTACTCGTCGGTGAGCTTCGCCTCGGCCTCGGCCCGGTCCTCCGGGGGCACTGCGGCCAGATCGCGCCGGTGCAGGACGTGCACGGCGCTCTCGGCCCCCATCACGGCGATCTCGGCGGTGGGCCAGGCCATCACGCGGTCGGCCCCGATCTGCCGGGACCCCATCACCGCGTACCCGCCGCCGTACGCCTTGCGGGTGATGACGGTGACCTTGGGGACGGTCGACTCGGCGTACGCGTAGAAGAGTTTGATGCCGCGCCGGATGATGCCCTGGTGCTCCTGGTCGACGCCGGGCAGGTAGCCGGGTACGTCCATGAAGGTCAGGACGGGGATGTTGAAGGCGTCGCAGAAACGGATGAAGCGTGCGGCCTTCTCGGAGGCGTCGATGTCCAGGACACCGGCCAGGTGCTGGGGCTGGTTGGCGACCACGGCCACGGGGTGCCCCTCGACACGGCCCAGCGCGCAGATGATGTTGCGGGCGAAGTCCGGGTGGATCTCCAGGTAGTCGCCGTCGTCGAGGACCGTGGCGATGACCTCCGCCATGTCGTACGACTGGCGCTCGGTGTCCGGCACGATGCTGTCGAGCGCGAGGTCGTCCTCGGTGAGCTCGTGGTGGGGGGTGTAGCCGTGCGCGGGCGCGAGTTCCAGGTTGTTGGCCGGCAGGTAGCCGAGCAGGGTCTGCACCCAGGAGATGGCGTCCTGCTCGTCCTCGCCGACGTAGTGCGCGTTGCCGGAGATCTCCGCGTTGACGGTGGGACCGCCGAGCTGCTCGGCCGTCACCTTCTCGCCGGTGACGGCGGAGACGACGTCGGGTCCGGTGACGAACATGTAGGAGGTGTCCTTCACCATCACCGTGAAGTCGGTCATGGCCGGCGAGTACACGGAGCCGCCCGCGCAGGGACCCATGATGAGCGAGATCTGCGGGATCACACCGGAGGAGTGGACGTTGCGGACGCCCAGTTCGGTGTAGTACGCGATGGACAGCACGCCCTCCTGGATGCGCGCGCCGCCCGAGTCGTTGATGCCGATGACCGGACAGCCGACGCTCGTCGCGAAGTCGTAGGTCTTCATGACCTTACGGCCGAAGGCCTCGCCCATGCTGCCGCCGAGCGTGGTGAAGTCGTGCGAGAAGACGCACACCTGACGGCCGTCCACAGTGCCGTGGCCGGTCACCACCCCGTCGCCGTAGGGACGCGCGATGTCCCCGTCGACGGTCCTGTGGCGTACGAACTCGTCGATCTCGACGAACGAGCCGGGGTCGAGCAGCAGATCGATGCGCTCACGGGCGGTGAGCTTCCCCTTGGCGTGCTGCCGGTCTGCGGCCTTCCGCTCTGCGAGGACCACGGCCTTCTCGTGCCGGGCGGCCAGATCGGCGATCCGGTGCGCGGTGGAGGTCTGCGGCTCCTCGACCGGTGAGAGGGGCTCCTGGGACGGCATCCGGGATCCTTTCGCGGCACACGGTTCTCGACGTACGACGGCCGCCCGGGTTGCGACGGCCCTGATTGCGATGATCCTGGGGTGCGGGCCGCCGACATCACCCCTAGTCGACGGCGCCCGCCCCCTACCTCAGACTTCGCGGGTCACGACCCCTCCAGCTCGCTGTCGATCAAGGCGAAGATGTCGTCCTCGGTGGCGGACCGCAGGTCGGCGTCCAGGTTGCCGTCGGCCGGGTCCCGATCGGCGGCGACGTCCGCCCACCGGGCCAGCAGGGCGCTCATCCTGACCCGCAGCCGGGACCGGTCGGTGTCGGTCAGCTCGTCCGACGACGCCTCCAGCTCGTCCAGTCCGGCCAGCAGGGCCGCTGCCGGGCCCGGGGCCGGCGGCACCAGATCGGTCACGAGCCGCTCCGCGAGTTCGACGGGGGTCGGATGGTCGAAGACGAGCGTGGCGGGCAGACGGACTCCGGTCACCGCGCCCAGCCGGTTGCGCAGCTCCACGGCGGTGAGCGAGTCGAAGCCGAGGTCCTTGAAGGACCGTTCCGGTTCGACGGCGTCCGTACCGGTGAAACCGAGCACGGTGGCGACCTCGGTCCTCACCCGGTCGAGCAGCACCTGGGTCCGCTCCGCCGGGGGCAGGGTGCGAAGCCGGTCGGCGAAGCCGGTCTCTCCGGCCGCGGCCGCGGTCCGCCGCCGGACCCGGCCCGGGCCCACGCGCAGCAGGTGCGGCAGGTCGGTACGGCCGGCGAGCCGGGTGGTGTCCACGGCTCCGGGCATCACCGCCGGGTCCGGTCCGGCGAGCACCGCGTCGAGCAGGGCCATGCCTTCCTCGGCCGTGGTCACGGGGAAGCCCGAGCGCGCGGCCCGTTCCCGGTCGTCGTCCGTGAGCGCGCCGAGCATGCCGCCGCCGACGTCCCACGGGCCCCAGGCCAGGGAGAGCGCGGGCAGGCCGCGGGCCTGCCGGTGGCGGGCCAGGGCGTCCAGGTAGGCGTTGGCGGCCGCGTAGGAAGCCTGACCGGGGCTGCCCAGGACCGCGGAGACGGACGAGAAGAGGACGAACTCCTGTACGTCGGACAGCATGTGATGCAGCGTCCGGGCAGTGGTGGCCTTGGCTGCCAGCACCGGGGCGACCCGGTCGGGGGTGAGGCCGGTGACCACGCCGTCGTCCAGAACTCCGGCGACGTGGAACACGGAGGCCACCTGGCGGCCGTGCAGGATCTTCGCCAGGGCCTCGGGGTCGGCGGTGTCGCAGGCCACAATCTCGGCCCGGGCACCGGCGGCCTCCAGATCCGCCGCCAGCTCACCGGCATCCGTGGCATCCGGGCCGCTCCGGCTCAACAGCAGCAGATGGCGGCGGCCCTGTGCTGCCAGGTGCCGGGCCAGTACGCCTCCGAGGGCGCCCGTGCCGCCGGTGATCAGGGTGGTCCCCTCCGGATCCGGATCGGCGGGCAGTGTGAGGACGACTTTGCCGATGTGCCGGGCCTGGCTCATGAAACGGAACGCGTCCGGAGCCTGCCGCACATCGAACGTACGGACCGGAGGCAACGACAG
>NZ_JBEOVL010000102.1:0-6341 GCF_040295485.1 Streptomyces sp. NPDC002793 | reverse complement strand
CCCTCCACCTCCGGAGCCGAAACCAGACCCACCCCCTCCAACGACCCACGCTCCACCACCCCCACACGCCAAGCCCCCCCACCAGGAGGAGTGAGCCTGCCCTGCGCTGCAGGGGTGAGCCGAGGAGCGTGCAACCTGCCGTCACGCACGGCGAGTTCGGGTTCGTCCGCGCTCGGTGCTCCCAGCAGAGCGGTCCACGGGTCGGCGTCCACGTCGACGAGCAGCAGTCGTCCAGGGTTCTCCGACTGCGCGCTCCGCAGGAGACCCCGCACGGCGGCGCCCCCCACGTCGGGAAGGTCGTCCCCGGGGTCGGCGGCGACGGCCCCTCGGGTGAGCACCACGAGGGTGGCCTCGTTGTCCTCACGGGCCAGGAACTCCTGGACGGTGGTCAGCATCGCGGTCACCCGCGCCTCCGCATCGTCGCCCGTGTCGGCGGCGGGTGCCGAGGTGACCACCAGCAGGTCGGCGGAGGCCGAGGCGATGTCGGCCGAGCGCACGCAGTCGACGCCGAGCGCCGAGAGCGCCTCGGCCGCACCGAACACGTCGTTGCCCACAACCTCCCAGGTGGAAGGGGTGGGTTCCGGGTCGGCGAGCACCGTCCAGTCGACCCGGTGCACCGGTCGCGGTGCCGTGGCATCCGTCGCGGCGTCTCCGGCGAGCGCCCGCAACACGACTCGCCCGACGGAGACGACGGTCCGCCCGTCGGGATCGGTGGCCCGCAGTTCCACCCCGTCCGCGCCGCGTGGCGAGAGCCGTACACGGAGCGTGGTGGCGCCTGACGCGGCAAGGGTGACCTGCGACCAGGAGAAAGGCAGTCCGGGCGGCCCGGCGGGGACGTCGGACGTCACCTCCGCCCGGACGGCCAGCGCGTGCAGCGCGGCGTCGAGGAGCGCGGGGTGCAGGCCGAAGCGTCCGGCGTCGGCTTGTCCCGACTCGGGGAGCACGACCTCGGCCCAGAGGTCCTCGCCGGCCCGCCAGACGCCGCGCAGGCCCTGGAACACGGGCCCGTACTCCAGCCCGGCTGCGGCCAGCCCGGGGTAGAGCTCGCCGACCGGCACGCTCTCCGCGCCGACGGGCGGCCAGGAGACCTCCGGCCCGCTCATGGGGGCGGCGGCCCGCGACAGCGTGCCGGAGGCATGTCTCACCCACGGCTGCCCGGACCAGCCGCTGCCGCCACCCGCCCGTGCGTGGACGGTGAACGCGCAACCGCCGTCCGCGCCCGGAGGCCCGACCAGGACCTGGAGCTGCACGGTCTCCTCTGCCGTCAGCGACAGCGGTGTGTGCAGGACGAGTTCTTCGACGACGTCGCAGCCCGCCTGATCGCCTGCGCGCACCGCGAGGTCGACGAAGGCCGTGCCGGGTACCACTGTCCTGCCGTGCACCTGGTGTTCCGTGAGCCAGGGGTGTGTGCGGGCGGAGAGCTGCCCGGTGAACAGCAGGCCTCCGTCATCCGCGAGTTGCACACCGGCGGCCAGGACCGGGTGCCCGGTCTCGCCGAGTCCGGCGGAGACCATGTCACCGGGGCGCGGGGAGACCGCGGGCCAGTAGCGTTCGCGGGCGAACGCGTAGGTGGGGAGTTCGACGCGCCGGCCGCCGGCCGGTGCGAGCAGAGCGGCCCAGTCGACGGACACGCCGTGGACGTGCAGGGTCGCGAGAGCGTGCAGCAGGGTCTCGGACTCGTCACGCCCGGACCGGAGTACGGGAACGGCCACGGAGCCCTCGTCGATCCCCTGCATCGCTGCGGTCAGCGCGCCGTCCGGGCCGAGTTCGAGCAGTACCCGCGTCGCCGCAAGCGGCCGCACCGCGTCGGCGAAGCGCACGGGCTCGCGGACCTGGCGCACCCAGTACTCGGGGGTGTCGATGTCGCCGGACGCCGTCGGGACGATACGGATCGACGGGCTGGAGTACGTCAGTGACTCGGCCACCGCCGCGAACTCGGCCAGCATCGGCTCCATCAGGTGTGAGTGGAACGCGTGCGAGACGGACAGACGCTTGACCCGCCGCCCCTCCGCACGAAGACGCTCCTCCAGCACGTCGATCGCCTCGACCGGACCCGAAACAGTCGACGAGGTCGGCCCGTTGACGGCGGCAAGGTCCACGCCCTCCGGCAACTCCAACTCGTCCTCGGCCAGTTCGACCGCAAGCATGGCTCCGCCCTCGGGCAACGCGTCCATCAACCGGCCACGCGCGGAGACCAGCCGGCAGGCATCGTCCAGCGACAGCACACCGGCGACATGAGCAGCCGCCAGTTCACCGACCGAATGCCCCACCAGCACATCAGGAGCCACACCCCACGACTCCACCAACCGGAACAACGCCACCTCAAGAGCGAACAGACCAGCCTGCGCATAGACCGTCCGCCCCAGCGCCGCACCGTCCTCGAACACCACCTCACGCAGCGGACGTCCCAGATCCACCCGGGCGCACACCGCGTCGAACACCTCCGCGAACACCGGGAACGCGTCATGGAGTTCACGCCCCATGCCCACCCGCTGCGACCCCTGACCCGTGAACAGGAAGCCCAGAGCACGGTCCTCCTCCGCCCGGCCCACCACAGCCCCCCGGAGGTCCTCCAACGCGGCCGACGCGTCCTCGCTGTCGGCTGCCAGCACCACGGCCCGGTGCTCCCACGCTCCTCTGGTCGTCGCCGATGAGTGGGCCAGATCCGCGAGTTCATGCTGGTCCAGGACCGCCCGCAGCTTGTCCGCCTGCGCCGGCAGTCCGTCCGCCGTACGGGCGGAGAGCAACAACGGCAGTATGCACCCAGGACGCGGAGCCTTCCGCTCCGGAGGTTCCACCACAGGTGCCGCCTCCAGCACCACGTGTGCATTGGTGCCGCTCACACCGAAGGAGGAGACACCCGCCCGACGCGGCCGTCCCGCCTCGGGCCAGGGGCGTGCTTCGGTGAGCAGTTCGACGGCTCCCGCCGACCAGTCGACCTCGGGTGTCGGCGCGTCGACGTGCAGCGTCGCGGGCAGGGCTCCGTACCGCATCGCCTGCACCATCTTGATGACACCCGCGACACCGGAGGCGGCCTGGGTGTGCCCCAGGTTGGACTTCAACGAGCCGAGCCACAAGGGGGTTTCGCGATCCTGCCCATACGTGGCCAGCAGCGCCTGCGCCTCGATCGGGTCGCCCAGCCGCGTACCCGTGCCATGGGCCTCCACCGCGTCCACGTCGGAGGGGTCCAGACCCGCGTCGGCCAGCGCGCTGCGGATCACGCGCCGCTGGGCGGGCCCGCTCGGCGCGCTCAGACCGTTGGAGGCACCGTCCTGGTTGACGGCCGAGCCCCGGACGACGGCCAGCACCTGGTGGCCGTTGCGCCGGGCGTCCGACAGTCGTTCCACCAGGAGTACGCCGATGCCCTCTCCCCAACCGGTACCGTCCGCTCCGGCCGCGAAGGACTTGCAGCGTCCGTCGGCGGCCAGCCCCAGTTGGCGGCTGAACTCGACGAAGGCGGTCGGCGTCGACATCACCGTGACACCGCCCGCCAGCGCCATCGAGCACTCCCCCGCGCGCAGCGCCCGAACCGCCAGGTGCAGCGCGACCAGGGACGACGAGCACGCCGTGTCCACGGTGAGGGTCGGCCCCTCCAGGCCGAAGGTGTACGCGACGCGGCCTGACAGCACGGCCGCGGCGTTGCCCGCACCCTGGTGTCCCTCGCTGACGTCGGGGTCCCCGGCGAGCAGCACGGGATAGTCCTGCCCGTTGGTGCCGGCGAAGACGGCGGTGTCGCTGCCGCGCAGGGCGGCGGGGTCGATGCCTGCGTGTTCCATGGCTTCCCAGGCGACCTGGAGCATCAGCCGCTGCTGCGGGTCGGTGGCCAGCGCCTCACGCGGCGAGATGCCGAAGAACGGCGCGTCGAACGCGGCGACGTCGCGCAGGAATCCCCCCTCTCGGACGTAGGAGGAGCCCGCGCCGCCCTCGGCGTCGTAGAGCCGCGCGGTGTCCCAGCCCCGGTCGTCGGGGAAGTCGGTGATGCCGTCACGGCCCTCGGCGACCAGTTGCCACAGCTCGCCCGGGGAGGTGACGCCGCCCGGGTAGCGGCAGGCCATGCCGACGATGGCGATCGGCTCGTCGTCGGCGATGCCGGTGACGGCGGCGGCGTCGTCCCCGTCCGTGCCCAGTGCGAGGTCGTCCAGGTGGCCGGCCAGTGCGGCCGGGGTGGGGTGGTCGAAGACGATCGTCGCGGGGAGGGTGAAGCCGGTGGCAGCGGCGAGCCGGTCGCGCAACTCGACGGCTGTCAGCGAGTCGAAGCCCAGGTCCGTGAAGGCCCGGCGCGGGGCGATCGCCTCGGTGTCCCGGTGTCCGAGGACGGCGGCGACGCCGTCTCGCACCAGCTCCACGAGTTCCCGGCGCCGCTCCTTCGTCCCGAGCGCGGCGACGCGGACGGCGAACGCCGAACCCGCGGCATCCTCTTCAGCACGTTCCCCCGACGTGCCCTGGTGCGTGGCGAGGGGCAGCCCGTCGAAGAGCCGTTGCGGCCGTACGGCGGTGAAGGCGGGCAGGAAGCGGCCCCAGTCCACGTCGGCCACGGCCACGCAGACGTCCCCGCCGTCCACCGCCGCTCCCAGCGCGTCGAGCGCCTTCGCCGGATCCATGGGGCGCAGTCCCCGCCGCCGCAGATAGTCGGCGGTGTCCTCCGCGCCCGCCATGCCGCTGCCGTGCCACGGGCCCCACGCCACGGAGGTGGCCGGAAGACCACGGGCGGCGCGGCGTGCGGCCAGGGCGTCCAGGGCCGCGTTCGCGGCCGCGTACGCGCTCTGGCCTCCGCTGCCCCAGGTCCCGGCGACCGATGAGAAGAGCACGAAGGCGTCGAGGTCCGCGTCGCGCAGGGCGTCGTCGAGGTGGCGTGCGCCGTTGACCTTCGCGGCCAGCACCGCGGCTGTGCCGGTCTCGGTGGCGTCGTCGAGCGTGCCGAACCCGCCGCTTCCGGCGGCGTGCACCACGGCGTTCGGCGGATGCTCGGCCAGCAGCGCGTCGAGGGCGGTGCGGTCGCCGACGTCGCAGGCGGCGACGGTGACCTCGGTTCCCGCCGCGGTGAGTTCGGCGGCGAGCTCGGCCACACCGGGGGCGTCGGCACCGCGCCGCCCGGCCAGCACCAGGTGCGGGGCTCCGCGCCCGGCCAGCCACCGGGCGACGTGGGCGCCGAGCGCACCCGTGCCGCCGGTGATCAGGGTGGTGCCGCGCGGGCGCCAGGGTTCGGCGGGACGCACGGGTGCCGGGACCAGCCGTCGGCCGAGGACACCATCGGGGCGCACGGCCACCTGGTCCTCGTCCCGCTGCGCCAGCACGGCGGCCAGACGGCGCGCGGCGTCCGCGTCAAGGATCTCCGGAAGGTCGACCGCGCCGCCCCAGCGGTGCGGCCTCTCCAGCGCGGCCACCCGTCCCATCGCCCACAGCTGGGCCGCACCCGGGTCGGCAGGCCCGTCGGCACCGGCCCCGCACTCGGTGAGCACCCACACCGGGGGACCTTCTCCGCGTACGGCGTCCGGGAGGGCGGCCAGCCCGAGCGTCAGCTCCGGGTGTTCCGGGTGCGGTCGGGAGTCGTACGGGAGGATCATGCCGACGGCGTCCGGGTCGGGTACGCGGCCGACGACGACGGTCGCGCCGTGGGCGCGCAGCGCCTCGGCACACCAGGCGACCGTCCCGCGCCCCGGCGCGACGTCACCGGTGCCGTTCTCGGCGAGCACCTGCCAGAGTCCTTGCAGCCGGGGCCGCTCGGTCTCCGGCAGGGACTGCCAAGTGACGCCGTACCGCCAGTCCGCCGGGTCGATGCCTCGGGCGGTGGGTGCGACGGGCCAGTAGTGCTCGCGCTGGAAGGCGTAGGTGGGGAGGTCGACGACCCGTGCGCCCCAGTCGGCGGTGATCGCGGGCCAGTCGAGAGGGACTCCGGCGGCATGCGCTGCGGCGAGGGCGCGCCACCACGCGCCGACGGGTTCCCGGCCGGCGCGCTGCGTCGCGACGAACACCGCACCCGCACCCGCATCCGTTCCCTCCAGGCAGGCGCGGGCCGCAGCGGTGAGCACCCCGTCCGGGCCCAGCTCGACGAACCGGGTGACGCCCTTGTCCGCCAAGGCCCGCACGGCGTCGGCGAAGCGTACGGGCTCGCGGACCTGACGTACCCAGTAGCCGGGGGTGTCCATCGCACCCGAGGCCGTCGGGACGACCGGGATCGACGGCGCGTGGTACGTCAACGACTCGGCCACCGCCGCGAACTCGACGAGCATCGGCTCCATCAGAGACGAGTGGAACGCGTGCGACACGGACAGCCGCTTCACCCGCCGCCCCTCCGCACGAAGGCGTCCCTCGAAGGCCTCGATCGCCTCGACCGCGCCCGA
>NZ_JBEOVL010000101.1:0-6454 GCF_040295485.1 Streptomyces sp. NPDC002793 | reverse complement strand
GCGTCGGTGCCGTCCTTCAGCGTCTCGATACGCCGGATGTCCAGACGCACCGAGGCGTAGAACTTCAGCGCCCGGCCACCGGTCGTGGTCTCCGGAGAGCCGAACATCACACCGATCTTCTCGCGGAGCTGGTTGATGAAGATCGCCGTCGTCCTCGTCTGGCTGAGCGCGCTGGTGATCTTGCGGAGCGCCTGGCTCATCAGGCGGGCCTGCAGACCCATGTGCGAGTCGCCCATCTCGCCCTCGATCTCCGCACGGGGCACCAGGGCCGCGACGGAGTCGATCACGATCAGGTCGATCGCGCCGGAACGGATCAGGATGTCGACGATCTCCAGCGCCTGCTCGCCGTTGTCCGGCTGGGAGAGGATGAGGTTGTCGGTGTCCACGCCGAGCTTCTTGGCGTACTCGGGGTCCAGAGCGTGCTCCGCGTCGATGAACGCCACCGAGCCGCCGGCCTTCTGCGCGTTCGCCACGGCGTGCAGCGTCAGCGTCGTCTTGCCGGAGGACTCCGGTCCGTACACCTCCACCACGCGGCCGCGCGGCAGACCACCCACGCCGAGCGCCACGTCCAGAGCGGTCGACCCGGTGGGGATCACTTCGATGGGCTCGTTCGGCCGCTCACCGAGACGCATCACCGCACCCTTGCCGAACTTCCGCTCGATCTGTGCGAGCGCGGTGTCCAGCGCCTTTTCGTGGTCGGTTCCTGCCATGCGTTTCACCCGGTCCGATTGAGTGGCACGCCGCACGTCGGAGACGTGAGCGTCTACTGCCGACAACGGGCGTGTCGGAAATCCCAAAAACGAACATCCGATCGATTTTCGTGTCCAGTGAAAGGTACCAAACCGAGGGAAGCGGGACGGGTCGCGCGCGCCGGACGGTTTCGGACGCAGGCCGTGGCGCCCGTTCCTCCGGCCGAACCGCGGCGTCTGCGCCGAACCTGAGGTCGCGGTGACGCGGAAAGGACGAAGGCCACCCAAGAGGGACGGCCCTCCCGAGCCGCCGAGCGGTCAGCGGTCAGTGGCCGGCTGGGTCACTCTGTACAGCACCGAAGCGGGGTGCGAAGGACGTCATGTCGTCGCCGATCGCGTCGACGCGGTTCACGAACTGCTCGCCGTGAAGTTCGAGCGTCGGCAGTTTCGCCGCTGTGCCGGACCTGCCCTCGTGGTCGATCATCGACAGGCAGAGGATCTTGGAGCCGTCACCCTCACCGTCACCGTCACCGTCGCCGGTGAACAGGTGCGTGAAGGTCCACGCGCCCACGTCCTGGTACTCGGTGGCGCTCTTGGCATCTGCGGGGTGGTGTCCGACCAGCGCGCGGCATTCGCCTCGGTGCGTTCACACTCGGAGCGTGGCCCACTCCCTCGCTCCCGGCACCTCAGCTACAGGCGGAGGCCGGAGTCGAGGTCAGAGCCTGTGAACGAACCTCAGCCTGCCCAGATCACCCCGTTACGGGCAGGCACTCGGCGAGCAGGTCGACGACGTCCCGCCAAGCTCGCTGGGCGTGCTGAGGGTGATGTCCGACCCCGGGAAGCAGGATGTGGTCGACCGGTGGGTGATGAAAGGCGTGCAAGGCGCCGCCGTACACCACGAAGCGCCAGTCGATGCCCGCAGCCTGCATCTCGGCGGTGAACGCGTCCCGCAGCGCGGGCGGCATGATCGGGTCTTCCGACCCGACCCCGGCCCACACAGGGCAGTTGATGCGCGCCGTCTCGCCTGGTCGGCCGGCGGTCAGCCCGTTGACTGTCGCGATCGCGCGCAGGTCGACGCCGTCGCGCCCGAGTTCCATCGCGATGGCGCCCCCGGTGCCGTAGCCGACGGCGGCGATCCGGTCGGGGTCGGTCCGCGGCTCGGCGCGGAGCACGTCGAGCGCCGCGTGGCCGATGCCTCGCATGCGGTCGGGGTCGGCGAGCAGCGGCATGCAACGGGCCAGCATCTCCTCAGGGTCGCCCAGATACCGCCCGCCGTGGAGGTCGAAGGCCAGCGCCACGTATCCCAGCTCGGCGAGCGCATCGGCCCGGCGGCGCTCGACGTCGCTGAGTCCCACCCCCTCGGGCCCGACCAGGACCGCGGGCCGGTGCTCGACACCGGCCGGGAGCGCGAGGTGCCCGATCATCGTCAGGCCGTCGGCCGCGTATTCGACCGTGCGCGTCGTAACTGTCGTCATGAGCCTGGACTGTAGTGATCGTCGAGCGGGGTCGGGCCGGTGTTCTGCCACTGGCAGAAGGCACGTCTCCGGCGTGTTCGGGCATGCCGTCGGCCGGCCTACCGGTGCGGAAGCGCGCCGGCCGGTGGAGTGTCCGGAACCGACAGGGGCCGGGACCCGGTTACGGAGCCCGGCCCGGCCGCCGTGCCGGAGTGTGTCCCGCACGGCGGCGAAGGCGACGAGGTCGGATCAGGTGTCCTGGCCCGAGCCGGCCGCAGCGGAGGCTTTCTTGATGCCCTCGGTGATGTCGTCCAACACGGAGAGCTTCGGCGCCTTGTCGTTGACGTCGAAACCGGACCGGACGACGACCAGTGTCTCCGCGGAGCGAGGGGAGGGGAAGGCGAGCGACTCGACGTAGCCGTCGTCGCCGTTCTTCGTCACCACCTTCCAGCGCACCCGGTAGCCCTTCTGTCCGGCCACGGTGACCGCCTCGGACTTCAGCTGTTCGTGCGAGGTGATCCCGCCGTAGATCTTCTCGCCGTACGACTCCTCGGCGTTGGTCTCGATGTCGCCCTCGGCCGCCGCCTTCGCCGTGGTCGCCTCGACCTCAAGCGCCTGCGCCGGTGCGGAGAACACCCCGCCGCGCACGCACTTCTGGCTCTCGTCGCCAGGGCAGGCGTACTCGCCCGTCGTCAGTCCGGCGCCGATGGGCCCGGACTGCCCGGTCCATCCGTCGGGCACGGGGATACTGATCCCGCTGGCCAGGTCGGTGGCGTACCCGTCCTCGGTCTGCGGCATCTGCTGGTCGGGGATCTCCCCCTGCCCGCCGTCCTGCCCGCCGCCGTCAGGTGTGCCCGGGAGGCGAGGGCTCCCGGACGGGCCGGAAGGATCTGAGGGGGCGTCGGCCGTGGTGTCCGTACGGTCGTCGGAACTGTCGCCCAGCACGTACGCGCCGCCACCGACGGCCGCGAGGAGGACGACACCGGCGGCGACACCCGCACCGATGCGTATGCGACGGCGCCTGACCGTCGCGGGAGGTATCCGGAGTTGGTCGGTCCAACGGCTCCCGTCCCACCAGCGTTCCTGGGCGGGGCCGATTCCTGAGTGCCCGGGGTCTGGATGCCAGCCGGGCGGGGTCGTCTGGGTCACGAGAGCACCGTAGGCGCACTCGCTGAGAAACGTATGAAACGCACAGGGTGGCCGTGGTCACGCACCCGGGCCGACGCGCCCACCGCGACCGGGGCCGGAGGTCCTACGGTTCGATCAGCCCGGCCCTGATCGCGTAACGCGTGAGTTCCAGGCGGTCCCGGAGCCCCAGCTTCTGCAGCAGATTGGCCCGGTGCCGCTCGACCGTCTTGACGCTGATCACGAGCATGCCCGCGATCTCCTTCGACGAATGGCCCTCTGCGACCAGCTTGAGGATCTCCTCCTCGCGCTCGGTGATCGCCCGGTCCGGTACGTCGCCCCCGTTCCTGACCCGGTCCAGATAGTTCCGGATGAGGGCGGTGACCGCCCCCGGGTAGAGGAACGGCTCGTCGCGCATGGCCGCCCGGCAAGCCTCGACCAGGTCCCGGTCGGCGACGGACTTCAGCACGAAGCCGGAGGCACCCGCCTTCAGCGCCTCGAAGAAGTACTGCTCGTTGTCGTACATGGTGAGCATCAGGATCCGCAGCTCCGGCATGACCCGCGACAGCTCACGGGCCGCCTGAAGTCCCGTCAGACGTGGCATGGCGATGTCGAGGACGGCCAGGTCGGGCCGCTCCTCGCGTGCCTTCTCGATCGCCTCGGCGCCGTCACCCGCTTCGGCGACGACCTCGAGGTCCGGTTCGCCGTCGAGGATCAGCCGCACGCCGCGGCGGACCAGGGCGTGGTCGTCGGCCAGGAGGATGCGGGTCTTCCCGGACCCGGTGGGGGCGTGGGGCATGGTCAGGAGCTTCCGTTCCGTACGGGCACGTCGAGGCGTACGTCCGTGCCGCCCGCCGCACCGGTACCGAGAGTGAGTGTCGCGCCGATGAGCAGGGCGCGTTCGCGCATGCCGCGCTGGCCGGCGCCCTCGGGGGTGTCCCCGAGGCCGCGGCCGTCGTCGCGGATCCGCAGGCGTACGCCGTCGGGGCCGCGGGTCAGGGAGAGTTCGAGCAGGGTGGCCCGGGCGTGCCGGACGGTGTTCGTGACCGCTTCCTGGGCGATGCGGTAGACGACGAGTTCCGCCTCCTCGCCGAGCGGGGGCAGATCCCTCTCCATCCGCCGTCTGATCGTCAGCCCGTGCGGGGTCGGTGTCTCGGTGGTGAGTGCCGTCAGGGCGCTGACCAGGCCCAACTCCTCCAGCACCCCGGGGCGTAGCCGTCGCGCGATGCGGCGGATCTCGTCCAGGCTTCCCCGGGTGATCTCCTGGACCTGGGCCAGCTCGTCCCGCAGGGGCTCCGGGGCGTGACCCGTGACCCGCTTCAGTTCCAGCAGAACCGCGGTCAGGGTCTGGCCCACTTCGTCGTGCAACTCCTGCGCGACCCTGCGCCGCTCGGCCTCCTGGGCCCCCAGAGCCCGGGCGCTGCTGGTCGCGCGCTCCGCCTCCAGGCGGTCGAGCATGCTGTTGAACGTCTCGATCAGGGCCGCTACCTCCCCCTCGCCGGCCACTTCCAGGCGCGGCCGCGGGCTCAGCAGGTCCGTGGTCGTCATCGCCCGGGTCACCCGCTGCAGCGGCGCGAGGCCCAGCCGCAGGAGCAGCGCGTTCGCGCCGAGCATCAGGGTCATGCCACCGGCCAGGATCAGGGCCTCGGTCAGCACCACAGGGGCGGACACGGTGATCGGGCCGAGCAGCAGCAGTGCCCCGGCGGCGACGAGCACCGCCGCGTTGAGCAGGAAGATGCGCCAGAACAGGGACAAGACCGCACGGCCTCCTTCGGACGGATACACGGGTGGTGACTGCCTCCACTATCGCCGGTCGGGGTCGGGGGTGCGGCTGTGCCCGGTCCCCGGTGATCCCGTCTGCATGGCGGCACCCCCCGAAGATGGGTGTCAACCCCTATGGCCCCGGGCACCCGCACGCCCGGACCATGGAGTCCGGGCCCAACGGGTTCTGATCCGGGAGGGAGTCACCATGCCCCACTACGACGAGCGGCCGCGCGGCCTGAAGGACCACCGCATCGGCAGTGACAGCCCCGAACGCGCCGGTACGCCGGGACGGGACGCCCCGCGTCACCGCCCCAGCGGGACATGGCTGTGGCTCACCATCGGAGTCGTGGGGCTGCTGACCGGCATCGTCATCGGCCACGGCCTCCTCATCGCCGCCGGGCTCGTCGTGGCCGGGATGGCGGGCCAGCTCCTCGACCCGCAGCGCCCCAGGCCACGGAACAGCGCCC
This sequence comes from Streptomyces sp. NPDC002793, assembly GCF_040295485.1. NCBI lineage: Bacteria > Bacillati > Actinomycetota > Actinomycetes > Kitasatosporales > Streptomycetaceae > Streptomyces > Streptomyces sp. NPDC002793. Next base: position 955 of record NZ_JBEOVL010000101.1, on the reverse strand, counting down.
CCCGACCCCGCTGAGCCGCCGCGCGGGACCCGGTCCGCCATGGGCCGCTTTGGTCCGACCACATGTCCTGTGTGACATAGTCGGGGCATGCGTATCGCCCGGAGCAGGGAGTAGCGGATGCCCGTCGAGTGGCAACCCGTACGGCAGTCCCGCACCCATGAGCTCGTTCTCCAGAGCATCGAGGAACGGGTCTTCGCGGGAGAACTCAAGGCGGGCGACCGCCTGCCGCCCGAGCGGGAGCTCGCGCCGGTGCTCGGCGTCAGCCGGTCCGCGCTGCGCGAGGCGCTCAGGGTGTTGGAGACCATCGGTGTCCTGGTCGCCCAGCCGGGCCGGGGCCCGGACTCCGGGGCACGCATCGTGCGCAACCCGGACGACGCCCTCGGCCGTCTGCTGCGCCTGCACTTCGCGCTCGGCAGCTACAGTCTGCACGACGTGCTGGAGGCCCGGGTCGTTCTGGAGCGGTCGAGCTGGGAGGCCGCCGCCCGGCACGCCGGGGCCGAGGACCTCGACACGGCGGAGGAGCTCGTCCGGCGGATGGGCGAGCCGGACGTGGACGTCGCCGAATTCAACGATCTCGACACCCGCTTCCATGTGCTGATCGCCGGGAGTTCGGGCAACGCGCTCACCTCCACCCTCACCTCGGCGGTGCGCGAATCGGTCCGCCCGCTGATCCTGCGGGCCCTGGAGGACGCCGAGGACTGGCCGGCGACGTCGGGTGCCCTCAACGCCCAGCACGCGCGGCTGCTGCGGCTGGTGCGCCGGGGGCAGGGAGCCGAGGCGGCGGACCTGGTGGAGGAGCACATCCGGGGCCTGCACGGCACGCTGGTCGACGAGAACGACGCCTCCTAGGCAGCAAGACCCAGGCAGTGGGACTCCCGGAACGGGAACAGGACCGGCCGTCTTCCTCTCCCCGCCCGCCTTCGTGCCGGGGCCGGCGGTCACGGGTGGTGGGGTG
>NZ_JBEOVL010000100.1:0-6482 GCF_040295485.1 Streptomyces sp. NPDC002793 | reverse complement strand
GACGTGCACACCGTCGGCAAACCCGGCCCCGCAAAGCGACGAACAAAGAAGTCAACGACCCCACGCCCACGCCGCACAGGTTAAAGATCAAGCTAAGGGGTCCCGCAATTCCCGGTGGATCAGCGCGCGGAGTCAGATGCGGTGCATCGCAAGGCGGAGGGACGTCCGCATACTGGATGTATGGGGATGTTCCGACAACGCGGCGAGGTGCCGTAGCTGTCGTCGGGCGCCCGCCGGGAAGTGCGGGACAGCCCTTTAGCGGGCCGGGAACCGCTCGTAGTGGACGAGTTCGACCAGGAGTTCCGTAGGCTCCGGCAGGTACATGAAGGCCACGCTCATGCCGGGCCGGGCCCCGCGGCAGGGTTCGGCGTCGAGCGCCAGGAGACCTTGGTCGCGCAGCCTGCCCATCTCGTGGCCAAGGTCGTCCACGACGAGGGCGAGGTGGTAGAGGCCCGGCCCCTGCTGGTCGAGGCGCCCGTCGACAGCGGAGCCGGGGCCGGCCGGGGAGACCAGCTCGATCTCCGTACCCAAGGGGAGTCCCGGCAGACCCCAGAACTCGCAGTCGACCCGGTAGGCGGCGGCGGTGCCGTGATCGGTCCTGGCCAGGCCGAGCGCCGCGAGCTGGGCGCCGGCCCTGGCGGGGTCGGCGGTGACGAGCCCGACGTGGTCGATCCCTATGATCATGGCCGGGCTCCTCGTCTGCGACGGCGGTCATCCGGCGGGGGTGGCCCTGGCGGCGAGGTGCCGGGTGATCTCGGCTGCCAGCTCCCCGACCGTCTCGATCTTCATGTAGCGGCGCAGGTCGAGCCGGACTCCGTAGGTCTGCTCGATGTTGGCGAGCAGACGCACGGCCACCAGGCTGCCCCAGCGGCCGAGCCCCACGAAACGCGAGTCGGCGGTGATCTTGTCCGCCGGGTGCCGGCTGACGCGGGATACGAGGCCGGGCAGAGTGGTCATCACGTCAGACATGATCGAGAGTCTCCTTGGGAGTGAGGGCGATCCAGTCAGGGGTCAGGGGCGGGAGCTCGTCGAGCCGTGCCAGGTAGCACCTGGGGCCGTTTCCGACGGGGTCCCGCTCTCGACAGGAGAGACCCGCCTCGGGGTAGAGGAGCGCCGCCTGGCCGTTGCGTCCTGTCGGGGTGAAGTCCGCTTCCAGCAGGGTGGCTCCCTCCGCCCTGGCTCGGTCGGCGACGTATTGGAGCACGGCCCGTTCGACACCCCGGGAGAGGACCCGGCAGCTCAGGACCATGTTCCGCACCTTCCAGCGTTCGGGACCGCGGTCCAGCCACACTCCGCCGACCACACCTTCGGCACCGAAGCGGTCGGTCACCTCCACGGTGAGCACGGAGTGGTCGGCCGAGCCGGCCATCCTGCGGGTGCGCGCCTCCCCGTGGGCCGTGCCGGTCATGTTGAACTGGTTGGTGCGGCCCTCCAGCTGGACGAGACGTGGCAGGGTGAACTCGTCCGCCGGGCCCACCAGGACCTGGATGTCCAGGCCCATGAGGTACTCCTCGACCGAGCCCTGAGCGGCACCGAACCGGTGTCTCGCACGCCGCCTCCGGTAGAGGGTGGTGCGCTCGGTGTCGGTGGCGGTGCTGTCCAACTGGGCGAAGCGGGCCGGGGCGAGGACCTCCGAGGAGTGGCCCGCGGGGTCACCCTCCAGATGCACGACGTCCACCTGGGGCAGCGAGCGCCGGACGAGGCCGCACTCGAAGGCGCTGTCGTCGGCGAAAACGAACGCGTCCAGCCCCAGGGAGAGTTCCTCGGCCAGGGCGGCGATGCGGGTGTCCTTGGGCTGCCAGTCGGCCAGCACGGCGACGAAGTCGTCCGGCCGCAGCACCATGTCCGGATGGCCGGCCAGAACCGTGTGCACCAGGCCGGCGTCGTTCTTGCTGCACACGGCGAGCAGCACCCCCTGGCGCCGCAGGGCGAGGGCCCGGCGCTGGAGGTCGGTGTAGCAGTCCCCCGGGTACATGGTGCCCAGTTCGATGCCGGCCGGGCCGTCGTCGCCGACGACTCCTCCCCACAGGGTGTTGTCCAGATCGAGCACGAGGACCTTGCGGCCGAGGCCGGTGACGGCGCGGGCGAAGGCCGCCGCCTCCCGGGCGAAGACGAGTTCGACGTGCGGCGTCCACGCCATCCGGCCGAATCGGTAACGCCGTTCGTCACGCAGCGGTCCCGGGACGTCGGCGAGCGCCGCCTCCAGGTCGAAGGCGTACACCCCGGCGTGTTCCTCGCCCGCCCGCAGCAGCAGGGTGTTGGCGTCGCGCCATGTCCGGCCGAGCGCGGCCCTGGAGCGGTAACCGATCACACTGTCCCGGTCGGGGCGGGGCAACGGCACGGTGTGCAGCAGGACGGCGGAACCGGTGCGCTCCGCGAAGCCTGCCGCTGCCGTGCCGGCGGCGGCAGCCCCTGCGAGGAGGACTTCGCGTACCCCGTCCGGATCGGACGGGTCCCAGTCGGCGGGGAGCAGTGAGCCGGAGTCCAGGAGGCAGAGTGTCACCTCGGGCCGGAAGGCCGCCAGAGCGGAAGCCGGGTCGGTGAGCTGGTCGCCGAGCCGGTCGTAGGGGCAGAGGTGGATCTCGGCATCGAGGCCGGAGGCCAGCAGCGCGGTCCGCAGGAGCGGCACCACTCCGTCGGCGGTGAAGGTGGCGGCGACGGCGACACGCAGGGGTGACGTGCGGCGCGACGCGGCGCGGGAGACCCGCGCCGCGGTGACGCCTTCCAGCAGGAGGCCCGCCTCGCAGAGCAGCAACGGGTCGACGGTCCGGGTGAGCCGGTCCCCGAGGTCCGAGTCGGTCGCCTCCGGGGCCCGGAGCAGGGCTTCGACGCGTTCGAGCAGATCGTCGGCCGGAGCGGGCCGGAGCGGGCCGGAGCCGGTCATACCGCGCCGGCCGGCCACTGGGGGCTCTCCAGGATCTCGACCAGGGCGCAGGCGTAGGTGAATCCCATTCCGATGCCGCACAGGGCGACCCGGTCGCCCGGACCGACCTCCCCCGTCTCCAGGAGGTGGGTGAGGCCGGCGATCTGGTCGGCGGCGCCGATGTGGCCGACCCTGCGGCCCCACTCCCAGGTGGTCTTCTCCTCGTCTATCCCGAACATCTCCCGGAAGTCGACGTCGTCCAGGGTACGGCCGACATTGGTGAGCACCCAGCGGTCGATGTCCCCCGCTTGCAGTCCGGCGTCGGCGAGCGCGACGGAGACGCTCTCCTGCTGCCGTTCGGTGAGCGACTGGACGATCTTGAGCAGGAGCTCACCGTTGTCGACGAGGTAGTCGTCACGCCGGGACCTCAGGTCGACGGCCCCGTCCCCGGGAGCCTCCTCCTCGAAGGGACGGTTGCCGAGGTAGACGGCGCCGTAGGTGCCGTCGCTGATCACGGCTGTCGACAGGAGCCGGGCCACCCCGCCGGCCCGGGACAGCACCAGGCCGGTGCCGCCGTCGCCGAACACGACTCCCTTGTCGGAGCGGTACCGGTCGAAGGCGGGCAGAGCGAAGACGTCGCTGGTGGTGAGCAACGCGGCCGAGGTGTCGGAGCAGTTGGCGAGGTAGGCCGCCGCGACCTCCACGGCGGCCAGCCCTCCGTTGGAGTACTGCTTGACCTCGATCGCGGCGGCGGTGCCGCCGACGGTGCGGCCCTGGACGTAGGAGGCCGGGGCGAAGTGGTCGAGGCCCTGGTAGTTGCAGCTGGAGTGGACGACCAGGGCGATGTCGTCGGCCGCCGTGCTCCGGTCCATCACCAGACCGCCGGCCTTCACGGCGAGCTCCACCGCAGGCCCCTCGTCGATGACGCTGATGGACAGGAAGCCGTCCGCGGCGGCCTCGTCGCCGTCGTAGCGGCCCTCTGCCACCGCGTCCACGGTCTGCTCCCTGCGGCCGAGCACGGCCGCGCAGGCATTGACATAGATTCCGTTCCACCGCATGGGACTCGGTCTCCTTCCTAGTTGTCGCCCCGGTCCCCGTCCGTCCCCTGTCGGACCGGTCCGTGGCCGTGGGCATCACCCGATTCAGGTCAGCGGCCGGTCACCGCGCGCCTTCCCTCTCGCTCTCGGCGACGGGCTCGCTCCCGTCGGTCCGGGCGCCGCCCATCAGGTGGCAGCCGGTGCCCGCCCCGTCCAGGGGGTCGTCGGTGCCGGACCGCGGTGTCACGTCGAAGGTCCGCGTGATGAAGGCCTGCAGTTCCGCGCTCGCACCGCGCGCCATGTCGGCGGCGGCCAGTTCGCGGTCGGCCTCGTCGAGGTCCTGCGACAGCTTGAACCTGCCGGTCAGTTCGTGGACGTCGACCTCGAAGCCGACGACCTGGTCGCGCAGTCGGTCGATCCGCTCGTCGTCGGGGTGCAGCCAGTAGGCGGCGGTCTCCCCTTCTGCCTGTGCGCACAGACCGTTGAAGACGCGCATCAGCTCGTCCCGGCCGGAGAACAGCCTGGCGCGGCCGCGGGCGTGGACCGCCATCGAGTTCCAGGTGGGCAGCTTGTCCGCCTTCAGCACATCCGGCGAGAGGTAGGAGTTGGGTCCGTGGAAGACGATGGTGACCGGGCGGTCGCGCAGGAGTTCCACCTGCGGATTGGACCGGTCGAGGTGGCCGATGAGCATGCCGTACTGCCCGCCCCGGTCGCGTTCGACCACCAGTGGGACATGGGTCACCAGGACGCGTGCGTCCCGGTCGGCGGAGATGACCGTGGCGAAGTTGAACCGCTCCATCACTGACCGGATCCGGTCCAGGTTCTTCTCCACGTAGAGGCTCGGCGGGTAGGGGCCGGGCTCCGTGAGGTCCGCCGGGCGTCCGGCGGGCAGCCGGCCGCGGATGTCGTCGAAGATCTGCTGGGACCTGAAGGGCAGCAGCGACAGCAGCGTGTCACCGATGCCGTACGCGGACTCCGCGTACCCCTGGACGTAGAAGCCGGCGGTGAACCGCTCGTCGGTGTGCACCCGGCAGTCGGACGAGACGACCAGTCCACCCGAGTCGTCGCGCCGGAGCAGAGGGAGGAGTTCACCGAACACGGCGGGGGCCAGCTCGCGGGTGTAGCCGGTGGCGAGCACGAGGCCGTCGCAGACCGCCGTCCGGTCGGGGCCGTCCGTCCGGTCTCGCACCTCGACACTCAGCCGCCCGTCGTCCTCGACGACACGGGTGACGTCCGAGGAGCGGTGCACCACGAGCCGTGGGGTGCCCCGGACCTCGTCGGCGTAGGTGATGTCGTAGAGCTCGTCGAGGTAACCCGCTTCCACGGCACCGTAGTTGGTGTTGCGCAGTTGGGCCCTGAACGTGTCCCGCCGGCGGGCCTCGGCGGCGTAGAACTCCTCGGAGTTGTGCCGGTAGAACTGCTCGTTCGCGAAGGGGTTGTTGTCGGTGGCCCGCAGCGCATAACCGGGGACGAAGAGATGGACCCGCGCCTTCGGGTAGGTCCTGAGCATATGGGCGGCGATCTCGGCGGCGCTCTGGCCGTCGCCCACCACCCCCAGGTCGAGGGCCGCGTCGTGGTCCGGGAACCGTTCGGGAAAGGTGCCCAGGAACGCGCTGGAGTGGATGACCGACGGCGCGTCGCATATCTGTCCCGGCGCTCCGCGGCGAGGAGTGCCGCCCCCCGCGTGGACGACGTTGCGGGCGTAGAAGTGGTGGAGCTCACCGGTCCGCACGTCACGCACCCGGACGTCGAGCAGGTCCAGTGTCTCCGAGCCGGGGCCCGCCACCGGGACCACCTCGACGACCTCGGACTCGTACCTCACCACCTGGCGGAAGTGATCGGCGACCCAGCTCAGATAGTCCTGGTACTCGAGGCGGGTCGGCCTGTTCACGCCGACGTTGATGAACTTCTCGAGCCTGCCCTTGGCCTTGAGGTAGGAGAGAAAGGTGTAAGGACTGGACAGGTTCCGCAGCGAGACCAGGTCCTTGAGGTAGGAGATCTGCATCCTGGCGCCTTCGAGCAGCATGCCCGGGTGCCAGCGGACGCCGGTGTTGCGTTCCAGGAAGAGGCAGCTCCGTCCGGGGTCGATCTCCTCGGCGGCGATCGCCAGGGCCAGGTTGGAGGGCCCGAAGCCCACACCGATCAGGTCGTAGGGATCGGCCGGGCCGGTTCCGCGGGCGGGCCCGGAGACGGTTTCGGCGGCCGGCCGGCCGTTCGCACAGGGGGAAACAGCACCTGTCTTGATTGGCATGCTCACAGCACTCCTATGGTCCGGGTCTCGGTGAACGCCGCGATGGCCGCCACAGTGGGGTCCTCGAAGAACATCTGCGGCGGAACCTCGACACCCATCTCGTCCCTCATGCGGGCGACGAGTTGGGTGACGAGGAGGGAGTGACCGCCGAGGTCGAAGAAGTTGTCGTGCACACCGACACGGTCCAGATGCAGCACCTCCTGCCAGATACCGGCCAGAACCTCCTCGGCCGGAGACGACGGAGCCGCGTACTCCTCCACCGGCCCACCCACCTCCGGCCGCGGCAGAGCCGCCCGGTCCACCTTCCCGTTCGGCGTACGAGGCAGAGCAT
>NZ_JBEOVL010000099.1:0-6552 GCF_040295485.1 Streptomyces sp. NPDC002793 | reverse complement strand
CGCCAGGAGCCGCCGGTGAGCTTGCAGCCGGCCGCGACCTCGGGGGCGTTCACGGCCTCGGAGAGGATGACCTCTCGGCGGGTGTCGCAGCCGTCGGTGGCGTTCAGACCGCGGTTCCAGTGCTTGTAGAGGGTTCGCTGGTAGCCCTGTCGGTGCTCCTCGGCGACCGGAAGCCGGTCGATCGCCTTGAACAGCCCCAGTGACTGCAGGGCACCCGGGGCTCCGCCGGGAGGCTGCGCCGGGGCGTAGGAAGTGAAGGGGCGTTCGCCTACGGGCAGGGGGGTGGTGAGGGTGCCTGCGGAGGCGGGCGAGGCAAGCAAGGGCAGGGCGGCGAGGGCGAGCGCGGGCAGGCCGCGTCGCAGCAGGGAGATCATCACGAGACGTGGTGTAGCGGTCGCCCCCTGTCAGGCGGCGGAGCGGCGACGCTACGTCACCCGATCGCGGCACCGGTTCACCCGAGAAAACGGAACACGCGAACACTCGTTGCGCTATGTTCCCCCTTCCCTCGGCCAGCCACGAGCCCGTTCTGCTGATCGTTGGACGTGCCACTGCGTTCGTGACCTCTCGCAGCGAAGGTTGCGCCTTCTCACCGAAGTCGCAACTTCCCGGCGCGTGGGCGCGGTCGAGACACCTCGTGATGAGTGCTCCAACGAAGCGCGGTAAGTGGCTGTTGTCTTTCCGGGCTTGAGGACTGTGTTTCCGCTGTTCAGGCGTGGAGTCGGTGGTTCCGGGGAGTGGTGGCGTGTCGTGTCGTCACTCTGGTGGAGGTCGGGGATGCCGTCGGTCGTGGGGCTGCTGGAGGAGCGTGAGCTGACCGCTCGCCGTCGTGTGGACGCGCTGCGGGAGGAGGCGGACCGTATCCAGGCCGAGCTGGTCGCGGCCGAGCGGGAGTGGAACGAGTGGGTCATCGCCCGTTCACGCGTCGGCCAGGTGCTGTCCCCGGGCGAGGGAGACACCGCCGGCCCGAACGCCGCCGAGGAGCCGTCGGATGGCGGTGGACCGCCCGCTCTTCCTGCGTCTTCTCAGGCGGCGAAGCCGAAGTCGGCGGTGCCGATGTGGCGTGCGGGTCTGGCCTGGTCGGCACTGTCGGCGGACTACCAGCGCATCCTGCGGGTTCTCGCGGACCGGGGCCGGCTCAGTCAAGGCCCGTTGACGTGCCAGGAGATGGCCGGCCGCTTCGGCCTTGACCCGGTGCCCGCGAAGATCGAGGCGTTGCGGTCGAAGGCGAAGCGGCTGACGGCGCGCGGGTGGTTGGCCGAGCCGGCGCCGGGCCGGTTCACGCTCGCGAAGGCCGTGGCCGGGACAGGCGGCGGGTCATGAGCATCGTCACCGACCAGTAGACCATCGCCTCCGCGCTGCTGGTGGACCGCTCGAAGTCACGCACGAGGCGGCGGCTTCGCATCAGGTGGGCGAAGAATCGCTCCACGATCCACCGCTTGGGCAGCACGATGAAGCCGCGCATGTCGTCACTGCGCTTGACGATGGCCAGGACCAGGGCGAGGACGGCCAGGCAGTGCTCGATGAGACTGCCGGTGTAGCCGCCGTCGGCCCAGACCAGCGCCAGCCGGTGGTGCTCGTCCGCGACCTGGGCGAGCAGAAGCTGCCCGGCGGTGCGGTCGCCGACATACGCGGCGGTGACCATCACCCCAGCAGCAGGCCGAGGGTGTCGACCACGGCGTGCCGTTTGCGGCCGTTGATCAGCTTGCCGCCGTCGAAGCCGCGGCTGTCCCGACCGACGACGGCGTCCGCCTTGACGGACTGGGAATCGATCACGCCCGCGCTCGGCTCCGGGTCCCGCCCGGCCTGCTCGCGGACCTTGCGGCGGAGCCGGTCGTGGAACTCCTTGACCAGACCGTGGTCGCGCCAGCGGCGGAAGAAGGCGTAGACCCGGTCCCACGGCGGGAAGTCGGCTGGCATGGCCCGCCACTTCGTTCCGTTGTCGACGATGTAGCGGACCGCGTCCAACATCGTGCGGTGGCAGTACGCCTCCGGCTGTCCGCCCCGCCCGCGCATCCAGCCCGGCACCGGCAGCAGCGGCCTCACCACCGCCCACTCCGCATCGGACATGTCGGTGGGGTAGCGGCGCTCGCGTAACCCGTTGTCACCAGCGTTTCCGAACTGGTGAGCCAGGCAATCACACGAGTGGGTGACCGCGCTGGACTCCGCAGCCGCAACTGCGAAAAGTGCGGCAACAGGGACTCCTGGAAAACTCGCTGGCGTAGACACCCTCCGAGCTACCACGAGGCCCTGCTTCCATGCCCGGCACCGACCGCGATCACCCGATCGAGACTCCCGCTCGACGAGAGATCCCGGCCACCCGGCCGCGCGGACACGAAATTGTGGGGCACCGCCGAGCTGCCCAGGGCTAGGTTGGCGCGGTGCATCCGATCCGTTTTGAGGCTTCTACGACAGACGGCTTCCATCTCTTCCACTACCTCCCGGGCAATGACCTGGCGGTGACTCGGCACTGGCCTGGCCTTTGGCAGGAATGGCCTGACGAGGGGACGCCGTACACCGAGTGGGCGGTGAACAACAACAACATGGAGGAAGTCGCCGTCTATGTGGGCCTGGTGTGGCAGCTGACGGCCGGCCTGGACCGCTATGCGATCCCGACCTACTACTGCGACGACGCCGAGCGTTTCCTGAAGCAAGAGCCGATGCTGGTGAGCTGGGAGTACGAGGTCGACGCCGAAGCGCCAACCGTCACCACACGGGACAAGGGCTTCGTACCTGGTCGTACGGCAAAGCCCCTTCGTGCGGAGCCGGACAACGCCGGTCGTGCGGGCTTGTTCCGGTTGTCCACGCCTCGCGACCTGGTATCCGCGCTGCACGCGGTGATCTTCGACGCCTCGTCGGAGATCACAGTCTTCGCAGTCGCCCCCGGGCCATATCGTCTCCAGCGGCTCGTGAGCGCGTTGAGCGGCCCAACTCCCCCGGCTCTGGCCGATGTCCTGGAGGAGGAAGGGGTGTTCGCGGACCTGACGATCGGTTCGGATTTCGGCTACTACGACTCGATCACGGTGGCGTCGCGCGCCGATCTGCGGCACCGGGTCGATGACCTGGCTGCCGACTATGCGCGCAGGATCTCGGCATATGAACTGCGCTTGGGCGATCTCGCAAGTGTTCCGGACTTCCTCCGGGCAATGCCGGAGCTTGCCGGTGTGGTCTTGGACGTCCCCTGAGCCGTCGATCACCCGATCGAGACCCCGTTCGATCGGCAAGCCGCTTGATCGGTACGACAACAGCCACTAAGAACTCCGCAGCGCCTCCGGGCCCTTTCACCCTCTTCACCCATTGATGCGGACGGTTCCCGACATCCGGCCGGCGGGATTTCCTCTCGCCGTACACCGGCTTCGATGGCCCCACGTACAGCCCTCGTCTGATGTGGCGCCACCTTGCGACGGTGCACCCCTGACCAATTTTCCTGCACGGACGACAAAGTCCGGAGCTCGCGATGGCCCTACGGTTCATGGGTGAGGCCGATGTATGGGCGTCACACACTCACATCTCAGACCTTCCCTCAGCTGAGTGCAGGCCGTCCATCGCGATCACCACCGCCACGACAAGAGGAGATCTCATGCGACCGGGAATATTCACCAGGTCCTTGATCACAGCTTCCCTGACGCTCGGCCTCACGGCCACCGGCCTTGCCGGCGCGAGCTTTGCCGCCGAGCCGAGCGCCACAAGCGCCGGGACGTACGGGACCACCGCCGTGATCAACCTGGGGCTGAACACCAAGCAGGCCATGGGCATACAGGAGATGCTTGAGGCCTATGACATCAACGGCAGCATGGTCATTGACGGAGCTCTCGGCCCCGACAGTTGGACGGCCATGCAGCAGATGCTCAAGTGGTTCCACGGCTACAACGGCGCCCTCGACGGCATTCCGGGCCCGAAGACCATTGTCGCCCTGCAGGATTGGCTCAAGGAAGACTGGGGCTACAAAGGCTCGCTCGACGGGGTCGCTGGGGAGGGAACGAAGGCTGCCTTCGGCCGCGCGGGCAGCTACTACTACAACCTGTTCAACTGATCGCGGTCCGTCCGGGGGATGCACTCCGTTTCCAGGACGCATGCAGTTCGTGACGGCGCCGCAGCCGACGACTGCCTGACACATCGGCCATCGGCCCACCGGCTCACCAAGCCCTCCAGCCCGCACCGCGGCGACCTCGCTCCGCGATCACCCACCAACGCAGAAGGACGAACTCTCATGCGTCACAACTCCCTGGCGAAGGCCCTCGCCACCGCCGTCGCCGTCGCCGCCCTGACCACCGTGGGCGTCTCCGGTGCTGCATACGCGGCACCCGCACCGCCTGTTGCCGCTCCGCAGGCGGTGACCGCCGTAGTCAACCTCGGCCTGACCACCACCCAGGCCAAGCACCTGCAGTGCTTTCTCGACTATGGCTGGGAATACAACGGTGCGATCGACGGGCTGCTGGGCCCCAACAGCTGGAAAGCCATGCAGCGCTATCTCGCCGCCCAGAGCTACTCCGACTACAACGGTGACATCGACGGAATCGTCGGTCCTCAGACGGTGAAGGCGTTGCAGCGTGCTCTCGCGGTCGCCTGGGGCTACACCGGGCCGATCGACGGCCTGGCCGGGGCCGGGACCAAGGCCGCGTTCGCCCGGTTCGCGGAGACGGCGAAGGTCTACTGCTGACCCGGCCGCCCCACCGGAGCGCACGGCGTCCGTGGTTCCGGTGGGGCGATAACGTCCCGCACTGCCGGGCAGCCCGAGGACGACAGACCGGCATTCTGGCTTCGTCGATTGCTGAGGGGTTCTGGCACGAATCTTGGGGAACCATCGCGGAGCGTGACCTCTGTGTTCGATTGCGAGTGACTGACTCGTGCGAGACGGCGCACGCCTTGGCGCCTGAAGGCCCGAAGTGACGCTCCCTCAGGTGCACTCCGTTCGCTGCTCTGGCTGGCTGTGAACAGTGATGGTGCTGGGCATGCAGACCGATGCACCGTTCTGGGATTCGCTGGTGTTCGACGGGATCGACGAGGTCGAGGTCGAGGCGGTTACGGTCGCGTTCGGCACGGTCGAGGTGGTAGCAAGAGGCCGCATGGCGGGGGCGGCGTGTCCGTACTGCGGCCGCTTCGCGGACCGGGTCCACGACCGCAGGCTGAAGGACCGTCCGCTCGCTGAGCGGGGCTTTGTGATCCGGCTGACGGTCCGGCGATTCATCTGCGGGTCGGCGGACTGTCCGCGCCGAACGTTCGCCGAGCCGTTCTTCCGGCTGGCCGCGCCGTACGCGCGGTTCACCACGCGGCTGAACCGCGCCCTGGAGCGGGTGGGACTAGCCTTGGCGGGACGAGCCGGCGCTCGACTGCCGGCCCAGCTCGGCTTCGGTGCGGGACGGATGACCTTGTTACGCAGGGCCATGGCGTTGCCCGATCCGCGATTCAGTACTCCACGCGTGCTGGGCGTGGACGACTTTGCGATCCGTCGCGGCCAGACCTACTCCACCGTCTTGACCAGCGTCGAAGACCATCGCGTGGTCGATGTGCTCCCGACCCGTGAAGCCGGGCCGCTGGCAGCTTGGCTGGACTGCCATCCCGGCGTGGAGATCATCTGCCGGGACCGGGCGGGCGCCCACACCGAGGGCGCGGCACGGTGCACCCGGCGCTTTGCAGGTCGGCCTCGGCCGCGCCGTGGCGACCTGCGTCGCTGCCCACCGCGACTGTCTGCGCACGCCGGCACCCAGCGGCACGCTGACGGAGGCCACCCGACCGACTTCAGGGGGGTCGCAAGACGACGCTAAGCCCGTCGGCCGGCGGGCCGCCCGAAAGAAGGCCGCACACGCCCTGGTCCACGAGATGCTCGCCCAAGGGCGCTCGCGCCGGGCGATCGCCCGGCATCCGGGCTGGGGCCTCAACACCATCCTCCGGTACGAGAACGCCTCACGCTGGCAGGACACCACTCAGGGTGGCGGGGTGGTGGGTGAGCCAGCCGGTCACCTGCCGTACGGTCGCTGGCCGTGGCAGTGCGGCGGACGGGTCCCTGCGCAAGGTGGCAATGTGGGCTCGTACCATCCGTAGGTGACGGGAGCCTGCTCGGCGACCATTTCGCCATGGAGTTCAGTGACGCTGGTGCATCCCTCGGTGAATCGGCGCCCGAGGTAGGGCTTGTAGGGATCGAGTCTGCTGGGCCGGGGCCGGTTCTCGCGGACCGGCGCCATGCTCCCTGCCTGGATCGACGCAGTCGAAGCCAGCCGGCTGCCCGGGCTCACTGGCTTCGCGCTCCACCTGCGGCGAGACCTCGACGCCGTGATCGCGGGCCTCACCCTGAACTGGAGCTCGGGCAGCGTCGAGGGAGCCGTGAACCGCATCAAAAGGATCAAGAGGCAGCTCTACGGCCGAGCCGGCTTCCACCTGCTCCGGAAGATAATCCTGCTGCAGTAGCGCCTCGCAGTGGCTATTCGAGGTGCGACTCCCGATACCTTTCCTCAGGCTGTTCCCCCCAGTGAAAGCGGGCAGCCACGTCCGGCTGCGCGACTTGCAGGACAGGCAGAGGCGGCAGCGATGTCATGCTTTGGCATTGGGCATGCCGCT
>NZ_JBEOVL010000098.1:0-7133 GCF_040295485.1 Streptomyces sp. NPDC002793 | reverse complement strand
TCTTGGTCGGGAACCCGTCTACCAGGAGCTTCGTCGTTCCGTACAGCCCGCACCGACCAACACCACAGCCCCACGGTCAGGTTGAAAAGCGCTCACTGTCCTGCTCAACGCACCCCTCCCCAACCGATCACTTCCAACACAAATCATGGCTCATCAGAGCGGTGATCTGCCCCGTTCGGTCTACCGGGCCTCGAACGGCGGCCAGCACTTTCGCGACAGGCCCTAAGCGTCGACGTCACGGCCCGCGACCGCGACAGCCGCCTCCTGATCCTGCAATGCAGGCAATACCAGAGCCCGGTCCGATCGGGACACGTGCAGAAATGCAACGGGACAGCTCGCCCGGGTCGAACGGGAGGCCGTGAGAGGGGGCGACGGGGGGAGCCATGCGGTGCGGGCCGCCTGGTGCCGCGCCGCCGGGCCGTGGGATTCCGGCCGCCGCACGAATCCGCGGTCCGGCTTCGCGGGTCAGCCCGCGAAGCGGGCGCCGAGGCCTCCGTCGACGGGGATCTCGGCGCCGGTGATGCCACGGGCGCCCGGTCCGAGCAGGAAGGCGACGGCCTCGGCCACGTCCTGAGGTTCGCACATCCGCCGCATCGGGTGCACGTTCACCACCTCGGCCTCGGCTGTTGCGGGGTCGGGCTGGGCGGCGAAGTAGTCGCGGACGAGGGCCGTCCGGGTCCAGCCCGGACTGACCGCGTTGACCCGCACCCCGTGCGGCGCGAGTTCGAGGGCCAGGCTGCGGGTCAGCCCCAGCAGACCGGACTTGGCCGCCGCGTAGGGGAAGTACCCGGCGGAGGTGAGGCGGGCGTGCAGGGAGGCCACGTTGACGATCGAGCCGGTCTCGCGCTCTCGCATGGCGGGGATCAGCTGCTTGGCGACGAGCCAGGCGCCTTTGAGGTCGACCGCGAAGACGCGGTCCCATTGGTCGGAGGTCATCGCGGCGGGGTCGAAGTAGGCGTTGATCCCTGCATTGTTGACCAGCAGCGTAGCCGGTCCGAACCGTTCGGCGACGGACCCGGTGGCCGCGGCGACGCCTGCCTCGTCGGTGATGTCGACGGCCAGCGGCAGCATCCGGTCCGCGTGGGCGGCATGGCGGTCGGCGACGCGTTCGAGTGCGGCCTCGTCGCGGTCCAGCACCGCGACGGCGGCCCCTCCTGCCAGCAGGGTGTCGACGACAGCCTCGCCGATGCCCTGGGCCCCGCCGGTGACGATGGCGGTGCGGTCCTGGAACGGGTACGGGCTCACAGTGCCTCCCTGTGGGTGGCGCCGCCGGTGGGACGGGCGGCGATGGTGGTGGACGGGACCCCGGGGGCCCCGGGGTGCAGGACGGCCGGGCGGGCGGGCGGTGCCGATGCGCCGACCTCAGCGGCCAGCACCCGGCCGTCGTGCCGGGGGGCGCCGCCGGGCCGGGTCTCGTCGGGGCGGTCGTCAGGCAGCGGAGTGAGACCGATGGCTGCGGTAGTCACGAACAGGGTGCCGTCGACGAGCGCGGGGCTGGTGGGCTGGACGGCGGGGAGCGGCAGAACGGCGGTGAGGGTGCCGTCCGGTGCGTAGCGGTGGACCGCTCCGGCGCCCCAGACCGCTACCCAGAGCTGGCCGTCGTCGTCCACCGTCATGCCGTCCGGGCTGCCGGCGTCCGGGGCGAACGCGGCGAACGCGGTCCGGTCGAACAGTCGCCCGTCGTCGGGATCTGCCCGGAAGCGGTCGATGCGGCCCTCGGCGCTGTCGGCCTGGTACATCACCGTCCCGTCGGCCGTGAATGCCGGACCGTTGGGGATGGTCAGCCCGTCCAGCACGGTGGTGACGGACCCGTCGTGATCGACTCGGTGGAGCCGTCCGAGGCCGCGCTCCGGTCCGTAGGGCATGGTGCCGAACCAGAAGCGTCCCGACGGGTCGCAGCATCCGTCGTTGACGCGGCTGCGCACGGGATCGGCGGCGCCGGGGTGGGCCAGCCAGGTGAGGCTGCCGTCGGGGGCGATCACGGCGGCGCCGGTCCCGGCCGCCGCCAGCCAGTGTCCGGGCAGGCCGGCCAGGGGTGCGACGGCGCCCAGCGGGACGTCCAGGCGCAGCAGGACGGCCCCGTCGCCGGGGGTGGTGGGGTCGAGGGCGGTGAGGGTGCCGTCAAGGATGTCGACGGTCACCAGGTGGTCTCCGGTGTGGCGAAGGCCCTCGCCCAGTTCGCGCCGGTGGGTGTTCCAGGGGCGGAACGCCGGTGGAACGGTCGCTCCGGTCGGGTGGCGGGTCAGGGCTCTCTCCTTCTGGTCCGCCGCGCCCTTCCGCAGATAGGGGGGCGGGTGCGGGGCTGCGGGTGCGTCAGCGGGGGCGTGTCCCGGGCGGGGCACGGTGGGGTGGTCAGCGGAGCGTGGCGCCGTCCTCCCTGTCCAGCAGGGTGAGTTCGCGGCGTTCGGGCAGCCCCTGCCAGTCCCCCAGCGAGCCGACGGCGAAGGCGCCCATAGTGTTGGCGCGTTCCAGGCGGTCGCGCGGTCCGAGGCCGTCGAGCAGCCCCGACAGCAGGCCGGCGGTGAAGGCGTCGCCGGCGCCCACGGTGTCGCGGACCGTGACGCGGCGCGCGGGAGTGTGTTCCCGGTCCCGCGGGGTGTGCAGTTCGGCTCCGTCGCCGCCGAGTTTGACGGCCACCTCCCGGGTGTGGCCGCTGGACAGCAGGGACCGGACGCGGTCGGTGGTGGTGCGGGCCGAGGGGTCGGTGACCAGGGCGAGTTCGTCGTCGGAGGCGATGACGAGGTCGGCGTCCCGGGCCAGCGGGCGCAGGACGTCGGCGGCCTCGGACGCGCTCCAGAGCCGGGGGCGGTGGTTCACGTCCAGGCTGACCAGGATTCCCGCGGTCCGGGCGGCGTGGACGGCAGCACGCACCGCGTCCAGCGGCTGTGGCCCCAGGGCGCAGGTGATGCCGGTGACGTGCAGGACGCGGGCGCCGCTGAGCATGTCGGCCGGCACGTCTTCGGGGCACAGTCGGGAGCCCGCCGAGCCCGCCCGGTAGTACTGGATGCGTGTGAGGTCGGCGATCCGCGGTTCGGAGAGCAGCAGCCCGGTCGGTCCGTCGTGGTCGGTCCGGGCCCCGGTGACGTCCACGGACTCGGCGCGCAGGGTTCGCAGGACCAGGGTGCCCAGTTCGTCGTCACCGACCCGGCCGATCCAGCGGACGCGGTGTCCGAGCCGGGTCAGCCCGATGGCCACGTTGGACTCCGCTCCGGCTACCGAGAGCCGGAGGTCGGGCCCCGTCCGGAGCGGGCCGGACGCCCGGAGGACGGCCATCGTCTCCCCGAGGGTCACTACCTCGGGGGCTGTTTGGAGGCTCATTCCCCCTCCCGGTGGCGTGCGAGGGCGGCGAGGAAGGCGCGGCACCGC
The DNA here is from genome assembly GCF_040295485.1 of Streptomyces sp. NPDC002793. Lineage (NCBI taxonomy): Bacteria > Bacillati > Actinomycetota > Actinomycetes > Kitasatosporales > Streptomycetaceae > Streptomyces > Streptomyces sp. NPDC002793. The sequence continues at coordinate 3,767 of NZ_JBEOVL010000098.1, read as the reverse complement.
TCACGCAGCGCGTCCGGGTCGCCGCCGTGTGGGGCGTCCCCCATGATGGGCGACCCCACGCCGACGGCGAGGGCCCCGGCCTCCAGGTAGGCGTGGGCGGCCTCGGCTTCCACGCCCCCGGTCGGTACGAAGGGGACCTCGGGTAGTGGTTCGCGCAGGGACCGCAGATAGGCCGGGCCGCCCGCGGAGGCGGGGAAGAGCTTGACGGCGGAGGCGCCCTCGGCGACCGCCCGGACGATCTCGGTGGGGGTCAGCGCCCCGGCGACGACGGGCAGTCCGAGCGCGTGCGCGGTGGCGCTGCCCTCGGCGAGCGCGGGCGTGACGACGAAGGCGGCGCCGGCCTGCTGGACGGCGCGGGCGTCGTCGCCCGTGAGCACCGTGCCGGCGCCGATGAGGGCGTCACCGGCCTCCCGGGAGGTGCGTGCGATGATCCCGGCCGCGTCCGGGGTCGTCAGGGACACCTCGATCAGGGCGATGCCCTCCTCGCGGAGGATGTGCACGGTCCGCTCTGCGGCCTTCGTGTCCGTGCCTCGGACGATGGCGATCACGCGTTCACTGCGGAGTCGGTCGGTAAGGCTCATGCGGGTCATTCCTCGGGGCTGCGGTGGGGATGCGGGGTCGTGATCCGGCGGGGGTGTCACCACTCGGCGAACGATCCGTCCGGGTGGCGCCAGAGCGGGCTGCGCCAGGGGGCGTCCGCCGCGGCATCGGCACGGCGGACCGCGTTCTCGTCGACGGTGATGCCCAGCCCTGGTCCCGTGGGGCGGGCGACGTGTCCGTCGGTGAAGCGGAAGACCTCCGGGTCGACGACGTAGTCGAGGAGTTCGGCGCCGTCGTTGTAGTGGATGCCGATGCTCTGTTCCTGGATCAGGAAGTTGGGTGTGGCGAAGGCGACCTGGAGCGAGGCGGCGAGCGCGATCGGTCCGAGGGGGCAGTGCGGTGCCAGCTGGACGTCGAAGGTTTCGGCGAGGGAGGCGATCCGGCGCAGTTCGGAGATGCCTCCGGCGTGCGAGGGGTCGGGCTGGGCTACGGCGATCCCGGCGGTCAGTGCGGGCAGGAAGTCCCAGCGCGAGTACAGGCGTTCGCCGGTGGCGATGGGCACGGTGGTGGAGCGGACGAGCGGTTCCAGCAGCCGGGTGTGCTCCGGGGTGACGGGCTCCTCGGCGAACAGGGGGTGCAGTTCCTCGAGGGCGGCGAGCAGGCGTCGCGCGCCGGCGGGGCCCAGACGGCCGTGCAGGTCCACGGCGACGTCCCGGCCGGGGCCCAGTACCTCGCGCGCGGTGGCCACGCGGGCGTGCGCGGCGGCGATGCCGGCCGCGCCGCCCAGGCGTCCGGTGAGGCCGGTGGCGTTCATCTTGACGGCGGTGAATCCGGCCTCGACCTGGGCGTTGACGGCGTCGGCGATCTCGGCCGGTTCGTCGCCGCCGACCCAGCAGTAGACCCGGGCCCGGTCGCGGACGGCGCCGCCGATCAGGTCGTACACGGGGACGCCGAGCGCCTGGCCCCGGATGTCCCACAGAGCCTGGTCGATGCCGGCGACGGCGCTGGAGAGCACCGGTCCGCCGCGGTAGAAGGTGCCGCGGGTCATCACCTGCCAGTGGTCCTCGATGTGCCGGGGGTCCAGCCCGACGAGGTACTCGGCCAGTTCACCGACGGCCGTACGGACGGTGTCGGCGCGGCCCTCGACCACCGGCTCCCCCCAGCCGATGATCCCTTCGTCCGTCTCGATACGGCAGAAGAGCCAGCGGGGCGGTACCCGGAAGGTCTCGATGCGGGTGATCTTCATGGTGCTTCTCGGTCCTCCGGTTCGGTGCCGTGCCCGCTGTTTCGGCCGGTGCGGTCGTCGTCCGCCTCGGCCCCGGTGCGGGTACGGGAGGGGTCTGCCGTGCGGGCGAGGTCGGCGTCGGCGCGGGCGAGCAGTGCCCGCATGGCCTCCTCGGCGGCGGACGGGTCCGCGTCGCGTACGGCGCGCAGGACGGGTTCGTGTGCGGGGACCGGGTCGTCGGCCTCGGCGGAGTGGACGAGCCGGTCGCGTTCGGCCAGGGCCGGTCCGATGAAGACGTCCATGCGCTGGAGCAGTTCGTTGTGGGTGGCCCGGAGCAGGGCGCGGTGCCAGGCGAGGTCGGCCTCGGCGGCCTCGGCCGGGTCGCCGGAGGTCTCCCCCATGCGGGCGAGGGCCGTCTCCAGCGCGGTCAGGTCTTCCTCGGTGCGCCGTTCGGCGGCCAGGCGGGCGGCGGCGGGTTCGACGACCAGGCGGAGCTCGGCGAGGTCCCGCAGGACCAGTTCCGGGGTGTCGGCGGCGAACTGCCAGCGGATGACGTCGGCGTCGAGCAGGTTCCAGTCCTCCCGGGGGCGGACGAACGTGCCGCGTTTCTGCCGCGCGTCGACCAGGCCTTTGGCGGTGAGCACTTTGACGGCCTCGCGCAGCACTGTCTGGCTTATGCCGAGTTCGTCGATGAGGGAGGTCATGTCCAGGGTCTCCCCCACTCGCAGGCGTCCCTGCACGATGCGGGTGCCGACCTTCTCCACGATCTGTCCGTGCAGGCCTCTGCCTACGTACTCGGCCATGTTCCGTCCCTTCTCGCCCCGCACGCCCCGCGCGGTGCGCACACCCCACTCTATATAATTTATGAATTAAAATGGGTGCGGATTCCGCTCTCCCCGACGGTGATGCGGGCCACTCGCGCCCTGCCGCCGCCGGGCAGCGGTGCCGTCAACTCCCAGCGCCCGTAATGCTCCTGTCCCTCCGGCAGGCGGATGCCGCAGGCCCTCCCCGGCTCCAGCGTGCCCAGCACGAGCGGCCGCGCCCCGGCCGGACCGCGCGCTTCCAGCCGGCCTGCGGCGTACGGCACGAAGACGCCCTCCGCCCCGTCGCGGGGCGGCCCCGCCCAGTAGCCGGCCGGGGTCACCGCCCGGACCGGGCCGGCCGAGGGCCCGACACCGAACTCCACTTCCAGCGCGGCCGACGCCCCCGGCGCCAGCGTCGTCAGCGGCCCCAGCGCCTCACATTCGACGACGTGGTCACGCGGCCGCAGACCGCCCAGATGAGGCAGCCCCTCCGCCAGCGGGCACTCCATCCACACCTCGGCGCGCGACCCCTCGTCGGGATAGGAGCCCTCATGGACGGTGAATCTCTGCGCCAGGGTGCGTTCCGGCCCGACGTGCGCAAGCCATCCCGCGGAGTCGGGGAAACCCACCTTCCCGACGACATCCTGGTGCGGTACGTACAGCACGTCGGCAGCGGCCTCCAGCACCTGCGGCCAGCCGGTGCCGGCGACCAGCGGTACGGTGGACGGCCGCCCGGACCGGGCGCGGCCGAGGTAGACGCCCTCGGCACCTGCCGGGCTCGCCGGCGGCGCCCCGGCGATCTGGGTGACGTTCCACAGCGCCCAGCGGCGTTCCACGGCCGACGTGTTGGTCATCATCAGGTGCAGGCCGAAGGCCGTGCTGCGGGGGCGGAGTACGATCCGGCGCTCCAGCCGCAGGCCGGTGCGGGGATCGTCGCCACTGGTCAGCACGAGCGCCGCTGTGCCGTCCCGCTGTTCGACCCGTGCGGTGTACGGGCCGGAGTCCAGCACCGGGTCCGGGGGGCCCGCCCACTGGCCGGGGCCGTCCCAGCCCTGCGGTGCGGGCCAGGTCTTGTCGCCGCCCCAGTTGAGCCAGTCGGCCATCGAGGACGTGCCCGTACGGGACGTGGCGGCGTCCTTCCAGGAGGCCGTGGTGGACGTCCTCACCCGCAAGGCCGTCCGGGCCTGCAAGGACGAGGG
>NZ_JBEOVL010000097.1:0-7310 GCF_040295485.1 Streptomyces sp. NPDC002793 | reverse complement strand
CGTCATCTGGTGGAGCGTCATGGTGTGCGTCATCTGTTGTTGGTGAGTCGTGGTGGTCCGGCTGCTCGGGGTGTGTCGGAGTTGGTGGCGGGGCTTCGTGGGTTGGGTGCTGAGGTGGGGGTGGTGGCGTGTGATGTCGGTGACCGGGATGCGTTGGCGGTGGTGTTGGGGAGCGTTCCTGTGGAGCATCCGCTGACCGGTGTCGTTCACGCGGCCGGCATCGCCGACGACGGCGTCATCGACGCCCAGACACCTGAACGTCTCGACGCCGTCCTGGCGCCCAAGGCCGACGCTGCACTGGCCCTGCACGAACTGACCGAGGGCCTCGACCTGGCCCTGTTCGTCCTCTACTCCTCGGTCGCGGCCACCATCGGCTCCCCGGGCCAGGCCAACTACGCCGCAGCCAACGCCTATCTCGATGCCCTCGCCCAGCACCGGCACGATCGAGGGCTTCCGGCGACCGCGCTGGCCTGGGGCCTGTGGGAGCGCACAGGAGCCATCGGCGGCAACCTTGGCGTGACCGACCGGGCGCGCTTCGCACACGTGGGCGCCGCTCTCTCCGACGACGACGGCCTTGCCCTGTTCGACGCGGCCACGGCCCGCCCCGAGCCCCATCTCATACCCATGCGACTGGACCTCGCAGGGCTGCGTTCCCGCGCGGCCGACAACGAGGTTCCCGCGCTGCTGCGCGGCCTGGTCCACACCCCCGTACGCCGTGCGGCGGCCCAGGACTCCGGGTCGTTCACGGCCGACCTCGCGGCCCGTAACCCGGCGGACCGCACCCGCGTGCTCGTCGAACTGGTGCGCACCGAAGCCGCGGTCGTACTCGGCCACGGCTCGGCGGAGGCCGTGGAAGCCGGCCGCGCGTTCCGTGACCTCGGCTTCGACTCGCTGACGTCCGTCGAACTCCGCAACCGGATCAACTCCGCCACCGGTCTCCGGCTGCCGCCGACCGCGGTCTTCGACCATCCGAGCCCGGACGCGCTCGCCGCGCACCTGGACGCCGAACTTCTCGGACCGGACACCCCGAGCACCGTCCCCGCGACGGGACGGCCCATGGCGGCCCTCGCCGACGAGCCCATCGCCATCGTCGGTATGGCCTGCCGCTATCCGGGCGGCGTCACCTCGCCGGAAGACCTCTGGCGACTGGTCACCGAGGGCGTCGACGCGGTCGGCGGCTTCCCGGCCGACCGCGGATGGCCCGCAGGGGACGCCGACGGGAACGCGTACGCCCGTGTCGGCGGTTTCGTCCACGACGCCACCTCGTTCGACGCCGGACTGTTCGGCATCTCGCCTCGCGAGGCCCAGTCCATGGACCCCCAGCAGCGGCTGCTCCTCGAAACCTCCTGGGAGGCGTTCGAACGCGCGGGCATCGACCCGCTGTCGCTTCGCGGCAGTCAGGCAGGTGTCTTCATGGGCGTCGCCGCCTCCTACTACGGCCTGGACGGCGAGGACGTCACGGGCCATGGCCTGACCGGCACCGCCACCAGTGTCGCCTCCGGCCGCCTCGCCTACTTCTTCGGTCTCGAAGGCCCGGCGCTGACGGTGGACACCGCCTGCTCGTCGTCCCTGGTGGCCCTCCACCTCGCCGCGCAGGCCCTGCGCAACGGCGAGTGCGATCTGGCGCTGACAGGCGGCGCGACCGTCATGGCGACACCCGGCATCTACCACGAGTTCAGCCGGCAGCAGGGTCTCGCGTCGGACGGCCGCTGCAAGTCCTTCTCCGCCGAGGCGGACGGCACCGGCTGGTCCGAGGGCGTGGGGGTGCTGCTGGTCGAGCGGCTCTCCGACGCCTTGGCCCGCGGACACGACGTGCTGGCCGTCGTGCGCGGCTCCGCCGTGAACTCGGACGGTGCGTCGAACGGTCTGACGGCGCCGAACGGGCCGTCCCAGCAGCGTGTCATCCGTGCCGCGCTCGCTGCCGGGGGGCTGGAGCCCGGTGATGTGGATGCTGTGGAGGCGCACGGTACGGGGACGAAGCTGGGTGACCCGATCGAGGCGCAGGCGTTGCTGGCGACGTACGGGCAGGACCGTGACGTGCCCTTGTGGCTGGGCTCGTTGAAGTCCAACATCGGGCACGCGCAGGCCGCCTCCGGCGTCGCGGGAGTCATCAAGACGGTCCAGGCCCTGCGCCACGGAACACTGCCCCGCACCCTGCACGTGAGCGCCCCCACGCCCCAGGTGGACTGGTCCGCGGGCGCCGTGGAACTGCTCACCGAGAACCGCCCGTGGCCGACGGCCGGCCGCCCGCGCCGCGCTGCCGTTTCCTCCTTCGGGGTGAGCGGAACCAATGCCCATGTCGTCCTGGAGCAGGGCCCCGCACCGGAGGAGCCCGTGCTGCGGGCGACCTCGCCCGCGATCCCGTGGGTGCTCTCCGCCCGCAGTCCCCAGGCCCTGCGGGCCCAGGCCACCCGGCTGGCCGACCGACTCACGGGGGACGGGGGCCTCCACCCGGTCGACGTGGCGGTCTCCCTGGCACGCGGCCGGGCCCGCCTCGAACACCGGGCTGTGGCCGTCGGGCACGACAGGGAATCCCTGCTGGCCCAACTCGCCGACATCGCCGTGGACGGGACGTCCGTGGTCCGTGACATCGCGGAACCCGGCCGCCTGGCCTTCCTGTTCACCGGGCAGGGCTCACAACGAGTGGGCATGGGCGCGGAGCTGTACGCCTCCTACCTGGTGTTCGCGGAGGCGTTCGACGCGGTGTGCGCCCGTGTCGGTCTGGAGCGTCCGCTGCGGGAGGTGGTGTTCGAGGACGGTGCGGCGCTGGACCGGACGGTGTACGCGCAGGCGGGGCTGTTCGCGTTGGAGGTGGCGCTCTTCCGGCTTCTGGAGTCGTGGGGTGTGCGTCCCGACGTGTTGGTGGGTCACTCGGTCGGTGAGCTGGCTGCTGCTCACGTCGCCGGTGTGCTGTCGCTGGATGACGCCTGCCGGCTGGTCTCCGCGCGCGGCCGGCTGATGGACGCGTTGCCCGACGGCGGAGCCATGCTCGCCGTCGAGGCGGCCCAGGACGAGCTGGAGCTGCCTGAGGACGTGGACCTCGCAGCCGTCAACGGGCCCACCGCGCTCACCGTCTCGGGCCCGGTCGAGGCGATCGACATGCTGGAGGAGCACCTGCGCGCGGAGGGCCGGCGGGTCAAGCGCCTCTCCGTCTCGCACGCCTTCCATTCACACCTCATGGAACCGATGCTCGCCGAGTTCGCGAAGGTCGCCGAGTCCCTGACCTACCACAGCCCGTCCATCACGGTCGTCCCGACGGCCTCGGGCACGATGGACACTCCCGACTACTGGGTACGCCAGGTCCGTGAGCCCGTCCGCTTCGGCGACGCCGTGGCCTCCCTCGCGGGAACACGGACCTTCCTCGAACTCGGCCCGGACGGTGTCCTGTCCGTCCTGGCGCGAGAGGTCCAGGGAGACACGGCCGCCGTCCCGGTGCTCCGTTCCGGCGGTCACGGAGAAGCGGAGACGCTGCTGCGAGGCGTCGCCCGCGCCCACGCGCGGGGCACGGATGTCGACTGGCCGGCGGTGACGGGTGAAGGCCGACGGGTCGACCTGCCGGTCTACCCCTTCCAACGCACCCGGTACTGGCCGGAGCCGGGAGACACCGCGCGAAGCGAGGACGGGGAGTTCTGGACCGCGGTCGCATCCGGGGACGCGGATGTCCTCGCCGGGCTGCTCCGGGTGGCTCCCGACCAGGCAGGCACACTGCTGCCCGCACTGACCACCTGGCGCCGGAGCCGCAGTGAACGTGACCAACTGAACGCCTGCCGCTACCAGGTGGGCTGGGACGCACTCGCCCCGGCCGCCGAGATCGTACGACTGAACGGCACCTGGGCCGTGGTGGCCGGCACTCCGGCCGCCGACGTGGTCGCCGTACTGGCCGCCGCGGGCGCGAACGTCGTGGAGCTGACCCCCGCGGACCCTGTTCCCGCAGACGCGGCCGGAGTCCTCGCACTCCTCGACGCGCCCGCCCTCCTGGGGCTGACCGCCGCACTGCACGGCACCGGCACACCGCTCTGGGCCGCCACCCGTGGCGCCGTCGCCGTGAACCGTGCCGAACGGGTCACCGCGCCGGGCCTCGCCGAGGTGTGGGGGCTGGGCAGGGTCGCCGCACTGGAGATACCGCGCGGCTGGGGCGGTCTGATCGACCTCCCGGCAACGCTCGACACACGCACCGGCGCCCGGCTGGCCGCCGTGCTGAGCGGCGGCGATGACCAGGTGGCCCTCCGGGCCGACGGTGTCTTCGGCCGCAGGCTGCGCAGGGCCCCGCTGCCCGCGGCGCCGTCCCGGACCTGGACGCCCACCGGCCCCGTACTGATCACCGGCGGCACCGGCGCACTCGGTGCGGAGATCGCCCGCTGGCTCGTCGGCCGGGGTGCCACCGAACTGGTCCTCGTCGGCCGCCGGGGCCCCGAAGCGCCCGGAGCCGGTGACCTGATCGCGGAACTGGAGCAGTCGGGTGCCACGGTGAGTGTCGAGGCCTGCGACGTCGCCGACCGCGACGCGCTGGCCGCACTCCTCGCTCGCCACCCCGTGACGACCGTCGTCCATGCCGCGGGCACCGACACACCCACACCACTCGCCGAAGGTGACGTGGATGCGTACACCGACGTCGTACGGGCCAAGGCGGTCGGCGCCCGTCACCTCCACGAACTGCTCGCCGACTCCACCACCGTCGACACCTTCGTCCTGTTCTCCTCGATCGCCGGCGTCTGGGGCAGCGGCGGGCAGTCCGCCTACGCCGCTGCCAACGCCTACCTCGACGCGCTCGCCGCGCACCGGAGGGGCCTCGGTCTGCCCGCCACCTCCGTGGCCTGGGGGCCGTGGGCGGGTACCGGCATGGCCGCGGGGGAGGCAGCAGCCCAACTGCGCCGCCGCGGCCTGCGCGCCCTCTCTCCGGAGCGGGCCCTCGCGGCACTCGGCCAGGCCCTCGATCACGACGAGACGGCCGTGACCGTGGCGGACGTCGACTGGCAGCGCTTCGCACCCGCCTTCACCGCGACCCGGCCCAGCCGTCTCCTCACCGGGTTGCCCGAAGCGGCGGAAGCCCTGCACACGCCGGACTCCCCGGCCGCCTCCTCCTCCTGGGCATCCGGCCTCGCAGCCCTCGGTGCCATCGAGCGGGAGCGGGCGGTGACCGCTCTGGTGCGGGCACAGGTCACCGCCGCACTCGGCCACGCGGACGCCGACGCGGTCGACGTCCGGAAGCCCTTCAAGGACCTGGGCTTCGACTCGCTCACCGTGCTCGACCTGCGGGACCGCATCGCCCGGGCCACCGGGCTCACCGTCTCCGCCGTGGCCCTCTTCGATCACCCGACCGTCACCGCGCTCGCCGCACACCTCATCGCCCGCCTGCCCGGTGCCGGGACGGGAACCGGCACGCCCGTCACGGTGACACGGCCGACGGCGGACGACCCCATCGCCATCGTCGCCACGGCCTGCCGGTACCCCGGTGGAGTGAGCTCGCCGCAGGACCTGTGGGACATGGTCGCCGCAGGCCAGGACGGAGTCGGCGGATTCCCCGACGACCGCGGCTGGGATCTGGAGGAGGACGTCGACTACACCAGGGCCGGCGGTTTCGTCATGGACGCCACCCGCTTCGACGCCGCTCTGTTCGGCATCTCACCTCGCGAGGCGCTCGCCATGGACCCGCAGCAGCGTCTCGTCCTGGAGACCTCGTGGGAGACGTTCGAACGGGCCGGTATCGCCCCCACCTCGCTGCGGGACACCCGGACCGGCGTCTTCGTAGGAGCCTCCAACTCGGCCTACGGCGCGGGTGCGGTCATGCCCGCCGAGACCGAGGGACACGTGCTGACCGGCACAGCCAACAGCGTCCTCTCCGGCCGTGTCGCCTACACCCTCGGACTCGCGGGCCCCGCCGTCACCGTCGACACCGCCTGCTCCTCCTCGCTGGTCGCCCTGCACTGGGCCGTCCGCGCGCTGCGGGACGGTGAGTGCGACCTCGCGCTCGCCGGTGGTGTCACGGTGATGCCGTCGCCCGGTGCCTTCGCCGAGTTCGCCAAGCAGGGCGGGCTCGCCGCCGACGGACGCTGCAAGTCCTTCTCGGCCGGGGCCGACGGCACCGGCTGGTCCGAGGGTGTCGGCATGCTGCTGGTGGAACGCCTCTCGGACGCCCGCCGCAACGGTCACCGGGTGCTGGCCCTGGTACGCGGTTCCGCCGTCAACTCCGACGGAGCGTCCAACGGTCTCACCGCCCCGAACGGCCCGGCACAGCAACAGGTGATCCAGGACGCGCTGGCGTCGGCGGGCCTGACACCCTCCGACGTGGACGCCGTGGAGGCGCACGGCACGGGTACCGTCCTCGGCGACCCGATCGAGGCGCAGGCCCTGCTCGCCACCTACGGCCGGAATCGTGAAGTGCCCCTGTGGCTCGGCTCGTTGAAGTCCAACCTGGGGCACACCCAGGCGGCCTCCGGCGTCGGCGGCGTCATCAAGATGGTGGAGGCGCTGCGGCACGGGACACTGCCCCGCACCCTGCACGCGACCGAACCCACCCCGCACGTGGACTGGACGGCCGGGGCCGTGGAACTCCTTACCGACGCGCGCCCCTGGCCGGAGACGGACCGGCCCCGCCGGGCGGGCGTCTCCTCCTTCGGCGTGAGCGGCACCAACGCCCACACCATCATCGAGGAAGCACCGAAGGAGCCCTCGATCGTCACCGACCGGGCGCAGGCCCCGTCCCCGATGGTCCTGTGGCCGCTCTCCGGGCATTCCGAGGCGGCCCTGCGCGATCAGGCCGCCGGCCTGCTCGGCCTTGCCCGCACCACCGACCGCTCCGCCACGGACATCGCCCACGCCCTGGCCACCGGCCGGGCCCACCTCGAACACCGTGCCGTCGTGCCCGGGGGTGACCTGGAGGCACTGGCCGCCCTCGCGGACGGCCGCCAGGCCCCGAACGCGGTGCGACGGACTGCCCGGGACGGCCGCCTGGCCCTCCTGTTCTCGGGCCAGGGGTCGCAGCGGGCCGGCATGGGACGCGAACTGTACGCATCCTTCCCGGCCTTCGCGGACGCCTTCGACGCGGTGTGCGCGCGGGTGGACCTCGACAGACCCTTGCGGGACGCGATGTTCGAGGACGGAACGGCGCTGGAGCGGACCGTCTACGCCCAAGCGGGTCTCTTCGCGCTGGAGGTCGCGCTCTTCCGGCTCCTGGAGTCGTGGGACCTGCGCCCTGATGTGCTGGTGGGTCACTCGGTGGGTGAGGTGGCGGTGGCGCACGTCGCCGGTGTGCTGTCACTGGACGACGCCTGTCGGCTGGTCTCGGCGCGGGCGCGGTTGATGGACGCGCT
>NZ_JBEOVL010000096.1:0-7614 GCF_040295485.1 Streptomyces sp. NPDC002793 | reverse complement strand
CTGGAAGGCCGCCCGGTCGGGGCCGGGCTCGGGCCCGGTGTTGATCTTCACCCCGGGCAGCATCGACTGCAGGTGCGCGGCCATGCGCCGGTTCGGACGCGTTCCGGGAGTCCCACCTTCGACTCAATTTTGTGACAGGCTCCTGACCTGCGGAAATGTGAGGCCCCCGCTTCGGCGGGAGCCTCACATCCGGGTCACCGTCGGTAGGGGAAGGTCCTGGTCAGCCTTCGGTCCCCTGGTCCTGACAGTGGTGCGACGAGGCTACGTCGGCGATGAGGCCGCTTGTGTGGCCTGTGCTGCGCCGGAGCCCCACGGCTTGGTGAGTGGCTCTCACAAGGTTCGCCAGCGGCGGACGGAGTCGTCGTGGATGGTCAGCCAGGTGCCGTCGCCGAGGGCCAGCGGGTCGAGGCAGGTCGTGCCGGGGTAGTGGAGCTCTCCCACGGGCTGGAGTGAGAGGGCGTCCAGGATGAGGTGCTGGGCGTCGTCGGACCATTGCTCTTCGGCTACGGCTGCCAGGACGCGGGTCGTGTCGAGGAATCCCGGGCGGTGGCCGACGAAGCGTTTTCCTTCTGGAAGGACGTCCTCCGCGTCTGCGCTGACGTCGGGGAGGCCGGCTCGGTAGAGGCCCAGCCATTCACCGCCCACGTCGAGCTTGAGGGCGGCGGTGCCAAGGTTCACGCCGGCGAAGGGTTCATCCTCCAGCCCGACTGGTTCGGCGTGGAGTGCGCCGGCTTCGACCCGGACGGCCAGCGAGTAGAAGGTGTCGCCTTGGGCGGCGTCCAGGAGCAGGCGGCCAGGGTCGGTGAGCGACTGCTGGAAGACGTAGCCGGCCGAGGCGGACGGCAGGACCGTGTGGCTCACCGGCTTGCCACTCCGGATGTCGAGGGCGAGGCAGAGGTCCCCCGCGTACGAGCCGTTCCCCGTGGGGCCGGGGGCGGTGACCAGGAGCAGATGTCCGGTTCCGTCCGGTGTGCAGGCGCTCGAGGCGATCTGGGGGTCGTCCCAGGTGTCTAGTCGGTGTGTCCAGCGCACGTGTCCGTCCGCGTCGTACGCCGTCACGAGTCCGGCCGTAGCCACGGCAAGGCCGCCGTCGGGAAGCGGGGAGGCGAAGCCGTGGCCTTGCGGGCGCGGTGAAGGCCAGCGGCCTTGCTGGGCAAAGACGCGGGAGGTGTTCGCGTCGACGTGCCCGACCAGGATCTGGCCGTCGGATTCGCTCACTAGCCAGCAGGCGCCGTTGCGAACGAGGAAGCCGTCGTTGCGTCCCAGAGCCTCGCCGACGTTCCGCAGTTCGTCCTCGGCGAGCAGTTCGACGGCAAGGGGCGTGTATTCCATGTGTTCTGTCTACCCTGGTGAGTGTCGTGCTGGCCAATAGAACTGTTTCTGCTGTGTCCCGTGTGTCTTTTCGTACACCAGGCCGAACATGGCGCCCTTGCTGCCGCTGATGACCGGGTGGCAGAACTCCTTGCACACGCTGTTGGAGGCGGCGCCGTGGGTCGGCAGCCAGGTGCCCTCGGTCGTTCGGTTCATCCGGTCGAGGAACAGCAGGATGTTCTGTTCGGCGTGGCCGCCCTTTTTGCCCTTGGGGATCTTCAGGTACTGGTCGTTGGGCAGGGGCACCAGCCCCATCGACTTGGCCAGCTTGACCTGTGCGGGTGTGAGCTTGCTCTTGCTGGTTCCCGAAACGAAGGTGATCGGCCCTTCGGGAGTCTCGGCGTGGATGATGGCGACGACCTGCTTCTGGCGTGCCTGTCCTTCCGGAAGCACGTTGTTGAGTTTGGTCGCGAGGTCCAGCATGGTGTCCATGCACGGCGCGAGTCCCATGGGGTCTGCCGTGGTGGACGGGGCGTGCACGTATCCGGCCGGGTTGGCCGCGGGGGCGAGACCGAGCGGGTCCGGTGTGACGTAGCGGCCGGCTTCGGGGTCGTAGTGACGGAAGTAGTTGTAGTGGAGCCCGGTCTCGGGGTCGGCGTACTGGCCGGGGAACCGGAGCGGTGTGTACGCGGTGGCTGTGCGGCTCCATGCGGTGCTGCCCCACTCGGCCCTGCGGCCTTGCCAAGTGATGGTCCCGTCGTCGTCGATGAGGTCGGTGGGTGTTCCGACGAGGTCCGTGACGATCGCGAAGAACCGTGCGTCGGTGTAGGACCCGGCGGACTCGGCGTCCGGTCGTTCTTCGGCATTCGGTGCGCTGCGTGGTGGCGGAGCGGCGATGCGGTGTTCGGTCTGGACGAGTGGGCGGTTGCCCTCGTACTCCCAAGTCAGCCTGGTCCGGGTGGCGCTGTCGGTCTGTTCCGCGAGACGGCTGCCGTCCCATGTGAACCGGGTCTCCTCGACGATGCGGCCATCGGCGTCGTGCTTCCGTTTGGCGGTCCGTCGGCTGAGGGCGTCGTAGGTGTAGGTCCACAGCACTCCGTCCGGGGTGGTGCAGGAGACCAGTCTGTCCTCCGCGTCCCAGGTGTAGCGCCAGATGTCAGGCTTGCGGGACAGGCGCTTCTTGCGGCGCTCGATGATGCGGCCGGCGGCGTCGTAGGTGTAGCTCAGTGCGCCGGCGGTACGTAGCCGTGTTCCGTCGTACGAGCGGAGACCTCGAGACTCCGGGTGCGGCGCCCGGTCGGGCCACTCTGCGTCGGTCTGGTTGCCTTCGCTGTCATACCGATAGCTCTCTCGCCAGCCGGGCTCCTCGATGTCGAGCGGCCGTCCGCGGGCGTCCGAAAGGTAGGTACGGGTATGACCCGTGACGCGGTCGGTCGTCGCCTTCAGGTGGTCGCCGTCGTAGGTGTACGCCCGGTGGCGCAGGGTTCGCCCTTGGGTAGCCAGGGAGTGGTCGCGGATCCTGCCGAGCGGGTCTCTCTCGGTGGTGAAGGTCAGGGAACCTCCGGTTATGCCAGTGGTGCGGCCCACTTCCTGGCCCAGGGCGTCGTGGGTGAAGTCGAGGGGGCGGCCGGCGACGGTCATGCGTATGCGGTTGCCGGCCGCGTCGTAGTCCTCGGTGGTGATGAGTCCGCCCGGCGTCACCCGGCCGGTGCACCGGCCGACGGCGTCGTACGTGTAGCGGGTGGTGTGGCCGTCGACGGTTTCTGCGGCCAGGCGCCCCATCCCGTCGTATTCCATCGTCAGGTTCGAGTGGGGTGAGCGGGCTGCGACGAGGTTGCCCGCCCGGTCGTAGGAATAGGAGGTGACGGTGCCATCAACGTCTTTGGAAGTGACGCGGTCGGCGGCGTCCAGCCAGTGGGTGACGGTCTGGCCGAGCGGGTTGGTCCTGGCCAGGAATCTGCCCGCAGGGTCGTAGGTGTAGGTGAGGGTGCGGCCGTCGAAGTCGGTTTCTCGTACGACGCGGCCGAGGGCGTCGTGTTCGTACCGCCAGGTGAGGCCGACGGAGTTGCGTACGTGCGTGAGGCGGAGCTCGGTGTCGTAGGTGAACTCGTAACGGGCGCCGCCTGGTTCGGTCTTGGCGGACAGGAGGCCGAAGTGCAGGTACTCGTTATGTGTGACCCCGCCGTCCGGATGGACTTCGCTCAGGCAGTTACCCTCGGCGTCGTAGGCCCAGGTCAGCTCCGTGCCGTCCGGCTCCACCCGGCGCAGCAGCTGTCCCTCGATGCTCCACTCCAGCCGAGTGACGCCCCCGAGGGGGTCGGTCACGGTGACGGGACGGCCGAAGGCGTCGCGGTCGAACGTGTAGGTGTTGCCCAGGGCATCGGTGCGGGTAACCGGCAGGCCCACGTCGTTGGCACGGAAGGTTTCCGCGGCTCCTGTCGGGTCGGTGATCGCCACGATGCCGCCGTGGGAGTCGTGCTGGTACCGGGTCGTCGTGCCGTCCGGTGCGGTGAGGGCGGTGTTGTTGCCGCGGTCGTCGTATTCGCGCAACCATATGGATCCGTCCGGCGCCCTCACGGCGGTGGGCATGCCGATTGTGTCGTAGTCGGCGGTGGTGACGGATCCGTCGGGTTCGGTCACCGATGTGAGGTTGCCGGAGTCGTCCCACTGCCAGGTGGTGGTGTGCCCGCGGGCATCGGTGCGACTGAGGATGCGGTCGTAACGGTCCCAGCTCTGGGTGACCGTGTTGCCGCTCGGGTCGGTCTCGGCCACGACCTGGAGCAGGTCGTTGAGGCGGAGAACGGTGGTTGCCCCGGTCGAGTCGGTGAAGCGCGTGACCCGTCCGTCCGGGGCATCATCGGTGTACACGAAGCTGGAGGAGAGGAATCCGTCCGGGCCGATGGTGCGGACGACCCGCCCGGCGGTGTCGTACACGTACCGGTAGGTGGAGTCGTTCCGGTCGGTCCAGCTCGTGATGCGGCTGTTCGCGTCGTAGGCGAAGCGAAGAGGTGCCCCCGAGGAGTTGGTGACGCTCTCCAGGTTGCCTTCACCGTCGTACCCGTAGGCGGCCACCCGCACAGGCCCTTCGGGCGTTCGCAGTGTCAGTTCGGAGACCCGGCCGATGCTGGAATCCGTGGTCACCAGGACGCGGTATCCGCCTTCGTGCAGGAGCGTGGTCGGGAATCCTTCGTCGCTCCGGCCGATGTGAAGGGCGTTGCCGTTGCGGTCCTCGATCTCGGTCAGCCAGTAGATCCCGCCGGAGCGGTACGGGTTGCCGGTGAACCGGCGGGTCAGCCCGAGGAGCGGATCATGCGTTGTATAGGTGATGTCGCCAAGGGCGTTGGTCCCGGCGTGAGTGAGAGGTATTCGGTCGCCCTCCGAGGGAAGGACGTCCTCCCCACCATGCGGAGGCAGCGTCGGATATACGAGCAGTGACCCGTCTTCCCGGGCCCACACCGCATCCTTTCCGGTCAGCTCCAACCTTTCGTCAAGGGTGGAGGCCCAGCTGCGGCCGAAGCACATTCCGAAGCGGTAGCCCGAAATGTGTGAGCGCTGCACCACCAGGGGCAGGACTCCGGGCAGGGAGAGGTCGGTCTGTGGGAGGACCATCTCGCCGCTGGCGATGTCGACCGGGTCCGTCTTGCAGAGGCGCTTGTTCAGAGCAATCGACTTCTCGCGGGGGTTGTCCACCGTCTCCCGCGTCGACTGGGGACGTGACCCTGGACGGCCGGCTCGGCGCCCGCCGTGATCAATCTTGCGGCGGCCGGCGCTGCCGTCGTCCTTGCCTTTCCTGTCGTCGATCTTGTTGATGCTGTCGCGAATGTCGTGGTCGGTGTCCTTGTGGGTCTTGGAGCTCCTGGTGAGGGCGGCGGGCACCTTCTTGCCGACGTGGTCACCGAGGTCGTCGAGCGCCTTGACGAGCTTCTCGGTCACTCCCTCGATCGTGGTGTCCAGGACCGCGGTGAGAGAGTCCTTGCCTTTGGCGCGGCCGTGGTGGGCTTTGGCCTTGCTGAGCTTGCCGCGGGTTACGTCGCCCATCGTGACCTGCACCCCGGCAAGATGCATCCCTGCTTTGCCGTGTGCGTCGTGATCGATTTCCACCCCTGTGCCCGGGCCGGGGGCGCTGCCTCCCGCCGAGTTCAGCTGGAGCCCCTCCTTGCCCGCCTGCGCGGTCTGCCCGGAGTCGTAGCCGTCCTGCACACCGGCGACATTCAGCGCGGTCTGGATCGCGAGGTCGGCCACGATGTTCTCGATCGCGGCAACCGCCGGTTCGGTCAGAGTGGTGACGATCTCCTCGATGGCCATCTCGGCCATCTCCTTGAGGATCCGCTTGAACGCGATACGGGTAGCCGCGATCTTGCCGCCGGCGAGCAGAGTGGACAGGCCGGCCGTTACGGGAGCGAACGCGAGACTGATTCCGATCGTCGCGCAGAGTTCGGCCAGTTCGGCCACCGCGGCGATCTTTCGGGCGACGATGATGTCCGCGACCCGATCGAGCGCGCCGGCGACGAGTCGTCCTGCCTTGGCCAGATCCTTGTGCTTGCCCTGGACCTTCGACCAATGCCGATCCAGCGCGGTCAACGACTCGCTCTGCCCGGTCGCCAGGAGCTTCTGGATGTGCTGGTACGCAGCGTAGGCGTCGTCGTCCGCGTCATCCGCGAACTCCCGCAAGGAGTCAGCCATGTCGCGGTACGCGTCCTCGTCGACATTCGGCCAGCCGACTCCGATGACATCGAGCATCGTGTCGACGCCCTCAGGAATTGTGTATCCCACGACGCAAAGCCCCCGTTTTGCACCAAGACGATTCAGCGAACAGCAAGATCAACCAGCATGCCACGTGGCGGGCGCCGGCTCCCAGGGGGTTCCCAGCCATCACCGACCACGCGAATCCCGTTGATGTTGCACGTGCACGTGCTCTTGCTCGCCGGGGTGGCCGCGCCCGTGCGACGGGCATAGTTCCGGCATCTTCGTCGACCTCGAAGATGGGATCTTGTGGCTGGTTCCCGTCAGGGAGATCGACGGGCGTCCTGCGCAGGTGGAGCACGGTGGCCAGGACCCGGTCGGCTGAGGTGAGCTTGGGTTTGGCTCCTGTGCCAGGGGCCACCAGGCGTTTGTGGCCTCTGCGGGTGCGGAGCACTTGCTCGCGTTGAATCTCCATCGCTGGAGTCAGCACGTCGATGAGTTCGTTGAGCTGTCGGCGGGTCATGCCCGGTCAGTTCCGGGTCCTGTAGCGCACGCTGCGTGAGGCGGGCCGGTCCGTCCGCCAGGGCCTCGTCCTGTGTGCTGGTGGTGGTCGCCGTGTCCGTCGGGCGCTGGGGGCGGAGGGTGTAGTTCCAGTCGCCGTGGAAGCGGTGGCGGGTGATGGGCAGGGCGGCGATCTCGTCGTCGCTGACGCGGATGCCGGTGGGGTACTCACCGCTGTCGAGTTCGGCCTGGACGGGGAAGTCGTGCGTCTTGACCCTCACGGGCTGTCCTGCGGGATGCCATTCGTGCCCGGCGTTCCTGTTGTCGCCGATCAGCTCCTTCTTCTTGCTGTCCACGCAGATCACCGGGTCACCGGCGTCCCTGTGATCTCGTGCCTGCTCGTTGAGGTAGCGGAACTGGGCATCCCTGTCGGGGCGCTGGGCACCTTCGATGGTCTTGGCGTTGGCCTGCAGGCTGAAGCCTTCCTCCCGCAGCAGGCCGGCGACGGTGTCGGCGGAGACCCGGTGCCCCTGGCGGGTGAGCTCCGCCGCCAGCTTCCGGGTCGACTTCGTCGTCCAGCGCAGCGGCGACATCGGGTCGCCAAGCTCGTCGGGCTCGACCAGCGCCAGCAGTGCCGGCCGCAGCCCAGAGTCCAGCTCGGCCGCCTTCTACCGCCCTCCGCCGGGATGGCGCACCCGCCCCAACGGAGCCTGACCGGAGTCCAGTTCAGCCGCCTCACGCGAGACCGTGGCCTCCCGGACCCCGGCTGCACCGGCGACGATCCTGATGCCGCCATGCCCCAGCGACAGTGCTTCCGCCCCTATGGCCAGCCGACGCTGACGCTCGTCCGGATGCGGCAACAACACCTGGAACTTCGCCGCCAGAACGGCCTCGATCCCCTCCGGTCTCCCCATACCAGACCAACGAGCCCCACAGCCGGAAGCCACGACTTGTTTTCCGGCAAGCCCTTAGCCACTCCAACCCCCGGATGGTCAGTCCCGGAGTGATCCAACCATTTCGAGGATCATTTCGTCAGGAGTTCCGAGTGGCTTTTGCCGTCATGCTCTGGGGACTTGGTGCTCACCGGTCCCAGGCTGTTCCCAGCCGTCACCGACCACG
>NZ_JBEOVL010000095.1:0-8129 GCF_040295485.1 Streptomyces sp. NPDC002793 | reverse complement strand
AGCGCCCCGACCCTGAAGAACAGATGGTCGACCTGTGGGACCCGGTCGCCGGGTCGGTACCTGCCGGCGTCAACCACGGGAAACAGCTGTGACCCCACCGGAAAGGCACGGCCCATGTCCTTGATGATCGTCATCTCGGCCACCGCCGTCCCCGACCACCTCCGCGGCGCCCTCACCCGCTGGCTCCTCGAAGTCACACCCGAGCTCTACGTCGGCATCCGCCAAAGTCCGCGACGAACTCTGGGCAGCCGTCACCGCCTGCACCGACGACGGCATCGCGGTACTCGCCCACCCCGCCGACAACGAACAAGGCTTTCAACTACGAACAGCCGGCGCCCGCCGCCGAGAACCCATCGACTTCGACGGCCTTACCCTGATCGCCTTCCAGCGAGAAAGTCAAGAAATGGCAAACCCCCCTCTAACGCCCCAGGTCAAAGAGCGTCCTCTCCGCGCGAGCGGAGGTGAACCGACCAACTCGCAGTGGACCCAGTACACGGCCACGTCCTCTCCGCGCGAGCGGAGGTGAACCGGGGCACGGTGTGGGGTGAGAACGCGGCCGCCGACCCGATCGTGGTCGCGGGCACCGGCCAGCAGCGCCAGGTGCTGCTGATCACCCGCCACGACATTCACGTCGAAGCGATCCCCGGCGGAATGGTCGATCCCGGCGAGACCGCTCCGGCGGCCCTTGTCCGTGAGCTGCGTGAGGAGACCGGGATCGACCTCTCCGACCACGTGCCAGAGATCCTCGGTCGGCAGTTCGTGGAGGACTGGCGTAACACGGATTTCGCCTGGGTCGCCTCCACCAGCGCGCTCTACCAGCTGCCCGCCACCGTGACCGCGACCGCCGGCGACGACGACGCCCTCGACGCGAACTGGTGGCCGTTCGGTTCCCTCGACGCCTTCGACACGGCGGTCACCGCCGCTGGACGCTCCCTCTACGACGCGCACCGGCCCTTGCTGCAGCGCGCCTTGGACCACCTTGACCAGGCGGCAGCCACCGCGCCCGCCACGTCGATCGCCGAGCTGGTTGCACAGCACGCCACGCACCTCGCCCACCTCACCGGGGAGCCGCTCGCCGAGACCGGGTCCGACCTCATCGACCAGCTGCGGGAGGGCGAGGAACGCCTCGACCGGGCCGGTATCAAGGGCTGCGATGCGCTGGGCGTTGCCGCCGGGCTGCTGGACCAGGCGCTCGACGTCGAGCTGGACGGAGGCACGCAGCTGGACCAGGAGATGCCCGTCGCCCACGCCGCGAACCTGCTGCGCGGCCTCGCGGACATGACCGCCGAATACCGCCGCACGGCTGCCTGACCCCGGACCATGAGCAGCGGCCCCGCCTCGCGGCCGGGGCCGCCTGTCGCACTGGAAGGACCCGATGAACCGCCTGACCCTCGCCGCCGGCACGATGTGCACGCTGATCGGACCGCCAGGCTGCGGCAAGTCCACCTTCGCTGCCCAGTGGCCCGACACCTGGCGTGTCTCCCCGGACTTCTACCGCAAGCTCGCCACCGACACCTTCTCTGTCAAGTTCAGCGTGTTGAGCAGTGGTGACGTCCGGCCTTTGGCCGAGAGGAGCGGAGGGCCGAGCACCGGCGAGAACGAGTGAGCCCCACCCCTGGGGGCGCTGGAGCGGGAGCTCCGACCCTTGCTTCGATGATGGTCGTAGTATGGGACGGCTGCATCAACTAGCTGCTTCAAGGAGTCACCGTGGCCCGTCCCCGTTCTGCCCCCCGGACGGTGGAGCATCCCGATCTGTCGCAGGTCTCTCTGCACCAGGTCCTGGAGGCGTTGGTAGACCCGGTGCGCCGGTCGGTGGTGGCACAGCTGGCTGGTGCGGGTGCGGACCTGAGCTGCGGAACCTTCGTCGCGCCGGTGTCGCTGTCGACGCTGACGCACCACTTCAACGTGCTGCGCGAAGCGGGTGTGATCCGCCAGTACTACGTGGGGACGACGAAGATGAACGCGCTGCGCACGGATGAGATGGACGAGAGGTTCCCTGGGCTTTTGCCGGCCGTGCTGGCTGCTTTGGCCGCGGAGGCGGCAGATGCTGCCTGAGTCTGCCGGGACAGCGCACCAGGTACATACTTTGATGGTCATCGTAATTTGACCGTGATCAAAGCTTGGGGCAGAGTGGAGAGCGCGCCGGGATAGTCCGGTGATCTCCCGCTTTCTACCCTCGAGACTGGTGCACCATGGCAAAGCTCGTACAGTTCGACCGGATCGGCGGACCCGAGGTCCTCGCCCTCCGCGATGTCGCCTCCCGCGCTCCGGGCGCGGGCGAGGTACGCATCCGCGTCGACGCGATCGGCCTGAACCGGGCCGAGATCATGTACCGAGAGGGCGCCTACTTCTACCAGCCGGTCTTCCCCTCCACGCTGGGCTACGAGGCCGCAGGCGTCATCGAGGAGGTGGGTGAAGGCGTCACCGAGTTCTCTTCGGGCGACCCGGTGGCCGTCGTGCCCGCGTTCCTGCAGAACGAGTACGGCACCTACGGCGACAGCGTCGTCCTGCCAGCCGCAGCCATCGTCCCCCGCCCCGAGCAGGTAGATGCAGTCACCGCGGCGGCCGTGTGGATGGCCTACATCACCGCCTACGGCCCCCTCGCCGAGAGCGGCCACGTGCGTCCGGGCGACCACGTCCTGATCACCGCCGCCTCCAGCAGCGTCGGCCTGGCCGCCCTCCAGATCGCCCGCCACATCGGCGCCATCCCGATCGCCACCACCCGCGGCGCGAACAAGAAGCAGCGCCTCCTGGACGCCGGCGCGGCCGACGTCATCGTCACCGACGACGAGGACCTGCCCGCACGCATCGAGGAGATCACCGGCGGCAAGGGGGTGCGCCTGGCCTTCGACCCGATCGCAGGACCCGGCGTCGAAACCCTCGCCCAGGGCATCGCCCCCGGCGGATACCTGGTCGTCTACGGCGCGCTCGACCCGCGCACCACCCCGCTGCCCAACGCGCAGTCCTTCCCGGCGCTGAACAGCAGCACCTACACCCTCTTCGAGATCACCTCCGATCCCGAGCGGCTGCGCCGCGCGGTCGCGTTCGTCAACGCGGGACTCGCCTCCGGCTCGTTCGCTCCCGTCGTCGACAAGACCTTCGACCTGGCCGACATCGCCGAGGCCCACCGCTACATGGAGGCCAACGGCCAGGTCGGCAAGATCGTCGTTACCGTCACCCACGACGGCACCACTTCCTGATCCCGGCCGCGCCGCCGCGGCGAGGACACCGTTCCCGCTCCGCCACCGGCGCTGTCCCGCGCCCCGGCCATTCCCCCTGGCCTCCCTCCCCTCAGATGCACGAGAAAGGAGCACGTGTAATGCGTGCCTGGCAGCTCGAAGACTTCGGTCTGGACAACCTCCGCCTCGCGGAGCGCCCCACCCCCAAGCCCGGTCCCGGCGAGATCCTTGTGAAGGTCTCCGCGGTCTCGCTGAACTTCCGTGACAAGGCGATCGTCGACGGCGTCTACAACCCCGAGAAGATGCCGAAGAACCTCATCCCGGTCAACGACACCTCCGGCGTCGTCGCCGAGGTCGGCCCGGGTGTCACCGAGTGGCAGGTCGGCGACCGCGTCATATCGCACTTCTACTCGCACTGGCTCGACGGCGCCCCTGCCCGGGACGAACCCGACTGGCAGCTCGGCGGCCCCATCGACGGCGGCCTCGCCGAGTACATGATTCTCGAGGCGAACTCGGCCGTGCCGACGCCGGCCAACCTCACCGACGAGCAGGCCGCGACCCTGCCCATCGCCGCGCTGACGGCCTGGTTCTCCCTGGTCGAGTACGGCAACCTGCAGCCCGGCCAGTCCGTCCTGGTCCAGGGCACCGGCGGCGTCTCCCTGTTCGCCATCCAGATGGCCACCGCGCTCGGCGCCCGCGTCATCGCCACCTCCAGCAGCGACGAGAAGCTGCAGAAGGCGGCCGCCCTGGGCGCCTCCGACCTGATCAACTACCGCACCACCCCCGACTGGGCCGAGAAAGTACGCGAGCTCACCGACGGCCAGGGCGTGGACCAGGTCATCGAGGTCGTCGGCGGCGACAACCTCAACCAGTCCGTGCACGCCACCCGGGCCGCGGGCCACATCTCCCTGGTCGGCTTTCTCGGCGGCATGACCGCCTCCCTGGACGTCCTGTCCCTGCTCTACAGCCAGGCCGCCATCCGCGGTATCGCCGTCGGCCACCGCCGCGCCTTCCTCGACATGAACGCCTGGATCGAGAAGAACGGCCTGGACCCCGTCATCGACACCGTCTACTCCTTCGACGACGCGATCAAGGCGTACGAGCACCTCGCCCGCGGCGCCTTCGGAAAGATCGTCATCCGCGTTGCCAACTGAGCTGCCCCGACCGGATCACACGAGGCCGGGCGGTATCGGCGGGGTGGCATCGACAGTCCTCGGCTGCGGCAGGGCCCGGACCACTCCGGTGCCCTGCGCCAGGCGCCGGTGAAGCTGGCTGTTCTCAGCCGTGGACTGGTGCAGGGCGCCTACCAGCGCCTCGACGTCGGCTTTGAGCCGGGCGATCTCCTGGGCGTCCGCAGCCCGCAGTTCCTTGAGTTTTCGCACCTGCCGGCGTTCGCAGTCAGGCATCTGCCCGCGGGCGCGAACCTGGTCGTAAAAGTCGTTCTTCAGGTCGGGGTGGCGCTGAGTGAGGGCGTTCCGGGGAACCTGGGCCTGCCGCGAGGGCGACGATCGTCAGAGCGCCGTTGGAGTGCTCAGGGGTGCCACTAAGGATGCGGTTCATCGCGGCCCGGATCCGGTCGCGCTCGTCGGGGGCGGGGCTCATACGGTCGGCTCCTGATGGTGGATGCGATCGTGCTCGTGGCGGCGGGCCAGCTCGCGCAACTGCCCGGCGCGCCGCGCCAGCCGGTCGGCCAGCGGTCTCGGCAGTGCTTCGGAGGCGGACTGTTCCTCCAGGGCCTTGGCGTGAGCGAGGAGCCCGGCTGCGTGGTGGTCGGTGCGCGCGATGTTCGCGCACGACGGCTGGCAGCGGTCCAGCCGTGAGGCATTGGTGGCGTCCTGCCGGTGGCAGAGTGCCCAAGTCCCGGTTGTAGACGCACATCCACAGGGAACGGGGATTGTCGTAGACGGTCAGGGAAGGGTTGCCCAGGATGTCGCGAGCTTGGCGCTGAGTGCGGATCGAACCGGCGAAAGTGGGTGCCTGCGCGGCCGCGTGGATCGCGCGTCGTGCCGCGGGCCCGGAGATGCCGGCCCCGTGGGCGAGGTCGTCGTGAAGTGTGGTGAGTGTGTCGGCGGTCGCCCGGGCGGTCTCCATATCGAGCAGCTCGTGGATGCCGTCGCGGCCGCGG
The DNA here is from genome assembly GCF_040295485.1 of Streptomyces sp. NPDC002793. Lineage (NCBI taxonomy): Bacteria > Bacillati > Actinomycetota > Actinomycetes > Kitasatosporales > Streptomycetaceae > Streptomyces > Streptomyces sp. NPDC002793. The sequence continues at coordinate 2,825 of NZ_JBEOVL010000095.1, read as the reverse complement.
GCGGCGTACCCGCCGCTCATTGCGGTGCGCATGTGCCCGTACTGAATGGCCAGTGCCACCAGACCGCCCGGGCGGCGCGCGATGTGCCAGGCAGGGTGCGGCGGAAGCGGGCCAGGCCGATCGCGCCGTACGGATCGTCGGGAATGACCTCGTGGCCGCGGCCCAGGCGCCGGGCCAGAGCGGAGGCCCAGGCTGCAAAGGCCTCGATGCGCCTGCGCGGCCCTTCTTGCCCGATGGAGGTCGCCGACGCGGTGGGAGTGTTCTGGAAGGCGTGAGTCGCCGCGTCGAACAGCAACCCCCCGTCGGAGGCGATCCGTTCCAGAACGCGAATAGCCGTGACCACGGGCGCAACGGCCACCCAGGGCACCTCACGCAGGTGGCCGGCTGAGTGGTGATTGCCGTCCGCATCGGCGGCGCTTTTGAACACCCGTCCGTAGATCAGGTGGCGGCCGCCGTCCGGGTCGGGGCAGCAGCCGCTCTCCAGGCCCAGTACTACTGGCGGGAGGGGGTTATTCCGACTGTGCACTATTCCCCTTCGAGGGACCGACTGAGCTGGAAAGCTGAAGGGTCCTGGCCGCAGCCGGGATCAGTGGCGATCAAGCCCGCCGTCGGTGGGTGGGGTCCTCTGTGCGAGTGCCCGAGGCAGTCTGCGTGGCGTTGGCGGCCACCAGCATTGCGGCGAGTACGACGGGGGCGGCTGTCTGGTACCCGATCCACACCTCACCCCCGGCGCTGCTGCCCTGCCACTCCATCAGGAGGCCGGCAAGGGCCGCCAGCACCCAGCCGCTGTCGTAGGCAACCATGAGCCGCATGTAAGTGCGCATCGGGCGACTTCGTACATATCCGATCTCGATCCCACCACCGATCAGCAAGGCCACGCCAGAGACAACCATCAGCCAGGCGGGCACGCCGAGCAGACGACCGAGCGGGGCAGCGCCGACGATGTAGACAGCGGCGAGCAACACCTTGAAGACGCCATCGGCGATGATCCCCACCGTCCAGCGTGTCACTGACGGTGTCGCGACCTCGGCCATGAGCGTTCCTCCCTGAGTTCGTCCGACTGGTTCAATAACGAGATTACGGCAATAATTACTCTATGAGAATGACGAGAGCAGAGGCCAAGGAACGCAACCGCCGCGCCTTGCTGGATGCTGCGTTCCGGGTCGTCTCCCGAGACGGGCACGGGGCCAAGCTTGAGGAGATCGCCGAACGGGCCGACCTGACCACCGGCGCCATCTACTCACTGTTCGGGAGCAAGAACGGCCTCGTGGTCGCTCTGGTCGCCGACTACCTGCGGCCGCACTACGAAGAGATCGAGCAGGCGGTTACCTCCGGGCTGGATCTGCTTGAAGCGGTCGATGCCTTTGCCCGGTACTACCGGCGTAGTTGTGACGCCCCCGATGCGCATTCTCGCCTGTCGCTCCAGATCACCCTGCTGGACATGGCCCTGCACGACCCAGACCTGGGGTCCCAACTCGCCACGTCCATCCGATCGCAGGAGGACCACCTGATCGCGCTGTTCACGGGAAGGGCGCACAACGGGAGCGTCGTAACGTCGCACCAGGCACAACGTCTGGCCATCGCACTCAGGGCGTTGTTCGTCGGCCTCAGTCAGGGCGTCACCCTCGGCCTCGCGCATGGTGCCGACGAGCAGTATTTCGCCGCCGCTGCCTGCGCCTTGGCATCCGACATGTCCCTTATCGATCACGATGCGGACGCTTCGTGATGGTCACTACGGAAGAGCCGCGCCCTTCCCCTTCTTCTCCCGCTTGTTGGCCTCGTCTTCAGCTCGGGTGGCGAGGTACTCGGCCCAGTCGCGTCGGGCGTAGGCGACCCGGCGGAGTGCGGTGTGGCGGTGCATCCCGGTCACGTCGGCGAGGATCGGGCTGGGGAGATCAGGCCAGTTCGACTACGCCGGCGACCCCGACAAGATCGTCATCGACCTGTCCGAGGCCCACGTATGGGACGCCTCCTCCGTCGCCGCCCTGGACGCGATCGAGAACAAGTACGCCCAGCGCGGCAAGACCGTGGAAATCACCGGGCTGAACGACCTGAGCGCCGACCTCCACGGCAAGCTCACCGGCGAACTCACCGGCAGCCACTGATCCCGGCGACGCACGCCAACAGCACAGGACCCCGGCCCACTGGCCGGGGTCCTGTCGTCTCTTCCCAGCGCCCTACTCCGACGAAGGGCCCCGATAGGTACCGAAAGTCCACAGATTACCCTCCGGGTCCTGCACCGTACACACGTACGCCGCAGCCCCCGACCCGAACCGCGCCTCGTGCGGCGCTTCGAGGACCTCGCCGCCAGCGTCGACCACCCGCCGGTGCACCGCGTCCACCTCATCGCTCACCACGTAGACCGCACTGGCGCCCGCCCGCATCCGCCCGTGCACGCTGTCCGTGTGCCTCGTCGAGCCGAACACCAGCGCACCACCGCCAGGCCAGCGCAGCTCCGCGTGCCCGATCCCGCCGTGCTCATCCGGCGCGGCGACACCTGCCTCGAACCCCAGCACGTCGACCAGGAAGCGCAGCGCCGCCTTCGTGTCGTCGTAGTGCAGGACCGGCCAGACGGAGGACAGGGAGGCATCAGGCGACATACCGATCATCGTAGGCAGACAGGCACCACTCCCCAAGAGCCCATGGATGCCAGCGCGACGCCTGGCGCCCTTCGCCCCGGTCACAGCCTGCAAGCCGAACTCCGACGGGTCCGACTGCGGCCCGGCCGAGGACGCCGGCCTGCAACCCCAAGTACTAGGGAGTCCAGCATGGACTGGGAGACACACGCGCGAGGGCTGGCCGCCGCGGTGGTCCGGCCGGAATCG
>NZ_JBEOVL010000094.1:0-8339 GCF_040295485.1 Streptomyces sp. NPDC002793 | reverse complement strand
CCCCGCTACGACGTCGGCAAGACCGTCAAACGCGCCGAGACCCTCAAGGCCATCGGCAAGCCTGGAAGATCTTGGTAGATAAAGAACAAGCTTAGGGCGTGTTTCAGGTACGGACAGAGAGAGGAATCCGTCCATGGACGTCATGACCGCGGTGCTGACACGCCGCAGTGAGCACATACTCCACGCGCCCGCACCGGACGACGCGGAGTTCACCTACCTGCTCAAGGGAGCGAGTCTCGCCCCCGACCACGGCAGACTCCGGCCCTGGCGCTGGATCCTGCTGCGCGGCGACGAACGCGCCGGACTCGGACTGGGCATCGCGGCGGAGACGGGCGCCGACGCGGCGGAGACGGAGCGGCTGAGGACCACCTACCAGCGGGCCCCCTTGTCCGCTGCGCTGGTCTTCGTCCCCCGTGACCCGCACCCGGTCCCGGAGTGGGAACAGCTGGCAGCCGCCAGCTGCGTGGCCCACTCGCTGATGCTGCTTCTGCACGCCAGGGACTACGGCAGCATATGGCGCACCGGCCGGCTGGCCACCAGTTCCGGAGTCGGGGAGTTCCTCGGCCTGCGCGGCCCCGAGCGCCTCCTCGGAATGCTTGACATCGGCACCCCGGACGCCACCGCCGGGCGGCGCAGGCGGGTCCCTGACGACGTGTCGGAGAGCATCACCCACTTCGAGGAACTCCGGAAGTCGGAGGGGGACGGCTGACGGCTGAAGTCGGAAGGTTCGGAGTTCCGTGAGCGAGCCGCACGGATCATCACGGCTGGGTCACCTCCGTGTCCGCCGGTTTGTCGAGCACGAGAGCGGTGTAGGAGCTGTGGCGGCCCACGGACTGGTGGGCGTCGATCGTGGCGACGGCGTTCTGCCAGTCCAGCGGGGTGAATTCCCGTAGGCCGGGCCAACGCAGGCAGAGCAGTCGCCGACCGGCCCGGTTCGTCGCCAAGCGCGTCAGCACTGTGCCCAGACGGACGAAGCGTCCGGTGACGGGACGGGTCCAGTCGACGGTGCGCCGTACGACGAATCCGGCCTCCCGCGCATGGTCGAGGTAGCGCGCCAGCGGTTCGAACTCATCGATGTGCCAGGCCGCGCGGACGAGACGGTGGGGGTCCAGTCGGCGGATCATCCCCGGGTCGTCGGTGTTCCATGTGAAGTCGACCAGGACGAACCTGCCGCCGGGGCGCAGGACCCGGAACGCCTCGGCGAGCAGCGCGCGGCGGCCGGCGGGGGTGAGATGGAACGCGGCTTCGAGACAGTGCACCCGGTCGAAGGAGCTGTCCGCGCCGATACCGTCGGCCTGCTTCGGGAGGGCGGTGACGTCGGCGACGGCGAAGGTGGTACGGGGGGCCCGGCCGTACCGGGTACGCGCCTGCTCGATCTGCTGGGCGGTGATGTCCAGTCCGACCGCTTCGCAGCCGGCCGCGCCGAGACGGGCGGTGGTGTGGCCGCGTCCGCAGCACGCGTCCAGCACCCGGTGTCCGGGGCGCGCCTCCAGGAGGGCCAGGCTCCGTGTCTCCAAGCGGCGCTGGAAGAAGGCGAGACCGCCGATGATCGCCGGCAGGGTGGGGAGTGTGTAGTAGCCGAGGTTGACGAGTGCGCCCCAGCCCATGTGCCGGCACAGCCGGAAGAGGGGGTTGGCGTCACTGTAGGAGGCTGCCAGGTGGTCTTGGGCCATGAGCGCTTCCGATCGGGGCGATTTCTGCGGTGGGGTCCGTGGCTGACGTGAGGACCGTCGGCCGGGCAGCCTTCGGTGAGCAGCACGGGCCCACGACGCCGATCGCGCTCCGGGCGTCCGGAGTCGGATACATCGTCGTCAGCGGCCTTTCGCCCGCACGGACAGGTCAGCAACGCCACGCACTCGTCACTCATCCGCAAACGCACGCGGAGCCACCCTGGTTCGCGGTGATTCCGCGAACCCTCCGAACGAGTGACACCGGCGCCCCACGGCGCACCTACTGGTCCGGAGGGTGACGGTCGCGCGTGTCGCAGCCAAAGCGACCTGGCTGTACCGCCCGGCTAATCCCTGACCTTGAGGAAGCGCATCCGGGTCGCGCCGTTGCTGTCGGTGCCGCCGGCCTCGGCGTCGGTGATCTTGCCGCCGGTGAGGACGAACATCAGGTGCAGGCGGACCGTCCGGGGGCCGGACGTGACGGCGTACTCGGTCATGATGTGAGTCGTTCCGCCTTGCTGTTCCTGCCTCGCTGCGTTGATCGCCGCGATCTGGGTGAAGCTGGTCAGGAGGGTGTCCGTGGTCTCGTCCCTGAGCCAGCCGATGATGTAGCCGCTGCCGCCGGTGGCGGAACCGAGCGCGTAGCGCACGTCGCTGTCGATGTGGTAGACCCCCGCTTCCGGGAGCACGATGTCGGACTCGGGGATCGGCACGTCGGCACCGGTCCGGGCCAGGAGGTCGGCGTGCTGCCGCTCGGCGTTGCGGAATGCGCTCACCGGCGTGAGGCGGGCGCCGATCTCCCACCTTTCGGGGCAGCCGGAGGTCCCGGAGACGTCGATGTCCACCGACCGTTCGCTGCCGCTGTTGCCGCCAGGAGCGATACCCGTCAGGTCGATCCGCGGCACGAGCAGGCCGCCGGTCGTGTTCCGTGCGGCATTGCATGGGGACGGGTCCAGAGCGGGTGTGTCGGGCGCGTACAGGCACCCGTCGCTGCCCCGGGTGACGGCGTTGCCCCGGTCGGTGGAGATGCACGGAGGGCGGGCGGTGGCGCATCCGTCCTGGCAGGAGACGACCGGGATGACCGGCGGGACCGGGGCGTAGGGCGTCGAGCCGTCGAGGGTGTCGGTCGTACAGGTGACCGCGCCGTCGCAGTTGCGGCAGGTGGTGCGGAGGAACGGCCTGCCGCAGCCCGGGGACGACGCCTGGACGGTGAGGACGAAGCTGTCGACGGTCCACTGTTTGGGGCCGACCCCGCAGGTGTCGTCGTTGCCCGTTTCCAGGTTGAGCTCGACGACGACCTTTCCCGCGAGGACGTCCGCGAGGGGCACGGTGGTCGGTGCGATGACGCCGGTCTCGTCCCCACCCGCCGGCAGATCGGGTGGGCCCAGCAGGTCGGTGCGGATCGCGGTGGCGCCGTTCCACAGGGCGAAGCGGCCGTAGAGCCGGCAGGCCGTGCTGCTGCCGTCGTTGTGCACATGGACCGAGGCGCTGACAGTGACGCCGGTGGGGTTGCCGCGCAGTGACGCGGGGTCGATCCGCACGACGCCGGCGAGCCAGGTGTGCTGGCCGTCGTGTGTCCCGTCGTCGGCCGGGAACGTGCCCGTGCCGCTGTTCAGGATGGTCTGGGCGACGACGGGGTCCAGGGCGGCGTGGGTGTGGGCGATGGTGTAGTACGGCGTCGGGTCGGTGCTGCTCGCGGTCGCTGCGACCCGGTACGGCGCGGAGTCGCGCAGTGGGGTCGTCTCGCAGTGCTCGCACCGCCGGGAGCCGGTGCAGGCGACGGGGGGACAGTCCGGCTCTGACGGCCGGCATCCGCCGACGGTTATCGGGGAACGCCCGCAGCCGCATTCACTCATGGGCCAACTCCTCTTGTGCGTCTCAGCGGTGGGAAGTGTGGCGGCGTGCGCCAAGGCACTGTGTCGGGATCGGGTCACGAGGGGCCGACTGAGCCGGCTCGTCGACCGGTACGGATGAGAGGCGAGCCGGGCAGCCGCGTCGAGGGATACCGGTGGACCCGTGGGGGTGGGATACGGAAGCGGCCGTGTCGGCCGTTCCTCGCGAGCCTGCTACCGGCGCCGGGCAAACCGCATCGAGCACTCGGACATCGGCATGACTGAGGCTCGGTCACTTGGCTTTCGCGTCGCCATCCCTAAGGTACTGTCCCGTGATCTGTCCGGCATTACCCCGTAAGGGTGACCGGTTCTGCCGGTGACACTTACGATGCCGTCGGCCCGCGAAGGGCCTGCTTCCGGCTCGTCCTCCCGCCGCACCGAACGATCGGGTGCACCTGGGCCGCCGCGCTGCCTCACACCGGATCGTGAGGCAGCGCGGCGGAACGGTCATGTCCTGTCAATCCCGGTCAGGCTCGCTGCCGGTCGTCAGCGACACCGCCATGGTGCCGAGCCGGGGTACCGGGACAGGCAGAGATCCATCCTCCCCGGCGCGCAGTGCGGCGCCCACGGTGCCGAGGTAGTCGGCGGACATGGCTGCGGTGACGGGGAAGCCCGGGGTGAGCCGGCAGGTGATGTGCTCCTCCGCGAAGGACTGCAACCGCACGAGCACACGCCCCGGTTCCGGCACGGTCAGACCGACGATCCGCACGCGCGGGTCGTCGAGGACCAGCAGTGCGTAGTCGTCTGCGCGCCGGATTCCCGTGTGCCGCCGCTGCGCGACCGACCTGCTCGAACGTCCCTTGACAGACGCACCCGGCCTTTCCGTCACCGCCGACGGCGTGCCGCTCGTTCTGCGCCCGTTCCAGATCGTCACCGTGCGCCTGACCCCACGCGCCTGATCAGACCCGGCGGGGGCCGTCGCAGCCGCTCCGGCCGCCGCCCGGGCCCCGCCCGCCGGGTCTGCCGGTCCCGGTCACCGGGCCACGTCCTCCAGAGCAGCCGACACCCGGTCGGCGAGTGTGCGCATCTGAGCGTCCGTGTACCAGGCCCTGCTGTAGGTCAGGTCGACTGCCAGGCGACCCCGGTAGCGGCTGACGACTGCGAAGAGCATCGGCACGTGACCGAGCGGGGCGAGCCGCACGTTCCTGATCCGCTGTCCGTCCGGCAGTTCCGGTTCGGAGATGACTCCGACGTTGGTGATGACCAGGCTCGGCGGGTGCTGGTCGAGCATGTAGGGGAAGGCGGCCAGTTCCATCGCGGCGGCCCCGCTGTCCAGATCGGCGCGCAGCCGGGCGGACAGATCGTGTCCGACCTCGACCGGGTGGGCCCGCTCGTCCACGTCCAGCCGGATGGAGGTGGTCGTCGCCGCCGACTGCAGGACCTCGGCAGGCAGCGGCGGTGAGAGCCTGCGGCGCATGTCCACCGCTGTGGTGCACAGCATCCGCGCCGGACCGTCCGACGCGGGAAGCAGGGAACGCAGGCTTGTCAGCAGGACCCCCGACACCAGGGAATTGAGGGTGAGCGAGGCGTCCCTGGCTCGTCGGACCAGCCGCTCGCAGTGCTCGGGAAGGGCTTCCACGGCGACGATGCCGAAGCTCATGTCGGGCCCCGGGCCGCCGTCGGCAGAGGCAAGGGCCGGTAGCAGGGCGGGCGGGACCTCGGTGTCCAGACGGGCCCTTTCGGCGACGAACCGGCGCAGTCGCCCTGCGGTGAAGAGGGCGCCGAGCACGCCGTCCAGGGCCGGCGCGAGCACGGGCTCGACCGGCCCGACGGGAGCCGGCCGTCCTGCGGACAGTGTGGTGTACAGAGCCCACAGCCGCTCGTGCACCGCCAGATAGCTCGTCGCGTCGACGAAGGCGCGTGGCAGCGTCATCACCAACCGGGACCCTTCCCGCCCGGGCACCACCGTCAGCCGCAGCAGTGGTTCGCTGTCCCAGGCCGGCGGGGTGCTCACCACCTCGTCGAAATCGGAACCACGGCTGAGTCCGGGGCCGGAGGCCGTCGAGTCGATCCGGACCAGTGGCCCGCTCCCGGTGGGCGTGAGGATCCTTCCACCGAGCAGGGGATAGCACTCCCGCAGTCGGACCAGAGCTTGCGCGAGGAGGGCCTCGTCCGGCTCGCCCTCGATGTCGCAGTGCAGAACGACCTGGACCCCCGCCGCGGCGATGGCAGCCTCGTGCGGTGCGAGGAGGCGTTCCCGCACGGTTACGGTCATGGGACACGTCCTTACGTGATCAGGAGTCGGCATCCCAGCCTGGGGCAAATTCCCCGGAAGGAGAACCGGACACCGGACGGGACACACGATCTGGTGATCGCTTTCGAGCCATCGCGCGGTCACTCCGTGACGGCCCTCGCTGTGGGCGGCGAGGTGCCGGACCCTCACCGCACCCGACCTGGAGGAAGAGCCCTCACACTCGCGGACCTGTCACCTCCCGCATCTCCTTGCCCAGGAACCGGTCGACCAGGTGCGTGGCGGGCAGGGCGGAGTTGAGGTACACGTACTCGCGTTGGTGCTCGACGACGGCGAGCATGGTGCGCAGTGTGTCCACGGCGCCCTCCCGCTGTCCGGCATGGTGCTGTGCCTGGGCGAGCAGGCCCAGGTGGAGGGGAAGGTGCAACTTCGTCCGGGAGAGCCGCATCTCGGTGAGGGCGTTCCGCATCTTCGGGATCCCCTCCTGACGGCCGGCATGCGTGAGGGCCCAGCCCAGGGGAACGTGCAGCATCGCCGTCCAATAGGACAGCCCGTGCTTGACGGACAGCTCGACGCCCTCCGTCCCGAAGGAGTGTGCTGACTCCACATCGCCCTCCCAGGCCGCCACGACCGCGTTGACGTACAGGGCGTGGACCCGGTCCCAGGGCATGCGACCGCACTGCGTCAGCCTCAGGAGGCGACGGCATTGCTCGGCCGCAGCCGCGCGTTCGCCCATGAGCCACCGGGTGAGGACGTCGTAACCGCGGAAGTAGACACGCGGATCGGGCCGGTAGATCCTCTCGGGCAGCCGGCCCTCGCGCGCGAGCCGGTCGGACAGCTCGACGCCGTGCCCGAACGCCTCCAGCGCGTCGGGCAGACGGCCGCCGATGAACAGCGCCATGCCCTCGCCGTACGTCGCGACGAGTCGGGCCGCCGGATCGTCGGTGCGTTCGGCGACGGACCGCAACCGGGCGGACAGCCGCCTCGACTCGTCGTAGCAGCCGCGGACGAGGAGCGACACGCTCAGCATCGACAGGACCGCCGGGTCGTCGGAGCTGTGCGGGGGCGTGTCGAGGACGTGTCCACGGATGATCTCCGTCTCGGCCTCGACATCACCGAATCCGCGTACGTGGCCCAGCAGATGGACCAGCTCCACGTGGAGCCGGGATTCGAGGTCCCGATCGGCCGCGCCGTCGGCCACCGATTCCGCGACATCGATGGCGCGGCGCAGCCACAGCCGGCGTTCTTCGGAGGCCAGACGCGATCCCGCGTTCTCGGCCGCGCGCAGGAACCAGTGCAGTGCCCGCTCCTTCGGCACGGCGCCTCTGGCGCCCCACATGTGGTGGGCTATGCGATCGGTCCTCGCCGGATCGCACTCCTCGGGGAGACGAGGAGACAGAGCGTTCGCGTAGGCGGCGTGCAGTTGTTGGCGCTCCTCGTCGGTCAGTTCGCCGATGAGTACGTCCCGGGCATGCGGAGGGGCGAGGCGGAGTCGCCCGGTGGGCCCCTGAACCGGGGCGAGCAGGCCGTGCCGGACGGCTGACTCCACGATCGCCATGGCAGCGTTGCCGCCGGTGGCGCGGCACAGCGGTTCCACTTCGATATCGGGTGTGACGACCGCGCACAGCCGGAGAAGCCGCAGGACCGGATCCGGCAGTTCGGCGAACTCCTGGCGGAGGGCCTTCCGCGCGCACGGGGCGACGAGGCCGAGGAGTTCGTCGGTGGCGTCGGGGTCGTGCAGGTCCCTGGCTTCACCGAGAAGCGAGAGCATCTGGAGTACGGAGGACGGACTGCCCACGGCCTGGGCGTGGAGCGCGTCCACGATCCGCGGGTCGACGCCCGGTCCGGCGTGCGCGTCGACCAGCGCGATGACGTCGGGGAGCGTGAGCGTCCCGAGGCGCAGGATCTTCGTGTTGGGGCCCCTGAACATCTCGTTCACCACTCCGTGCCGTGAGTGCTCGGGCCAGGCTTCCAGGTCCCAGCCGGTCAGCACGATGCTGAGGGGGTGGCCCTGACGGCGTGTGGTCAGCAGGCGGAGCAGATCGAGCGACGCGGGGTCCGCCCAGTGCACATCCTCCAGGAGCAGCACCAGGGGGCGCTGCGCGGCCAGGGTCAGCAGAACCTCGCAGAGCGCGTCATGGGTCCGGAACGGGTCGGGCGGCGGGCCGCCGGTGCCGTGGTCGCCCCTGGCGCCCTGCCCTGCCTGCCACGCGGGCAGGAGGGGGGTGAGCAACGTGCCGAACGGCGCGGCGGCGGCCTGGAAGGCTTCGGGCCGCGCCGCCGACAGCCGACGCAGCACCTGGGTCCACAGCCAGTACGGAGGAACCCCCTCACCGGAGTAGCAGCCGCTCTGGATCGTTTCGATGTTCCCGTCCTGAGTCCGAAGGCGTTGGACGAGCTCCATCACGAGGTGAGTCTTTCCGAAGCCCGAGAAACCGAGCACACATGCGAGATGCCCGCGACCGGTCACCGTGCCGGCCAATGCGGAGACCAGGAGCGCTTTTCAACCTGACCGTGGGGCTGTGGTGTTGGTCGGTGCGGGCTGTACGGAACGACGAAGCTCCTGGTAGACGGGTTCCCGACCAAGAT
>NZ_JBEOVL010000093.1:0-8886 GCF_040295485.1 Streptomyces sp. NPDC002793 | reverse complement strand
GCGGTTCGTGGAGATGGGGAAGGCGGATCTGCGGGAGGCGGGGTCGTTGGGGGATTGTTCGTATCGGGCGTTTGATCTGGGTGAGGCGGGGCCTGATCGGTTGGGTGAGATGTTGGCGGAGTTGGTGGGTCTGTTCGCGGTGGGTGAGTTGTCGTTGTTGCCGGTGCGGGCGTGGGATGTGCGGCGGGCGCGGGAGGTGTTGCGGTTTGTCGGGTCGGGTGGGCATGTGGGGAAGAATGTGCTGATGATGCCTCGGGTGCTGGATCCGGGGGGCACGGTGTTGGTGACGGGTGGTACGGGTGCGTTGGGTGGTTTGTTGGCGCGTCATCTGGTGGAGCGTCATGGTGTGCGTCATCTGTTGTTGGTGAGTCGTGGTGGTCCGGCTGCTCGGGGTGTGTCGGAGTTGGTGGCGGGGCTGCGTGGGTTGGGTGCTGAGGTGGGGGTGGTGGCGTGTGATGTCGGTGACCGGGATGCGTTGGCGGTGGTGTTGGGGAGCGTTCCTGCGGAGCATCCGCTGACCGGTGTCGTTCACGCGGCCGGCATCGCCGACGACGGCGTCATCGAGGCACTGACACCCGACCGCACGGCCGCGGTGCTGAGGCCCAAGGCCGACGCTGCACTGGCCCTGCACGAACTGACCGAGGGCCTCGACCTGGCCCTGTTCGCCCTGTACTCGTCCGCGTCCTCGGTCTTCGGCTCCCCGGGCCAGGCCAACTACGCGGCGGCCAACGCCTTCCTGGAGGCGCTCGCCCAGCACCGCCGCGCCCGTGGCCTCGCGGCGACCGCGCTCGGCTGGGGCCTGTGGGCCGAGGCCAGCACCATCAGCGGCAACCTCGACGCCACCGGTCTCGCCCGCGCCACCCGTGTCGGCGACGCGCTGACCACCGAAGAGGGCCTCGCCCTGTTCGACGCCGCCCACGCCACCGGCCTCACCCACCTGCTCCCCCTGCGGTTCGACCAGGCCGCAGCCCGCACCCGGCAGCCCGTACCCGCGCTGCTGCGTGGCCTGGTCCGCGCCCCCGTACGTCGTCTCGCCGGCACTGTCACCGGCGGCTCCGGACTCGCCGAGCGCCTCGCCGCGCTGCCCCCGGCCGAACAGGACCGCCTCCTCACCGGACTCGTGCGCGCCGAGGTCGCCGCCGTCCTCGGCCACGCCGACGTCGACGCGGTCGAGCCCGGCCGGGTGTTCAAGGAACTCGGCTTCGACTCACTGACGTCCGTCGAACTCCGCAACCGCGTCAACGCGGCCACCGGCCTGCGCCTGCCGGCCAGCCTGGTCTTCGACTTTCCCAGTCCTGTGGCCCTCGCTGCCCGCCTGCGCGAGCTGCTCGCGGGTGGTGAAGCGGGCGGCGCCGTCAAGGTGGCTGCCCCGGCCGACGAGCCCATCGCCATCGTCGGCATGGCCTGCCGCTTCCCAGGGGGCGTCGATTCCCCCGAAGCTCTGTGGCGACTCGTCTCCGCAGGGGACGATGCGATCGGCCCCTTCCCCACCGACCGGGGCTGGGACCTGGACGCGCTCTACGACCCGGACGGGGGCCGTGCCGGTACGACGTACGCCCGGTCCGGCGGCTTCCTGCCCGGCGCGGCCGAATTCGACGCGGGTCTGTTCGAGATTTCGCCGCGCGAGGCGCTTGCCATGGACCCGCAGCAGCGGCTGCTGCTCGAAACCGCGTGGGAGACGTTCGAACGCGCGGGCATCGACCCCAGCACCCTGCGCGGCAGCCAGGCCGGAGTGTTCATCGGCGCAGCCTCGTCAGGCTACGGAGTGGGCGTACGGCTCCCCGAGGGCGTGGAGGGCCACTTCCTCACCGGCAGCTCCACCAGCGTCGCCTCCGGCCGTCTCGCCTACACCTTCGGCCTGGAGGGCCCGGCCGTCACCGTCGACACGGCGTGCTCTTCGTCGCTGGTGGCACTGCACCTGGCCGCGCAGTCGCTGCGCAACGGCGAGTGCACCATGGCGCTCGCGGGCGGCGTCAGCGTGATGGCCACCCCCGCGATCTTCACCGAGTTCTCCCGCCAGCGCGGCCTGTCCGCCGACGGCCGGTGCAAGTCCTTCTCCGCCGGTGCCGACGGCACCGGCTGGTCCGAAGGCGTCGGCATGCTGCTCGTGGAGAGGCTCTCCGACGCCCGCCGCAACGGCCACCGGATCCTCGGCGTGGTGCGGGGCTCCGCGATCAACCAGGACGGTGCGTCGAACGGTCTGACGGCGCCGAACGGGCCGTCCCAGCAGCGTGTCATCCGTGCCGCGCTCGCCGCCGGGGGGCTGGAGCCCGGTGATGTGGATGCTGTGGAGGCGCACGGTACGGGGACGAAGCTGGGTGACCCGATCGAGGCGCAGGCGTTGCTGGCGACGTACGGGCAGGGCCGTGACGTGCCGTTGTGGCTGGGCTCGTTGAAGTCCAACATCGGGCACGCGCAGGCCGCCGCGGGCGTCGCGGGCGTCATCAAGATGGTCGAGGCGATGCGGCGTGGAGTGCTGCCCCGCACCCTCCACGTCGACGAACCTAGCCCGCACATCGACTGGTCGTCCGGCGCCGTGGAACTGCTCACCGAGGCGCGCCCGTGGCCGAGTACCGGCCGTCCGCGCCGGGCTGCCGTGTCGTCCTTCGGTGTCAGCGGCACCAACGCGCACACCGTCATCGAGCAGGCTCCCGAGCAGCCCGAACCCTCCGAGGGACCCGAGCCCGGGCGCCCGGTCCTGGTGGCGGTGTCGGCCCGTTCGGCGTCCGCGCTGGCGGGACAGGCAGCCCGACTGCTCGACCTGCTCGAGGAAGACGAGACCGTACGACCGGTCGATCTGGCGCATTCGCTCACCGTGTCCCGTCAGGCCCTGGAGCACCGGGCCACCCTGGTCGCCACCGACCGCGCGGAACTCGTCCAGCAGCTCAGTGCCCTGGCCCTTTCCCAGGCCAGGACAGGAGTCGTGCGGAGCACGACGACCGCCTTCCTGTTCACGGGGCAGGGGTCGCAGCGGGTGGGCATGGGGCGTGAACTCCATGACGTGTTCCCGGTGTTCGCGGAGGCGTTCGACGCGGTGTGCGCCCGTGTCGGTCTGGAGCGTCCGCTGCGGGAGGTGGTGTTCGAGGACGGTGCGGCTCTGGACCGGACGGTGTACGCGCAGGCGGGGCTGTTCGCGTTGGAGGTGGCGCTCTTCCGGCTTCTGGAGTCGTGGGGTGTGCGTCCCGACGTGTTGGTGGGTCACTCGGTGGGTGAGCTGGCTGCTGCTCACGTCGCCGGTGTGCTGTCGCTGGACGACGCCTGCCGGCTGGTCTCCGCGCGCGGCCGGCTGATGGACGCGTTGCCCGACGGCGGAGCCATGCTCGCCGTCGAGGCGGCCGAGGACGAGCTGGAGCTGCCTGAGGACGTGGACCTCGCAGCCGTCAACGGGTCCACCGCGCTCACCGTCTCGGGCCCGGTCGAGGCGATCGACGTGCTGGAGGAGCGCCTTCGTGCGGAGGGCCGGCGGGTCAAACGTCTGTCCGTCTCGCATGCCTTCCACTCGCACCTCATGGAACCGATGCTCGCCGAGTTCGCGAAGGTCGCCGAGTCACTGACGTACTCCAGCCCGTCGATCCGTATCGTCCCGACGGCGTCCGGCGACATCTACACCCCCGAGTACTGGGTGCGCCAGGTCCGCGAGCCCGTGCGCTTCGCCGACGCGATCGCCTCTCTTCCGGTCACGGGAACCTTCCTCGAACTCGGCCCGGGAGGCATCCTGTCGGCCCTCGTCCCGGCACTTCTGGCCGAGGCCACGGCCGTGCCCGCCCAGCGTGCGGGACGCGAGGGGACGAGAAGCCTGCTGGAAGGCGTCGCACTGCTCCACGAGCGCGGCGTACCCGTCGGGCTCGACCGCCTCGCCCAAGGCGGACGTCTCGTCCAGCTGCCGGCGTACGCCTTCCAGCGCGAGCGGTACTGGCTCGAATCCACCCAGGTCAGGGCCGTCGCCGACCCGGCCGAGGAAGAGTTCTGGGCCGCCGTCGACGCGGCCGACAGGAACGCCGTGGCCACGGCACTCAGCCTGGCGGACGGTGACGCGGGCCTCGACACCGTGCTGCCGGCCCTCACCGCCTGGCGCCGGGAGAGCCGCAAGCGGTCCGTCGTGGACGGCTGGCGGTACCGGACCGCCTGGACGCCACTGGAGAGCCGGCCCGGGACCACGCTCACCGGGACCTGGCTGGTGATCGGCGAACCCCGGCCGGACGTGGCCGATGCGCTGCGCGCCGCCGGCGCCGACGTCGTTGAACTCGACGCCGACGTCAGGGCTGACCTGCTCGGCCCGTACGACCCGGCCGGGATCCTGGTCCTGCGCCCCGACGTCCACAGCCTCCTCGCCCTCCTCCAAGGCCTCGACGCGGCCGGAGTCACCGCACCGTGCTGGGTCGCGACCCGTGGCGCGGTCTCCACCGGACGTCTCGACAGGCTCACCGACCCCGAGGCCGCCCAGGTCTGGGGGATGGGCAGGGCCGCAGCCCTGGAGCAGCCCGAGAACTGGGGCGGGCTCGTCGACCTGCCCGAGACCTTCGACCGCCGGGCAGGAGCCCGTCTGGCCGCCGTCCTCGCGGGCGCCCACCGCGTCTCCACCGGCCACGACGAGCCCCACCCCACCCGTACCCACCCCGAGGACCAGCTCGCCATCCGCGACACCGGGGTCTTCGCCCGTCGCCTGCGGCACGCCGCTCCCGAATCCGCCGCCGCGCCCTGGCAGCCGCACGGCACCGTCCTCATCACCGGCGGCACCGGAGCCCTCGGTTCCCACCTCGCCCGTACCCTCGCGGAACGTGGCACACCCCACCTGCTCCTGGTCGGACGTCGCGGCCCCGATGCCCCCGGCGCCTCCGAGCTCAAGACGGAACTGACCCGGTCGGGTGTCACCGTCTCCGTCGTGGCCTGCGACGTCGCCGATCGGGACGCCCTGGCAGCCGTGCTCGCCGACGTACCCGCGGAGCACCCGCTCACCGCGGTCGTCCACGCGGCCGGCGTCACCGACGACACGGACCTCACCGGGCTGACCGTCGACCGCCTCGACGCAGTCCTGCGCGCCAAGGCCGACGCGGCCCGCGTCCTCGACGAACTGACGGCCGGGCTCCCCGGCATCACCGCGTTCGTCACCTACTCCTCCATCGCCGGCGTCTGGGGCAGCGGAAACCAGGCCGCCTACGCGGCTGCCAACGCCCACCTCGACGCCCTCGCCGAGCACCGTCACGGCCGTGGCCTGCCCGCCACCTCCGTCGCCTGGGGCCCGTGGGCCGAAGCCGGCATGGCCGCGGGCGACGAGGCCGCCACCCATCTGCGCCGCCGCGGACTGCGCCCGCTCGACCCGGTGCTCGCCGTCGCCGCCCTGGACCGGGCGGTGGCCTCCGGTGACCCCTGCCTCACCGTCGCCGACGTCGACTGGGACCGGTTCGCGGCAACCTTCACCACCTCGCGGCCGAGCCCTCTGCTGTCGGAACTCCCCGAGGTGAGGGACACCACCAAGGCCGTGGCCCCCGATGCCGGTTCAGCCCTGCGCGAGCGGCTCACCGCCCAGCCGGCCCCCGAACAGGACCGGGTGCTGCTCGACCTGGTGGTCACCGCGGTCTCCGGCGTTCTCGGACACCGCGACCGCTCCGCCGTGGACCCGGCGGCCGCCTTCCGCGACCTCGGCCTCGACTCGCTGACCTCCGTCGAACTCCGCGACCGGCTCATCTCGGCCACCGGCCTGCCACTGCCCGCCGCCCTGGTCTTCGACCACCCCACCGCGACCTCGCTCGCCGCCCACCTGCGCGGCGAACTCCTCGGCACCGCAGACCCGCGGCCCACCGGTACCGCAGGGACCGCCACCGCCACGGACGAGCCCCTCGCCGTCGTCGCCATGAGTACCCGGCTGCCCGGCGGTGTGAGCTCGCCCGAGGACCTGTGGGACCTCGTACGGTCCGGTGGCGACGGTATATCGGCCTTCCCCGCGGACCGGGGCTGGGACCTCGACCGTGACGTCGACTACGCGCGGCTGGGTGGATTCGTGGCGGACGCCACCGAGTTCGACGCCGACCTGTTCGGTATCTCGCCGCGCGAGGCCCTCGCCATGGACCCCCAGCAGCGACTCCTCCTGGAGACCTCCTGGGAGGCCTTCGAACGGGCGGGCATCGACCCGACCTCCCTGCGAGGCAGCCGTGCCGGTGTCTTCGTCGGCGCTTCGAACAGCGGCTACGGCACCGGCTTCACCCCTCCTGAGGAAGTCACCGGACACCTGCTGACCGGCACCTCCAACAGCGTGATGTCGGGCCGGATCGCGTACACCTTCGGCCTGGAAGGGCCCGCTCTCACCGTCGACACGGCCTGCTCCTCATCGCTGGTCGCCCTGCACCTGGCGGTGCGGGCGCTGCGCACCGGCGAGTGCGATCTGGCCGTCGTCGGTGGCGTCGCCGTCATGCCCACCGAGGCCGGGTTCACCGAGTTCGCCAAGCAGGACGGCCTTGCCTCCGACGGACGCTGCAAGTCGTTCTCCGCCGCCGCCGACGGCACCGGCTGGTCGGAGGGCGTCGCGGTCCTCCTGGTGGAGAGGCTGTCCGACGCCCGACGAAACGGTCACCGGGTGCTGGCTCTGGTGCGCGGCTCCGCCGTGAACTCCGACGGTGCGTCCAACGGTCTCACCGCGCCCAACGGGCCCTCCCAGCAGCGCGTCATCCGCGCGGCCCTCGCCGACGCGGGCCTGGAGCCTTCCGCCGTGGACATGGTCGAGGCGCACGGCACCGGCACCCGCCTCGGCGACCCCGTCGAGGCGCAGGCGCTGATGGCGGCGTACGGGCAGGATCGCGAGACCCCCTTGTGGCTGGGCTCGTTGAAATCCAACATCGGCCACACCCAGGCCGCGTCCGGCCTGGCCGGGGTCGTCAAGACGGTCATGGCGATGCGCCACGGGGAGCTGCCCCGGACCCTGCACGTCGACGACGCCTCCACCCCGCACGTCGACTGGTCGTCCGGCGCTGTGGAACTGCTCACCGAGCACCGTCCCTGGCCGTGCACGGACCGCCCCCGCCGGGCCGCGGTGTCGTCGTTCGGCATCAGCGGAACGAACGCGCACGTCGTCCTCGAACAGGCTCCGGAGGAGGCGTACGCAGAGGCTCCTGAGCAGATCGCCGAGGAGTCGATGCTGTCCTGGCAGGTGTCCGGCCGTACCGCCGGAGCGCTCAGCGCCCAGGCGGCCGGTCTGCTCCGCATGCTCGACGAGCGGCCCGAGGCCGACCTCGTCGCCCATGCCCGCGCCCTGGCCACCGGCCGGGCGGCCCTCGACCACCGGGCCGTCGTGCTCGGCGCCGACCGCGACGACCTGGTCGTGGGACTCACTGCGCTCGCCGACGGCCGTACGGATCCGGCCGTCGTCCGGGGGACGTCCGGCTTCGGCCGCCCCGTCCTCCTGTTCTCGGGCCAGGGGTCCCAGCGGGCGGGCATGGGCCGCGAACTGTACGAGACGTACCCGGTGTTCGCGGACGCCTTCGACGCGGTCTGCGCGCGGGTGGACGTCGGACGTCCACTCCGTGACGTCGTGTTCGCGGACACGGATGCGGACGCCGCGGCGTTGGAGCGGACCCTGTACGCCCAGACGGGCTTGTTCGCCCTTCAGGTCGCACTGTTCCGCCTGCTGGAGTCCTGGAACCTCTCCCCCTCACACCTGCTGGGTCATTCCGTGGGTGAGGTGGCGGTGGCGCACGTCGCCGGTGTGCTGTCACTGGACGACGCCTGTCGGCTGGTCTCGGCGCGGGCGCGGTTGATGGACGCGCTGCCGGAGGGTGGAGCCATGCTCGCTGTGGAGGCGGCCGAGCACGAGCTGGAGTTGCCGGAGGGTGTGGATCTGGCGGCGGTCAACGGGCCTTCCTCGCTGACTGTCTCGGGTTCGGCCGATGTGGTCGGTGCGCTGGGGGAGCGTCTGCGGGGTGAGGGGCGGCGGGTCAAGCGGCTGTCCGTGTCGCACGCGTTCCACTCGTCTCTGATGGAGCCGATGCTGGCCGGGTTCGCGGCGGTGGCCGAGTCGTTGACGTACCACGCGCCGTCGATCCCGGTCGTCCCGACCGCCTCGGGTGCGATGGACACCCCCGCCTACTGGGTACGTCAGGTCCGCGAGCCCGTACGCTTCGCCGACGCCGTGGCCCTGTCGCGGCAGGAGCACGCCGACGTCTTCCTGGAGATCGGCCCCGACGGCACCCTCACCGGGCAGGCCCTGCGCTGCCTCGAAGGGCAGTCCGTCCTGTGCACGCCCGCGCTGCGTGCCGACCGCCCCGAGCCCGAGGCGCTGCTGCGTGCCGTGGCAACGCTCCACGTGCACGGTGTGCCCGTAGCCCTGAGCCCGCACGCGGGCGCGTCCCGGCCGGTCGACCTGCCGACGTATCCGTTCCAGCGTCAGCGCTACTGGATCGCCCCCACCCCGAGGGCCACGGCGGAGACCGACGAGGTGGAGGCCCGGTTCTGGCAGGCGGTCGAGCGGCAGGACGCCGCAGAGGTCGCCGGCACCCTCGGCCTCGACGCCGACGCCCTCGCGGCCGTGCTGCCCGCACTGTCGGCCTGGCACGGCGGGCGCCGCGAACAGGCCCGGTTGGACGCATGGCGCTACCGCGTCGTGTGGCAGCCGCTGCCCGAGCCGCACGCCGCAGCCACCGGTACCTGGCTGGTGCTCACGGCTGACGGAACGGTGCCCGAGGACCTCGCCGCAGCACTGGGCGGAGAGCTCGACGGGCAGCTTGTCGGCGCCCGGTTCGACGCCGATCTCGCCACGTTCGCCGATGTCGCGGGAGTGCTCTGCCTCCCGTCAGGACCGACCGATCTTCTTCCGTTGTTGCGTGGTGGGTCGGTGGGGCGTGTGTGGGTGTTGACGCGTGGTGTTGTGGCGGTGGGTCGTTCGGAGCGGGTGGTGGA
>NZ_JBEOVL010000092.1:0-9894 GCF_040295485.1 Streptomyces sp. NPDC002793 | reverse complement strand
ACGCACAGCCGCAATCTCATCCGGAGTCACACCCTGTCAACGCAACACCGACCGAAAGGACACGCTCACCCATGTCCGACCTGACCAAGCCCTACCGGTCGCCCGACAGGAAACGGTCGACCGCGGCGACGGCCTCGTCCCTGGTCCTCGCGAGGAACGCCCAGCGGTGCGGGAGTTCGTTCTTGCCGACACGGAGGGTGAATGCCACCGACGCGAGGTCGTCCTCCGATCGCGTCGCCAGGTGGTCGCGGAAGCGGGCGAGCCAGGCCACCAGCGCGGTGTCGTTCATCCCGGAGAAGACGAAGAGCTCCTCGCGCCCGTCGGACGCCGCACTGACCGTGGTGTGCGGGTACTCCTCCAGGATGATGTGCGAGTTCATCCCACCAGCGCCGATCGAGGTGACTCCGGCCCGTCTCGGATGGGTGATCCTGCGTCCGTCGACGGTCGTCACCGCCGGCTCCCAGGCTGCGAGCCGCTGTTGCAGGCGGAAGGGGGTCCGGGAGAAGTCGATGTCGGGGTTGGTCACCGAGCTGTGCAGTGAAGGGGCGAGCTTCCCCTTCTGGAACTGGAGGATGACCTTGGCGAGACCGATCATTCCGGCCGCGTGCAGCAGGTGTCCCATGTTGGACTTCACCGAGCCGATGGCGCAGAACCCGGTCTCCTGCGTGTACTTCTGGAACGCGGTGGTCAGTGCTTTGACCTCGATCGGGTCGCCCAGTGACGTTCCCGATCCGTGGGCCTCGACGTAGCTGATGGTTCGCGGGTCGACTCCCGCGTCGTCGATCGCCTTCTCGATCGCACGCGCCTGCATGCGAGGGCTGGGCACGGTGAACCCGTTGCGCACGCCCGCGTTGGCGAGGGCCGTCCCCTTGATGACGGCGTACAAGTGGTCGCCGTCGCGCTCGGCCTCGACGAGCGGCTTGAGGACCAGGGCGCCGACGCCCTCCCCCAGGATCGTCCCGTCCGCGCCGAGGCCGAAGCTCCGGATCACGTCCGAGGTCGCCGTGGTGAAGTGCTCCTGTGACGAGCTGATGAGGTTGTACGGGTGCAGGAGCAGGTTCACTCCGCCCGCGACGACCATCGAGCACTCGCGTGCCCGGAGCATCTGCACCGCCTGGTGGACGCAGGTCGAGGACCCCGAGCACATCGTGTCCACGAACATGGAGGGGCCGGTGAATCCGTAGAAGTACGACAGCATGTTGGGCAGGGTCCCCGTATAGCTGCCGCTCGCGGGCGATCCACGTGTCAGGCCGTTCTGGAAGCCGTACAGGCCGTAGTGGTTGCTCATGGAACCGACGAGCACACCGACGTCCCCGTCGTACTCCCGCTGGATCGTCTCGCGGGAGTAGCCCGCGTCCTCCAGCGCCTCGACGCCCGTCTGCAGGAACAGGCGGACCTCGGGCGACATGTTCTCCGCCTCGCGCTTGGAGATGCGGAAGTAGCGGGGGTCGAACGTGTCGATGTCATGGAGGAAGGTTCCGGTGCGGATGGAGCTCTTGCCGAGGACACTTCGGTCACGGCTGTAGACGGCGTCGTGGTCCCAGCGCTCCCGCGGGACGTCACGGAACTCGTGGCGGCCCTCTTCGAGCACCGACCAGAGCTCGTCCAGGGTTTCGGCTCCCGGATAGGTACCGGAGATGCCGATGATCGCGATGTCGTGGTGGTCGTCGCACCCGCGCGCCACGCCACTCCGGTCGTGCGCGGTGCCCGTGCCCACGGCAGGGGCCTGTGGTGCGGAAGCGGCGGGAGTCGGGGTGGCGTCCGGCCCCGGCACGTCGGGCGCCCTTTCGGCGGGAGCCCCTTCGACGGGAGTTGGCGGCGGTTCTTCGGCACCGACGACCGCACGCAGCTTGTCCGGGTGCTCCGCGACGAAGTAACCGGCGACGCCGGCGATGTCGGTGTACTCGAAGAAGATCGTCTTGGACAGCGGGCCGAAGAGTTCTTCGAGCGCCGCGGTCGTTTCGAGGATGGCGAGCGAGTCGATCCCGTACTCGATGAGGTTGACCGTCTCGTCCAGAGTCCCGGGATCGCGGTGCAGCGCTTCGCCCACGACCCGGCGCAGAAGTGCGGTCGCGCGCTCCGTCAGCTCCTCGCCCGTGGCGGCCGGCGCGGTCGCCGCGAGGACGGGTTCCGCCGGTACGGTCGCCGCGGGGACGGCGTCCGCCGGTTCCGGGGGCGGTACGGCGGCAGTGAGCGTCGCGGCGGCACCGTACGCCACCACGACGTGTGCCGGCCCGTCGCGCAGTACGCGACCGAGGACGCGCAGGCCGTCCTCGGTGGGCAGAGGCTCCCAACCTCGCTCCCGGCGCATCGACTTCAGCGTCACCGCGTCCACGGACATCCCGCCGTCGGCCCACAGCGGCCAGCTCACGGCGCTGGTACTGCCCGTCCGCTCGCCGATGTCGACCAGCGCCCGGCGGTGATGGGCGAAGGCGTCCAGGAAGGCGTTGGCCGCCGCGTAGTCCGACTGCCCCGAGTTGCCGAACACTCCCGCCACCGATGAGAAGGCCACGAAGAAGTCGAGCGCGAGGCCGCGCGAGGCGGCGTCGAGGTTGAGGACACCCGCGACCTTCGGCTCCAGCACGGCCCGGAGATCGGACGCGTCCTTGGTGAAGAGGTACGCGTCGCGGAGGACACCAGCCGCGTGCACGATGCCGTCGATCGTTCCGTGGTGCTCCGTGATGGCACGGACCGCGCGATCCACGTCGTCCCGCGAGCCCACGTCGACGGGAACGTAGTGGGCGTCCACCCCCGCGTCCCGCAGCCCTCGCACGGCCGCCTCACTCACGGCACCGGACTCCGACCGGCCGCTCAGGACGACGGTGACGCCGGCGCACCGGCCGAAGTACCGCGCGACATGCCGCCCCAGGCCTCCCAGACCGCCCGTGATCCAGTAGACCCCGCCCTCCTTCAGTGGCGGGATCTCGGCCCCCTCGCCCAGGTGGAGTTCCACGGGCCGTGACACGTGACGCGTGCCGTCCGCCCCGTACCGGACCTCGCAGTCGGCGGTCCGGTCCGCCGCCTCCGCCCGCAGGATCCCGGCGATCCGCTCCGGCGGGGCGGCGTCGAGTCCCTCGACCCGCACGACTCGGCCCGAGACGCGTGGGTTCTCCAGGACCACCGACCTGAACAGGCCGGTGAGGGGGGCGTGGTAGTGCCGAGGCAGACGGTCCTCCACCAGCACGACGAACCGGTGGGCGCCCTTGGGCTTCGACCTCACCACGTCCGTCACCCGTCCGAAGGCCAGGTCCGAGACGGCGCCCACACCGTCGGCGACCCGGCCGGGCTCGACGTCGGGAAGCCGTGCGACGGCGAAACCGGTCAGGTCCGCCACGGCGGCGACGTGCCGGGCGGCACGTCCCCCGATGTACCCGTGCGGCGACGGGACCACGGCTGCCTCGTCGCCGGGTACGTCGAGGGGCGCCCGCACCCAGGAGACGGAGGCGGTGACGATGTCCGCGCCGGCCCGGTGGCCGGGCTTGCCCGGTTCCGTCCGCTGGACCAGTCCACGCAGGCTGACGCTCACGATGCCCTCGCTGTCACAGATGTCGATGTCGAACACGTCGAGCGCGCCGTGTCCCGCACGGCGCCGCACCCACGCCCAGCTCTCGGACGCGCAGGGGCGGTGGACCGTGAGTTCCTCGAACGCGAACGGGAGCACCGGGCCGGACCGCCGCGCGCCCTGGCGCGAGGTCTCCGTCAGCAGCACGACCGAGGCCTGGAGGGCCGCGTCCAGCACGCTCGGCGGCAGTACGTATCCGGCGTCCACACCCTGTCCGGCAGCGGGTTCGCCGATGCGCGCGACCAGTTCCCGCGTTCCCAGCCGGATTTCCTTCAGCCCCCGCATGGCGGGTCCGTACTCCAACCCCTGTTCGTGGAACTCCGCGTACACGTCCGCGGTCCCACGCTCACCGGGGCAGGCTGCCGACAGTGCGCCGAGGTCGATCCGGTCCGGTTCCCCGAGACCGCCGACGTCGACGAGCCCGGAGCTGTGCACCACGTCGGCGGCTGTGCCTGTGGAGATCACGAAAGCGAGCGCGCCGCCGTCCTGCGGCGTGAGTCCGACACCGACGTCGGCCGGCGAGTCCTGTACGACGAGCGGACGCGACCATCCCACGTTGCGGAGCCGGACGGCCTCCCCCGGAGCCCCGGCGCCGCGCCCCACCGCGCGTACCGCCGCGGCACGGACCATCTCCACCTGGGCCGCCGCCGGCAGCACACGGGTGCCTCGCACCTGGTGCGAGGCGAGGAACGGCTCCTCCCCGGTGAAGGTCGAGCTGTAGCGCTGCCCCGCCGGGCCGGAGACGTCCGTGTGGAGGAGGGGGTGCGGGACCGTCCCCGCGCTCACCCCCCGGGGAGGCGGTACCGCCTCGTCGTCCTTCGGCGGGGTCCTGAACCAGTGCCGGTCACGGGCGAAGGGATATCCGGGGAGACGTACGCGTCGCGGGTGGGGCGCGGCGTCGGCGCGGCGGTCGAGTGCCGCCCTGTCCACCGTCCCGCCCCGTACCCAGTCCGTCCCCGTCGTGCTCAGCTCCGCGGCATCCTGGTCGCTCCCCCGTACCGTCCGCCCCAGGTGCACCTCACCGTCCGCACGGACCTCGTCCACGAACTCATCGAGCAGGACGAGGAGTTCGGACCGGTCGGCAACGACGAACGCGACCCGGGCGGGCATCGCTTCCCGGCCGACCCGGAGGGTGTACGCGATATCGGCGAGCTCCTGCGAGGGCTGCTCACGCAGATGGGAGAGCAGGTTGCCCGCGACCACGCGCAGTCGTTCCGGCGTCTTCGCGGAGAGGGGCAGGAGCTGCGGGCCTCGGGGGGACGGATCCCGCACCTCGGTGTCGGGGAGATGCTCCTCCAGCACGACGTGCGCGTTCGTGCCACCGAACCCGAACGAACTCACCCCGGCTCGTCGCGGCGGGACCGTTCCGTCCGCCCTCGCGGGTGGTGCCGCCCAGGGCTGGGTGTCGCGCACGACGTGGAACGGACTGCCCTCGAACCTGATGAGCCGGTTCTGATGACGGAAGTTGACGGTCGCGGGCAGCGCCCGATGAGCCAGGGAGGCGATCACCTTGGCGATTCCGGCGACTCCGGCGGCACCTTCCAGATGTCCGATATTGGTCTTGACCGACCCGATCCCGCAGCTCGACGGCTGGGCGACGGTGCCCTGTGCCGCGTGCAGGTTCCGGAAGGCGCTCTTGAGGGCCATGATCTCGATCGGGTCGCCGACGGGGGTTCCCGGGCCGTGCGCCTCGATGTAGGTGACGGTCTCGGGACGGATACCGGCCCGGGTGTAGAGCCTTTCGATCAGATTCGCCTGGGCCGTGGCGTTGGTGACGGTCAGGGAGTTCGTCCGGCCACCGTGGTTCGTGGCCACCCCCTTGATGACCGCGTGGATGGGATCGCCGTCCGCGACGGCCCGTGCGAGAGGCTTCAGGAGGAGCACCGCCCCGCCCTCGCCCCGTACGTAGCCGTCCGCGCTCTCGTCGAAGGCACTCGCGCGACCGGTGCGGGACAACATGCTCGCCTGGCTGAAGGCGACGAAGTGCTTGGGTGACCAGATCAGATTGACTCCGCCGGCCAGCGCGAGGCCGCACTCGCCGTTGGTCAGCGCGCGGACCGCTTCGTACACCGACACGAGTGAGCTCGAACATGCCGTGTCGTTGGTGATGCTCGGACCTTGGAAGTCGAAATGGTAGGAGATGCGGTTCGCGATGATCGAGTAGGCCGTACCTGTGGGGAAATAGGCGTCCGTCCTGACCCCTTCGCGCTCCATCATCTCCGCGTAGTCCGCATGGCAGACGCCCATGAAGACACCTGTTTCCGTACCGGCCAGGTCGGTCGCCGCGTACCCCGCGTTCTCGATGACCCTCCAGGCGAGTTCGAGCGCCATCCGCTGCTGCGGGTCCATGGTCTCCGCCTCACGCGGAGAAATCCTGAAGAAGTCGGCGTCGAAACGGTCGGCGTGCTCGATGAAACCGCCCCAGATGCTGTTGGTCTTCTGCGCACCCCGCTTCGGATCTCCGAAGTACCGCTCCTTGGACCAGCGCTCGGACGGGACCTCCGAGATGAGCGACCGGCCCGCGATGAGGTGCTCGCCGAGCTCTTCCAGCGTTTCGGCACCGGGGAGGCGCAAGGCGATTCCGATGATCGCGACATCGTCCGCCCCGGGTACCGGTTCGACCGTACTCAACGGAGTCCTCCTGCCTCGTGGGCGGGTCGACCGGTCATCGTCGCCCCCCGGTGGTTCCGGTGATCGACGATCGTGCCCACCTTGAGGTCCGCCTTCGCGTGGTCACCCCTTCCGATCTCCTGACCGAGCACGAACTGCTGGTGGAGAACGGCGGTCGAGAGCAGATAGACGAATGCCTGGTCCTCCTTCGTGCTGATGGCTTCACTGGGTGTGGCCATGATTTTCGAGACGAGTTTCTCCGCGAAGACGGGGTCGATACAGTCGATTTTCTGCAGTTCCGTGCGCGAGAGCAGCAGGTCCATGTAGTCCGGCCGCTGCTCCTTGAAGACGGCCGCCCCGGGGGCGCGGTAGGGCTGCTTGCGCCGGGTGAGGCTGGACTCCGGCAGCTCACCCCGCAGTGCCTTCTTGAGGATGGCCTTCTCGTCGGAGCCGTCGTCGAATCGGAGGTTGACGGATGCCGCCGCACGGACAACCGCGGGATCGAGGAAGGGGCAGCGGTTCTCGACGCCGTGGGCGAGACTCATCCGCTCCCCCTGGGTCGACAGGAGGTAGCCGGGCAGGAGCGTCTTGAATTCGAGCCACTGGGCCTTCTGGACGGGGCTCAGCGCGGCGTAGCCGGACGTCGATTCCGTCAGGGCCTGGAGGTCCGCGAACGGGTCGCCCTGATCCTTCAGCAGGCGTGCGGCGAAGCGGCCGTTCTGGTACCGGAGTTCGTGCGAGAAGAGGCCGGGAAGCCGCTCGACGGAGAACTGTTCGAAGAGGCTCGTCAGCCGTGCCCGGTTCGCGGGACCGAAGTGGCTCAGCTCCGGGTGGAGGCTGCCGAGCCTGGCCATCCGCTCGTCGGCCGACAGGTCGTTCCACTCGGCGCGCAGCGAGGTCTCACGGAAGAGTGAGTAGCCGAGGAACGCCTCATCGGCGCCCTCGCCACTGAGGATCACCTTGATCCCGGCGTCCCGCACGTGGCGGGACAGAAGGTACATGGGCACGAACGCGGTACGGAAGGCGGGCACCTCGGCGTGGTACACGGCGGACGGGAAACTCTCCGCGATGTCGGCGCTCGACACGTTGATGGACGAGTGGAGCGTCCCGAGGTACGAGGCGACGACGTGCTGGCTGCCCGACTCGTCGAAAGTCGCATCGTCGAACTCCACCGAGAAGGTGCGGACCTCGTGCGAGGAGAGCTCGGTCGCCAGTTTGGTCACGATGGAGGAATCGAGGCCACCACTCAGATAGACACCGACCTCCACATCGCTCCTCAACCGCATCGCGACGCTCTCGCTGAGGGCATCACGGACGAATGCAGCCGCTTGCCGTTCGGAACCGGAGAAGGGTTCAACATCGAGTTCGAGATCGGTGTATTCGTTCAGAACCGCGTGTCCCCCGCGGACGGTCAGGTAACTCCCCATGGGAAGTTGGCGGATGTGCCGGAAGGGCGTCCGATCGGGCAGCGGTGTCCACACCGCGAAGGTGGAGGCGAGTTCACGGGGGTCGAGTTCGAAACGGAATCCCGGAACCGCCCGGAATGCCTTCATCTCGGAGGCGAAGAGGAACTCTCCACCCCGGCCCGCACCCTCACCGTCGACATAGAAAAGTGGGCGCTTCCCGTATCTGTCACGCGCCAGGAAAAGGTCTCCCGACACCACGTCCCGGATCGCGACCGCGAACGCGCCGTTGAAACGCGTCAGGCACGCCGGGCCCCACTGGGCCCACGCCTGTACGAAGACCTCGGTGTCCGAGCGGGTACGGAAGCGCCGGCCGAGTCCCCTCAGCTCCTCACGGAGTTCGACGTGGTTGTACAGCTCACCGTTGAAACAGATCCAGTAGCGTTCCGTCGGGTCCGCCATCGGCTGAGCGCCCGTGGAGAGGTCGATGACCGACAGCCTGACGGTACCCATCGCGATGCCGTCGTCCAGGTAGTAGCCCGCTTCGTCCGGCCCGCGGTGGCCGATGAGGGACAGCATCGAGACCATGACCTCTGGCGTGGCCCCGGCGTCGAGCGAGGACGGTACGAAGCCTGCGATTCCACACATTGCGGGACTCCTTGCTTCAGCGGTCGTCGCGCTCGGCGATCTTCTTCGCCACGAAGGCATCGATGGACTGCAGCGAGGTGAGAATGTTCTGAAGGAAATCCTCATCCGTGAGCTGGATCGAGAATTCCTTCTCGATGGAGCCCAGGAGCTGCACATATCCGAACGAGTCGATCACCCCGGTCTTGAAGAGGTCGCTCTCGGCCGTCAACTCCTCACCGAACTCCACCAGGAATTGATCTTGAATCATGTTCTGTATGTGCTGCGTTCGCTCCATGTGTCACACCCCGATCTTGGTCAGAGTTCCCTGAGGACTGGATTTCGCCACACTGCTCACCATGCGCAGCAGGGAGTCGCCTCCTATCTGCTCGCACTCGAGACCGCCGTCGAGGTCCAAGAGATAGCGAATACTTTCGACCCATCGAACCGGCTCGACCAACTGCCTGCTCAGCATCTCCGGAATCACGCTTCTTTCGTAAGGGCGTCCACTCGCGTTGGAGATCACATTCACCGCGGGCTCCGCGAACGTGAATCCTCCGAGGAATTCTTCGAACTCGCTGCGCACGGATTCCATGGAGCGGGAGTGGAAAGCCGCACCCACCCGCAGTGAGGAGAACCGGATGTTCCGGCTCTGCAGTGAGGCATGGGCGGCACGCAGCGCGCCGTCGCTGCCCGCGATGACGACCTGGGTGTCGGTGTTGTAGGCCGCCACGTCCACCCCCTCGACGCCGTCCACCCTCAACACGTCGAGCAGGTGCGTCACCGGGGTGTTCAGCACGGCCGTCATTCCGCCGCCGGACGCCGCCGCCATGAGCTCGCCTCGCTTCTTGACGATCCGGAGACCGGTCTCGAAGTCGAAGACCCCGGCAGCGAGGAGCGCGTTGTACTCCCCCAGGCTGTGCCCGAGATAGCAGTCGGCAGGCCGGCCCTCCCGGCGCTCCCGCTCGAACGCGTGCAGCGCGTTGACGGTGAAGAGGGCCGGCTGCGTGCACTCCGTCCGTGAGAGCACGTCGTCCTGGTTGTCGCGGCAGCGTGAGGGGAGGTCGTATCCCAACAGATCGCAGGCGAATCGCGTGAGCCCCGGGTAGTGGCCGAATACGTCCGCGCCCATGCCTCGGAACTGCGAGCCCTGGCCAGGAAAGAGAATCGCAAACACCGTGATGCCTCCAGGTCCGCGCCGGGTGGCTGGCTCCGGCCACCCGGCAGATGCCGGTTTCGATCATGTTGACCCAGCCCCCTTGCTGAACGCTGGCCGGATTGCTGACGACGTGACACGGCCCTTGTCGGGATCCCTGCCGTTCGCTTGCCGGTCCCCCGCCGATCCGCTCCCCGGGCCCGGCCCTGCCGCCCGCGTGTCCGGGCCTTATACGGATTCATGTCCCGCAGCCGTCCACGGCCCGAACCGGCCCCCGGGGACCCCGCCGTGCTCCGGCTCACACCCAGGCCTCACTCCGCGATCTCCGCCACCCCCGCGGCGCGAGCGACCAGACGGATCCGGCCACACCCTCCGCCCTGACGCCGGACCCGTCGCGGGACTCCGTCTGCGCGCTCGGCTTGGCACGACGGCAGCAGGGCACACTGAGCCTTTTCCAACCTCATGTTGAGGCGTGGTGGAGGACGAGGACTGCCTTCACGATGTCGGTGATCCGGTTCGTGCTGCAGCGGAGCTTCCGC
>NZ_JBEOVL010000091.1:0-10208 GCF_040295485.1 Streptomyces sp. NPDC002793 | reverse complement strand
GAGCGCACCTACCACCGCCGCCGACGCCAGAAACGTTTGGCCCGATTGACCCCCGTCGAGTACGAAGCCATCATGACCCCACCCGCAGCCCTGGCCGCATAACCCCACTGTCACCTACGCGTGCAGCAGTCCCTCGAGGCGTGCGCCTGGTTGGTGGGGCTCAAGAGCAACGACCGGGCCTACAACACGCAGCGCACGTACGCCGGCCGGATCGCTCTGTATCTGTCGTACTACATCGAGAACGCGGTCGACTATCGACGCGATTGAAGATGCCGTCCGCGGCGAGGTCGCGCAATCGCCGATGCCTGAACCGGAAGCACCGCTCCACCGGAAACCGCCTGTCCCACCGGCACGAGTGGCATCAACGGCGGCGAACGCCCGGACATTCGCCATCCCTCACCCTTGCTGGCCGTAGTAGGCGAGGGCTTCTCTCAGCTCAGCCCGCTGTCGGTCCGTCATCGGCCCCAGGACGCAGACAGGGACCAGCCGGTTCTCGCGGAACGTGATCTTTCCGGGGTGTCGTGGCGGCCAACCCGCCGGACACAATTTGCCTGAAAGCGGACGGAGTTCGGCATCCGAAGGCGGGGGGCCCTTTGTGAACTTGACGTGGAGTCCGGTGTACCGATAGCTGGGACTGCTGCTGTCGATCTCTTTGGTGACGATTCTCTGCACCTGGCTCCACTGGTATTCACGCTCGCAGAAGTCGCTGGTGGTCGCGATGCCCTGCGGCCCGATTTGCAGAGACCAGCCGGGTTTGCGGTGTTGGTACATCCCTAGGGGGCGCATCAAGGGAAGGAGTATGAGCGCGAGCACTCCCAAGGCGAGCGATATCGTGAACAGGGCGATCCACCCGTCGTCCTGCCCTGTTCCGGGCTTGATGCGGTCAAGCATCAGCGGGATCCAGACCCCCACCACCGCCACTGGCAACAAGGCTGTCAGCCCACGGGACCATGCGCGCATCGTCCGAGAATCGGTATAAGCGGACAGGGGCTCCCTTCCCGTCCACGAGATGGTAAATGGACCGGCCGGTTGTCGTGTGTCGTCCAGGGTGCGTGTGGGCGGCGGCTGCCCTACCGGGGGGTGAAGGCCCGACGACGTGCCCGTATCTCCTGAGTCAAGGGCCGCCTGCAGCTGCTTGAGGCGTTCCTGGACCTGCCGCGCCGACTGGGGACGTCGGTGGGCATCACGGTGCAGAAGCTCAGCGACGAGCGCCGTCACCGCCGGCGGCAGGTCGGGGCGGAGCGAATCAAGGCGTGGTGCTTCTTCGTGGCGTTTACGCTCGATGACCGCGTGCCAGCTGTGACCGGTAAACGGAGGCCGGCCGCTGAGCAGGGCGAACAGCACCCCGCCGAGTGCGTACAAGTCGGAGCGCTCGTCACCGCGCTCGGTGAGGAACTGCTCCGGCGCACCGTACTCCGGGGTGCCAGCCGGAGTCAGCTGGGAGGAGCGCGCCACGGAGAACACGGTCTGGATGAACCCCGCGATCCCGAAGTCGACGACCTTTACCTGCCCGTCCGAGGTGAGCATCACGTTGTGTAGCTTGATGTCGTAGTGGATGACGTGGGCCCGGTGCGCAGCGACCAGCGCCGCACAGATCCCGCCGGTGACTTCCAGGGACCGGGCCAAGGGCAGGGGAGTCTCGGCATAGATGTGTTCGGTGAGCGTCACGCCCTCGACCTTCTCCATGACCAGGAAGAGCATGTCCTCGTGGACGCCCCGGTCGTACAGGGCAACCACGTTCGGGTGGTTGATCTGCGCGGCAGCCACCGCCTCGCGTTCAAACCGCTGGGGCAGCTCCGGGTGGACAGCCCCATCCAGGTCGAGCAGCTTGAGTGCGACGTCGCGTTGGAGGGTGCCGTCCCTCGCGGCCCACACCTCGCCCATGCCGCCCCGGCCAAGCCGCTTGACCATCTCGTACCTACCGGCGATCAGCTCTCCGCGCTCCATCGCCCACCCTCTCTGACTCCAGCATGCCAAGTAGCAGGGTACGGCTGGCGGCCTGTACGCGATCAGCCTAAGGGACTCTTCACGGCTTCCGACTGAGCTGTGCGGTACTGACCTTGTGAGGCCGGCATTCGGGAGAGCCCTTCACTACTTGCCTAACTTGCCTTACGTCGACCCCACACGCTGATCTGCAAGGACAGTTGACAGCCCTAGATAACCGGATGTACCGAGGGTGTATGGCAGCGAGCGTGATGCCCCGGAGTCCGGGCCGCAGCCCGTCCGCGACTACCGCGAGCTGACCCGTGGCCGCTGGACGGACAGCTGATCGAGGTGACCGGCTGGACTGAAGAGGAGATCACCACCGGCGCGCACTTGATCACCCCTCATAGCGCATACGGGCCGGGCGGGCGGGCCTACTACGGGCCTACCTTCAGCCGTCCTGGTGGTCTGTGGGTATGGGAGGGTGACACGCCCTGATCGGCTGAGGGCGCGGCAGACTGACCGGTTGCGGTCTCCAGGCGGTCCAGGCGTGCGTAGAGGGCGCGAACAAGCCTCGCACGGCTCTGGGCGCAGCGGACGGTACCCTCGATCATCATGGCCAGCTGGCCTTCTGCCTCGCGCAGGACGACGTCGGCGAGTGCCTTCGGCCCGCTGTCCTTGGGCAGCTGGTCGGCGCGGCGGCGGACGTCGGAGGCGACCGCGCGGGCGTGGCCGGTGAGCTGGAGGGCGATTTGCTCCAGGTCGCGGGTGGTGAGCGTGTCCTGGCCGGTCCATGCGAGGACGGCCTTGACGAGGCACTCGTACGGTTCGCGGTCGAGCGGGAGCTCCGCCTCGATGAGGCCGTCGGGGTCGTACAGGACTGTGTGGACGCTGGTGTGCATGGCGGGCCTTGCTGCTGGGGCGTCTTCGCGCGGGTGGCCGGCGGTCACCGCTGGGGATCCTCGGCGCCGCCGGCTCCGTCGTCCTGGTCCTCGCTGTGCTGACCGAGGAACCGGGCGAAGCCGCGGTCGGCGCGGGCCAGCAGGGCCGGGGAGGGGATGCCGTAGGCGGGCGACTGGAGTCCGCGGCCCTCCGCAGGCGGGGCGATGGAGTCGGTGTGTACGCGCAAGGGGGCCCCGCCTCTCCGGCTGGTGGGCTGTCGGTGCCATCGACGCTACGCACCTGTGGTCCGGGCTCTCAACGAAGTTGCGGAGAATTGCGAAACTTCACTCCAGGGCGTCGATCGCGGCCCGGATGAGCGCGCGGGCGGCGTCGCCGTACACAGCCATCTCCGCGAGGCCGGCGAACGCCTTCGCGTAGTCGGCGAGCTCGCGCGGCTGCGTCACCTTGATCTCCGCCGTCAGCGTCTCCACCACGGCCATCGTGTCGTCGTGGACGTAGAACGCCTCCAACGGCCACACGGTCCGCTGCGCAGTGAACGGGATGATCCCCAGCGAGACGGAGGCAAGCGGCATCACGGCCAGGAGGTGGCGCAGCTGCCCGCGCATCGCCTCGGGGTCGGCGGTGCGGAAGCGCAAGACGGACTCCTCCATGAGGACGACGTAACGGTGGCCGCCTTCGTAGAGGAAGCGGGAGCGGGCGATGCGGGCAGCGACCGCTTCGGCGACGTCGTTGGGGGTGCCCTGGAAGGTGGTGATCTGCTCCATGAGGGCGGTGGCGAAGCCGGGGGTCTGGAAGAAGCCCGGCATCACGTTGGAGACGTAGACCCGGCAGACGCGGGTCCGCTCGTGCAGGGTGTTGAAGTCCTGCTGGACCTTGCGCATGCCGCCCTGGTGCAGGCGGCGCCACTCCAGGTACATGGAGTCGACGGCGCGGGCGGTGGCGACGAGGTCGTCGGCCTGGTCGTCCGCGCCGCACGCCGCGCACCAGGTGCGGATGTCGGTGTCCGAGGGCGCGGCCGCGCCTTTCTGGATGCGGGTGGTCTTCGCGGGGTGCCAGCCGCACCGGGCGGAGAGTTCCTTCCCGGTGAGGCCGGCGTCCTTGCGCAGGTGCTGCAGGCGTACCGCGAGGGCTACGCGGGCTCCTTGGGCGCTGGACGAGGGAGAGGCGGGCATCGGCAGATCGAGTCCTAGACGGTGTACTTCTCGTGCGGGATGCCGCGCTCCCACACGGTCTCGAACGCCGTGGCGCACAACGCGGTCGCGGCCGGCTCCCTGGTGCGTTCCTTGCCGTTCGGCGCCCAGTCACCGGCGCCGGTGAAGTGGTGGAACTGCACGAGGCAGTCGTCCAGGAGCCAGAAGTCGTTGCCGGGCAACGGGATGTCGGAGGCGCGGCGGCGGGGCAGCCAACGCACGTCCTCCCCGGCCTGGAGGTTGAGCGGGGTGATGGCGTGCTCGTAGCGGATGTAGTCGGTGACCGGCTCGGAGACGATCCGCGCCCGGCGCATCACCACACCGCGGGCGACCGCGCCCTGTACGAGCGGCATCCACTGCGGCCAGAACGAGCGGCCGGGGTCGAGGTTCGGGACGCCGGTGCGCAGGAAGTTCTCGAAGTCGTCCGTCTCGTCACCGACGGCGTAGACGTCGCGCATCTCCAGGTGGACCGCCGTGTGATGGGTGTCGGCGAGCAGCTCAGCGAACGTCGCGGTGTTCAGCTGCTGCGCGTTCAGCGGCATCGCACGCCTCCCTCAGAATCGGCACCATGTGGAACGGGATCCGGATCACCCGCTCGTGTGCGGGGATTCCGGTCTTGTGTCCGGCTACCCACTCGGTGGAGCCGACCAGGGACTTCAGGAGGGCGTCGGCTTCCTCGCCCTGGAGGACCAGATCCGCGCTCTCCTCTTCTACCCACACCGTCGGTGATCCCTCGCCTCCGGTGTTGGGGTCGATCCCGACGAACCGTAACGTCATCGCGTACTCCCGTGGCGAGTCGGTTGCGCTTAGTTGCGCCGACCGTCCCGCGTCCCGGCCCGCGCGGTCAAGACCGGGGCCGGATCAGTCCCTCGTACGGTCACAAGCGCGCCGAAAGCGACAGCCGGATGGGCCGGACAGGTGGCCGCCGGGCCTGTGGCGTGCCGGGGCCGGCGGGTTGCCGGTTGGGGAGTCAGCGGACCGATCGGCCCGCGTACGGGTCACGTCTGCGAGGCACAGCATGGGACGTCACAAGCAGCACAAGCCGCGCCGCCCACGGGGCCAGAGCGACCAGCCGGCCACGGAGTGGTTCGGCACCGCGTTCCACTCCACCGAGGGGATGCAGCACCTGGACGTTCGCCAATCCGGCAACGGCATCCTGATCACCTCCTCCCCTGCCGAGATCGACGGCGTTCCGGCCTCATGGCCGCTGCGCCTGCGCAACGACGTCGACGGCGGGCTGAACGAGGTGGGCGCGGCCCTCACGGCCGGGCGCGGCCACGTCTTCGGCGTGACCGAAGGACCCGGCCACAGGACCGTCCTGGCGTTCATGCCCGACCACCCCGAGGAAGGCGTCGGCACGCTGGCCCGGGTCCGCACCCCCGAGGACCCAGACGGCGACGTCGTCTTCGAGCGGAGCGCTGAACGACCGATGGGGCTATGGGCCGAAGCCGGGGAAAGCCTCCTGCGGATCCTGCCGCTGCTCGGTCCGGACGCGCCGCCGGCGGACGAACTCGAGGACTGCCGCCTGTGCCCCGGCTGCTACCGGCCCGTCTACGAGAGCTCTTCCTCGCACACTCTCATCGGCGCCGGTCCGCTCCCGCTGATGGGGCTGTGCAGGCTGTGTGCCGAAGGATCCACGCTCCGCTCGCTGCGCCAGGCCAACGTGCCCATCGACACCCGCCAGCACGCCGTACTGGAGACGGTGGCCGCCGCCCTGGCATAGAGGCACAGCTCGCATGACTGTCATGAATGCGGTTCGGGCGGTGCCGTATCGCGGCACCGCCGACGCACGGATCAGACAGGATTGTCGAGGTCACAAAGCCCGCCTCCTTTCACCGCCAACGAAGGCCCGGGATCGTTCAACACCAGCCGCCCGGCTCATCGACGGCCTCGTCTCTTCTTGCTGTGCCGCCCGCCGCCGTCTTGCTACGGGGCGACTCCGTACTCCACCACGGTGTCCGGGCAGCCATCAGCGAGCTTCTCCAGAGCGGCCTGTTCCTTCGTGTCGATGGTGAGCTTCCAGCGGAGCTTGGTGGCGACCCAGTCCGAGGCGTAGGTGCACTGCGCGGACGCGGCCGGCGGGAGCCACTCGCCGGGATCCCGGTCGCTCTTGGACCGGTTCGACTTCGCGGTCACCGCGACCAGGCTCCGCTCGCTGCCGAGATCGTTGGCGTACTGCTCACGACGTTCCGCATTCCACTCCGAAGCCCCGGAATCCCAGGCCTCCGCCAGCGGGACCATGTGATCGATGTCCAGCTTCCTGGCGTCGGTCACCTCGACCTCGTCGTAGAACGAGGACCAGGACCCGCCCGTGATCGCGCACCGGTCGCCCTGCTCCGGCTTCGTGACGGCTTCGGCCAGGAGCACCTCGCGGCGGGTATCGCAGCCGTCGCCGTCCTCGTCGATCCAGTGATTGAAGGAGTCGCGCTCGTACCCGGTACGGCTTTCTTCACCGAGCGGCAGCATGGCGACCGCGTCATTGAGTGGGGTCCCACTGCCGCCCCCGGGGGCACCGGGCGCGGCCGCGCTGGTGGCAGACGCGGTCGGGCTGGCCGGCTTGTCGTCGGGATCGGCCGTCGCGGCTGGGTTGCACGCGGTGAGACAGGCAGCGAGCAGGGCAGTGCTGATCAGGGCATGGCGCGGCGTGATCACGGCGAGGGGCTCCGGCAGGTGAGAGGGCTGAAACGGCCTCATCGTCGCAGGTTGGAGCCCAAGAGTGACAGGGGCTCAGGTGTTCACGGGGTAGCCCTGACGAGGCCTGTCTCGACAGGTGGTGAACCGGAGGCCCGGCGCCGGTGCACGTCGGTCTCGGCATCCGGGGCTGAGAGCCGGGCATGGCCGCGCTCGAATGGAGCAGAACTCGCGGGCCCTGTACCGACTGGGTGGAGGAGACGGGTCGGGTGCGCACGTTGCTGTGAGCTGCTGCTTCTTCCCGGTTCAGTGTCTGTCGCGAAGCGCTCTTGTGCACACCGATGTTGTGGGTCACGTTGGGCGGATAGTGACGGGTCAGGGGGCACGGTGTAGTGCCAGGGGTGGAGGTCGGCTCTTGTCGAACGGGCGTGTGCGGCTCAGTGGCGGGGCAGCGTGGCAGACCGATTTTCGGCGCCGGACGACAGGCCGCCCAATTCTGAGCGCGATGGATATCGCAATGATCCGTCGCTCGCTGAACGGCACGCTCACCGAACTGCAGCGTGCGATCGAGCGCTTTGACGTGGCCAGGGCTGGAGATCTGTTCGAATGGGCCTGGCATCAGGCTTCCCAGGCCCCGCCGCGTGAGACCCGAGAGCAGCGGGCCCAGTTGAAAGACCTCAAGGAAGTATTGGGCTCTCGCCGGTGGCGGGAGGAGGAGCGGCGCCTGACCGCGCAGGAACTGCGACCGCGGCCGGTCGCGACCCCGCCCGCGCCGCGTAAGCGGGTGAAGCCGCCGGTCTCCGCACAGCGTCCCGTCGTACAGCCAAAGACGGTGTGGTCGTCAGACGCACCTCCTCGCGCCACCGCTCCAGGCTCGGTGCAGCAGCCGGCGCGGACGGCGCCGCCCGTTCCGGCGACCTGCGACGCTTCGCCCATGCCGGTTGCGGAGGTGCGTCCGGTTCCTCGGGACGGCCAGTCGGGGCTTCTGGGGGCAGGGCGACTCGCGGAGCTCGCGACCGACCTGCGGCCGTTGCTGGAGCAGACTGCTCGAGCCGGGGCTACCACTACGTGGACGGCGATCCGCAAGCGTCTGCCGGCCCTTGTGCGTCTGCATCGCGATGACGAGAGCGTGCTTTTGTGGCTTGTCGATGACGACCGCGATCAAAGTGAGCCGTTGCTGTCAGCTCTGGTCACAGTCGGAGATCGGCAGATGCACCCGCGGTTCCCCACCATCGCCGAACAACTCGGTGTGTCCGCTGGACGCTCTTCGACGCAGCAGCGCTCTGCCTGGAACTACGAGGTATTGAAGGCACATCAGCACTGGCGTCACCGGCGCTAAAGAGCGTGGGCGGCTGAATGTCGTGGAACTCGATTGCGATCTTTGACTCCTTCTCGGTTGAATCGGAACTTAGCGGACAGGTATGGCGATCTTGGTCGACTGCAAGGCTCGATCTGCTATCCGAACTGAGGAGCATTCTGTGAACACACCATCGGTACGACCGCGGTGGGAGGGGCTGCCGGAAGAGGTGCGGGCCACAGTGCAGGAACGTCTCGGTTCGCCGGTGGTCGAGGTCAGCTATCCCGAGGGCGGATTCACCCCTGGGCTTGCCGTGCGGCTGACGTGTGCCGACCGCAGTGAGGTGTTCCTCAAGGCCGCGGATCTGGCGCTGCCGATGGCGTCCCACTACCGAGCCGAGGCTGTCGTCGGGGAGCACCTGCCTTCTGTGATCGCGCCCGAGCTGTGGTGGTCGCTGGAGTCGCACGGCTGGATCGTCAACGCCTTCGAGGCGGTCCTGGGCGGGGAACCCGATCTGCGGCCCGGGTCCGCGGACCTCCCCGGCGTACTGAACGTGGTCGGTTCACTGGAGCGGGAGTTGACCCCGTGCCCGGCCCCCGTGGGCGAGGCCGGGGAGACCTTGTCGCTGCTGGCAGGTCACTGGGAGCGGCTTGCTGCTGCCCCGGCCGGCCCGGATGCCTGGTCTATTGCGCGTCGCGCCTGGCTGACGGAGATGGACGACCGGGACCTGCTGGTGAAAGCCGCTGCGGGAGACACCTTGGTGCATTGCGATCTGCGGGCGGACAACATGCTGGTGGAGTCCGAGCGGGTGCGGGTCCTGGACTGGTCCTGGGCGGCTCGTGGTGCGGCGTGGGTGGATGCGGCGTTCTTCGTCCCTCAGCTGATCCTCGCCGGTCACAGCCCGGCCGGAGCGGAGGCAGAGCTCGGAGCGCGGCTTCCGGCGTGGCGTGCCGCAACCCCGGAAGCCGTGAGCATGTTCGCGGTGGCGATCACCGGCTACTGGTCCTGGCACCAGGTGCACGGCCCCGGTGGAGGACTGGGTGCGTACCGGGGCCGGGCGGCGGCGGCCGGCAGGCAGTGGATCGACTACCGGCTCGGCTGACGCCTGGGGGCGGTGGGGACTGGTGGTCGGTCAGGCCGCGGGTGAGGACGGACAGCAGGTGTGGGGCCACGAGGTAGCCGAGGTAGTCCTTCCCGGTGCGGCCGTCGGGTGCTTGCCACAGCGCCTCCCACGCCTCGTGGAGGGTCGGCAGGCCCTCATAGGCGGTCAGGGACTGAGCGAGGGCGGCGGCGGAGCGTTCGGCGCACCGAACCTGCCGGTGGTAGGCGGTGATGTTCCCGCCGAGGAAGACGTGTGGGCTGGTGAGCACGTTGAAGACCAGACGGAGCCGGAAGTGGTCGGTGCTCAGGAACCAGGTCTCGCGGACCGTCGGAGGCGGGGTGCCCCAACTGGGTTGGGTCTGTCAAACGAGCGGTGTAATTCGGGTTGTTGAGGGTTACTGGCGTGCTGCGGAGAGGCGTCCGTCGAAAGTGATGTCGAAGGTTCAAGGCTGGTTTCCAGCGCATGGTCCAGCGGGCCTGGCCCTTGCCGGTCGGGTCCAGCGACATGATCGCCATGTAGACGCACTTCAGGGCGGCCTGCTCGTTCGGGAAGTGACCGCGGGCTTTCACCGCCCGTCGGATCCGCGCGTTCACGGACTCGATCGCGTTGGTGGCGCAGACAATGCGTCGGATCTCGGTGTCGAAGCGGAGGAAGGGAGTGAACTCCTCCCAGGCGTTCTCCCAGAGCCGGACGATCGCTGGATACACGTGTCGGCGAACTCCGCGAATCGCTCGAGTGCGGCTTCCTCGGTCGCCGCGGTGTAGACGGGCTTGAGGACCTTCGCGATCTTGTCCCAGTCCTGGCGGGCGGCATAGCGGAAGGAGTTCCGCAGCAGGTGGACCACGCAGGTCTGCACCACGGTGCGAAGCCAGACGGTCTCGACGGCGTCGGGCAAGCCCTTGAGCCCGTCGCAGACGAGCATGAGGACGTCGTTCACGCCACGGTTCTTGATCTCGGTGAGGATGTGCATCCAGTGCTTGGCGCCCTCGCCGGCCCACAGCCCCAGGATGTCCCGCCGGCCCTCGGCCGTGACGGCCAGGGCAACGTAGATGGGCCGGTTCGCCACGGCGCCGTCGCGGATCTTGGTTCTGTCGACGATCTTGTGATCCGGACTCTTCAGCGGGAAGCGTCCGTCGTTCGCGATCATGCATCGCGTGCTCTC
>NZ_JBEOVL010000090.1:0-10357 GCF_040295485.1 Streptomyces sp. NPDC002793 | reverse complement strand
CCTTCGTCTACGACATCGCAGACCTCTACAAAGCCGAACTCACCATCCCTCTCGCCTTCTCCCTCCACGCCTCCTCCAACCCGGAAGGCGAAGCCCGCCGCTCCTTCCGCCACGAACTACGCCTCTTCCAGCTCCTCCCCCGCATCGTCACGGACATCCAGCAGCTCCTCGACCCGGATCGCGCCTACGAGCGCCCCGACCCTGAAGAACAGATGGTCGACCTGTGGGACCCGGTCGCCGGGTCGGTACCTGCCGGCGTCAACCACGGGAAACAGCTGTGACCCGCCCACCGGAAAGGCACGGCCCATGTCCTCGATGATCGTCATCTCGGCCACCGCCGTCCCCGACCACCTCCGCGGCGCCCTCACCCGCTGGCTCCTCGAAGTCACACCCGAGCTTTACGTCGGCACCGTCTCCGCCAAAGTCCGCGACGAACTCTGGGCAGCCGTCACCGCCTGCACCGGCGACGGCATCGCGGTACTCGCCCACCCCGCCGACAACGAACAAGGCTTTCAACTACGAACAGCCGGCGCCCGCCGCCGAGAACCCATCGACTTCGACGGCCTTACCCTGATCGCCTTCCAGCGAGAAAGTCAAGAAATGGCAAACCCCCTCTAACGTCCCAGGTCAAAGAGGGTCCTCTCCGCGCGAGCGGAGGTGAACCGGACCGGCGGCCGCCGGCAACTCCGGCTGACGCGTCCTCTCCGCGCGAGCGGAGGTGAACCGTCCCGGTCCTCGCTCTCGGCCTTCGCCGCGATGTCCTCTCCGCGCGAGCGGAGGTGAACCGGAGAGACATGGCAGCCCCCACGAAGCCGACACGTCCTCTCCGCGCGAGCGGAGGTGAACCGACGGCAGGCAGGTCATCAAGGACGGCCGCTGGGTCCTCTCCGCGCGAGCGGAGGTGAACCGCTCGACGCCGACCACGGCCCCGTCCCGATCAAGTCCTCTCCGCGCGAGCGGAGGTGAACCGGCGGCGGCGGCGGAGGCGAAGAAGGCGCCGGCGTCCTCTCCGCGCGAGCGGAGGTGAACCGCGCTTCACATGCGGAAACACAGGGGGTGGGGGGGTCCTCTCCGCGCGAGCGGAGGTGAACCGCTGTGCAGGCGCAGGAGCCGCAGGGCGTGGTCGTCCTCTCCGCGCGAGCGGAGGTGAACCGGCGATCAGCGACCTGATCGCGTTCAACGCCCGGTCCTCTCCGCGCGAGCGGAGGTGAACCGCGCAAACGCGGTACGCCACGGGATGCCGATGAGTCCTCTCCGCGCGAGCGGAGGTGAACCGTCCTTGATCTTGATGTCGCCGGACATGGTGTGGTCCTCTCCGCGCGAGCGGAGGTGAACCGCGCGTCCTCACCGACACGGTGAAAGAGGCCGGGTCCTCTCCGCGCGAGCGGAGGTGAACCTCGGCAACGCCGAGTCGCACCGTGACGACTCCGGTCCTCTCCGCGCGAGCGGAGGTGAACCGCTGGGGGTGGCACCCCGGCGGCCCCGGACCCGGTCCTCTCCGCGCGAGCGGAGGTGAACCGAGGACCTGCCAGACCTGCGGGACACGGAGCAGGTCCTCTCCGCGCGAGCGGAGGTGAACCGTCGCGGTCGCGGATGACCCGCGTCCTTGCCGAGTCCCCCGCGCGAGCGGAGGTGAACCCCTGGACGGTTCTCACTGCGGTTTGACGGGTGCGTCCTCTCCGCGCGAGCGGAGGTGAACCGGACGTCCTTGTCGCGGACATCACGGCCTCCCAGTCCTCTCCGCGCGAGCGGAGGTGAACCGTTGGACGTTACTGAGCCCAGCAACCGTGCCGTGTCTTCTCCGCGCGAGCGGAGGTGAACCGCCGAGCGCCGCATGGCCGCCTACGCGGAGATGGTCCTCTCCGCGCGAGCGGAGGTGAACCGAGGCGGTTCTGTACATCGAGCTGGAGGGCGTCGTCCTCTCCGCGCGAGCGGAGGTGAACCGTGGCCGTCCTGTGGTTCCCGTTCGACGAGCACGTCCTCTCCGCGCGAGCGGAGGTGAACCGTGGCCGAGTGCCCGGATCGCGAGGAACGCCCCGTCCTCTCCGCGCGAGCGGAGGTGAACCGGTGCCCTTACCGTTGGCCCCGGACCCAGTGAA
Source organism: Streptomyces sp. NPDC002793 (assembly GCF_040295485.1). NCBI lineage: Bacteria > Bacillati > Actinomycetota > Actinomycetes > Kitasatosporales > Streptomycetaceae > Streptomyces > Streptomyces sp. NPDC002793. The sequence continues at coordinate 8,258 of NZ_JBEOVL010000090.1, read as the reverse complement.
GTCCTCTCCGCACGAGCGGAGGTGAACCGCCTTCATCACAGCCGGCGTACTTGTACGGCACGTCCTCTCCGCGCGAGCGGAGGTGAACCGCACGGCCAGTCGGTGCCCGAGGCCAAGGGCAAGTCCTCTCCGCGCGAGCGGAGGTGAACCGGGCTGCTTGTGCCAGGCATGTCGCCTCGTATGGTCCTCTCCGCGCGAGCGGAGGTGAACCGCAGCCCTCCCTTCCGGGCCGGGGCCGCCCTTCGTCCTCTCCGCGCGAGCGGAGGTGAACCGGATGTGCAGGTCGTGATGGGGCACGAGCGTGGGTCCTCTCCGCGCGAGCGGAGGTGAACCGCGGGCCCGATAACGAGGGGATGAGGCATGGCGGTCCTCTCCGCGCGAGCGGAGGTGAACCGGTCGGCGGCACCGCCCGGCCCGTGCACGGAGCGTCCTCTCCGCGCGAGCGGAGGTGAACCGGCGCCGCCCTGGTCCCCGGAGAACCCGCTGTTGTCCTCTCCGCGCGAGCGGAGGTGAACCCTGGGGTCAGTTCGCGGCGGCCCGCGCCGCGACGTCCTCTCCGCGCGAGCGGAGGTGAACCGGTCTTGGCCAGCGCCAGGGTCTTGGACGTCAGGTCCTCTCCGCGCGAGCGGAGGTGAACCGAACCTTTCGGTAGCCGGCCGAGGCGTCTGAACGTCCTCTCCGCGCGAGCGGAGGTGAACCGTCCTGCGCTGCTGCGATTTCCTCAGGAGCGAAGTCCTCTCCGCGCGAGCGGAGGTGAACCGGACGCGCCGCCCGCCCGCAGCCGCACCACGTCGTCCTCTCCGCGCGAGCGGAGGTGAACCGCAACTCGGCCGCCTCCTCGGAGTCTCGGCAGAGTCCTCTCCGCGCGAGCGGAGGTGAACCGGCGGAGGTCACTCTGGAGACGACCCGCCAGTCGTCCTCTCCGCGCGAGCGGAGGTGAACCGGCGATTGCGGGCCCGCAAGGCTCTGACCTGCGGTCCTCTCCGCGCGAGCGGAGGTGAACCGCGCGTGTACTTCGATGCCATGAAGGGCCAGGCGTCCTCTCCGCGCGAGCGGAGGTGAACTGTGCCGGCGGATTGCTCGGCGGGGCCGGACCGCTCCTCGCGAGCGGAGGCGGACGGCCTCAAGTTTCCAGCCGAGGGGTCTGATCGCGTCCTGACCGCAGGTCGGGTGCTGCTGCTCTTGAGGTGGACAGTGCCGACGAGGTCCGGATATGCAGATGCCGGACCGAATCCGGGCCTACACTCTGGTTGATCTTGGCGATGATGTCCTGCTGATGCAGGTTCAGCTGGGTGCGGTGGTCGGGCGTGGCTGGCTGAAGGTGAAGGATTCCTGTTTCCGGGTCGTAGCGCACGTCGCGGTCACGTTCCCGGCGAGAGTCGGGGCGATGGTTGACCACTGCTGGAGGACGTTGCTGCCAGCTGCGGCCAGTTCTCAGCCGCGTACCGCGACCATCCAACTGATCGCGGCACCGAAGGACAGTTCCCTGCCGCCGCTGACGCACTTCTTGGATCATCGGGTCGACGACCGTCGCCTTCCGGCTGGCCAGATGTGCCTCAAGGGCCCGCCGGTAACCCTCGCACACCGTCTCCCTGGTCTTCACCGAGTCGGCGGGCGCAGTCGGGGACGGGCCTGCCGGGGCAGCGCCAGCCGAACCAGGCACGGACGGACGCGGCGCCGGGCGGTGTCCGCAGGGCGCGCACGATGGTGCGGCCCGCTGCCTTATTGCCAGCTGCGATTACCCGGCTCTGCTCCAGCGGGTCTGGGTCGCCCAAGCCGTCGACTCCGAGCAAACGGTGAGCCGGCCGGAGTCGGGGTCGTACGACATGGCGGCGACGGCCGGCGAGTTCGGGGGCGGTGGCCGCCCACCGGTCCCGCAGGAAAGCGCCGGCGGCCGGGAAGTCGCAGGTTCGTTCGGTGACCGGCGTGCCGATCGCCGCGCCCGGGGCCATGGCTCGCGCCCGTCGCGCCGCCCCGTGCGCACCGGCTGCGGCTGTTTCTTCACCTTCTGGCGCAGCTATCCTTGCGGGCCGCCTCCATCGCGGCCCGGGCCAGGTTGGCGCCGGACGTCTCGCCGCTGCTCATGCCTGCCCCCAGGTGGTGTAACCGAGGTTCAGGTGCACGAGGCCGGACAGGCGCTGCACCTGAGCGACGAACGCTCGGGTGAACAGGCGCTGCGCCGACAGCTCGCCGTACCGGTCGATGTGGTCGAACACCAGCTGGTGGTCGGCGGCGGCACGGTTGCGCCAGTCCAGGACCTGCTCGCGGGTGAGCTCCTCGAGGACCAGCTCCTGATCGTCGTCGGCATTGGCGAACTCCGGCTTCACAGCGGGGACGACGACCGGGCGCGGCGCGGGCATCGCGGCCGGAGCCACCGGCGCGGCCGCGGCTTCGGCACGGGCCTTGGCGCGCGCCTCGGCAGCGACGGCCCGCTGCTCCCGGATCTGCTCCCACCGGCGGGCCTTGGCCCGCGCTTCGGCCATCACGTCCTGGTGCAGCTGCTGCTCGACGGCCGTACGGCGCTCACTCTCGGAGGCGTGTGGCATCGAGGCGTCGACGGCGGCGGTGACCGCGCGGCGCTGGGCACGGCGGTCGATCTGCCGGTCCTCGCAGCGCGGGCAGTCCCGGCCTGAGTCGAGCAAAGCGCTCTCGTCACACCGGGGCTCCGCGCACAACTGGCGCTGCGACAGGGCGCGGCCGATCAGCCAGCCCACCGGATCCTGAATCGGCTTACCCATACGCATCTGCTCGTCCAAGCGCCGGGCGAGCCGGTCGGCGAGGATCTGTGGCGCGTCCGTGCGACCGGCGAAGCCAATTACCCGCTCCAGCTCGCTGCCCGCCGCAGCTTCCACCAGCTTCCGGGCAGCTGGATGCTCCAGGCGCGCCCAGATCAGGTCGACCGGAGCCAGGACGACCCGCAGATCCTTCGGCGGCAGAGGCACTCTCCCCCGCTGCTGCCTGCCCCGACCCGCATCGTCCAGGACCCGCACCTGAGGACCGGCCACCGGCCCGCGGCCGGGCTTCTGGCTGCTGATCGACGGGGACTTCTTCGGCTGTTCCCCGCGCAGCGGGCTACCCTCGCCGTCGACCAGCATCAGCCCGACAGCAGCGTTGCCGTCCACGGCTTGGTCCTCGCGCTCGCACGCGCGGCCCGGCAGATCACCGAACCCACTACGGCTGTCGCCGGAAAAGCCATCAGAGAGCGAGAGAGACGGGATGGGAGTAACCAGGGGAGGGTGGTCAGTGTGAAGGGTTGCCGCAATGCGGGGCTCTGCAACGTCCGCCTCATCCGCAACAGGCATGCCGTTGACCTGCGGATCTGCATCTGACTGCGAGTGCTCACTACGCCTTGCTGCAACACCGCGCTCTGAAAACACGGGCTCCAGGGCCTCCGTACGGTCCTCCCGGATCACGTCGGCACCACTACGGCCGTGCGCAGCGGCGACCGCCGGCACCAGCAACTGCGACCGGTTCGCGAGCCCGGACGCGGTCTTCAGGCGTACCCGGCACACCAGCTCCCGGTCCTCGAGGCGTCCGAGGATTCCCGCGGCCGCCGCTGCCGTACACCCCATTAGCCGGGCCAGCGTGGCTGCTGCCCGGCCGCGCTTGGTGTCCACGCTCCCGCCGCACAGCCGAACCCGCCCGGTCGCCCGTCCCTCCAGCACCAGCAGGAGCAGCGCCAGGCGGTCTGTCGACGCGCCCCGACCGGTACGCGTACCGATCAGCCCGGCTGGGGTGACGGAGCCGTTCCGGTGCGTCCAGCCCGGACCCATCACGGCCTCCAGCAGCCGCCACAGGGTGGCGTACTCCTTCTTCGCCAGGTTCAGCGGGTGCCCGACCACACCCCGTGCCGCCTCCAGCGGCTGCACCTTGCACTCCAGCCCGTCGTCCTGGCCGTAGTCGCCCTCTGCCGTGTCGACCGAGACAACGCCCGAGCGGCGCAGCACCGGCAGGACGTCGGAGGCCGTGTACGACGCGGACACCCCGATCCACCGCCCCAGCTCCGAGGTGCGGATCCTCACCACGCCGCTCTCCGACGGCGTACGCGACGCGAGCACCAGAACCGCCAAACGCACCGCGTCCGACGCACTATCCAGGCCGGCTACGTCCAGCAGCGCCCTCACCGCGCGACCCAGCCGGGCGCGCGCGTCCCGACCGAGCGACAGGGGATGACCCGCCGCCCGCTTCGGGACCGGCCCTGCCTGTGCCGGGATCGACCGGAGCCGACGCCGGCCAGCCCCGCCGACGAACGTACGGGGGCGCGGGAGCGCGGCCCGTGCCGCCACGGCGCTCACCGGACCACCGGCCCGGCAAGAGCACCAGAACCGACACGGGCCGCAGTTTTCTGCGTCTGCGTCGGGCCGGAGTGCACGCTATAGCGGACGCCGTTCTGAGCAGGCGGAATATGAACTTCGAGATCTATCCGCTGACGGTGCATCAGGCGGCCGGTGGACAGAGTCCACCGCCCCCGGACCGCCCCCGCCGCCCCCATGAGGTGAGAGCGGATGTTAAAAACCGTCCCGCCGTACGGGAAGCCGCCCCCGGAGCTGTCGACGACCATCGCGAGCGAGCGCTGCAGCTTGGCGGCCGCCGCCGCGCGGTGGACTCGTACGGCGCACCGGGCGGACGGCGCGAAACCGGGCGGTGCGAAGGCGAGGGAAGCGTTCATAGCCAGCCCAAGTCCGAAGATCGTCTCCAGTGTGACAGGGCGGCCGGAGGTGAAAGCGGTCAGCCGACCGACCGGAACGGCCGTACGCGCCTGCCCCGCGCCAGCCTCACCGGCGCAGGAACCCGCGAACGGGACATGTCGAGGCGCCTGCCTGCTGACGGGATAGGACGTGAAATCAGTCACATGGCCGAGTGCTGGGGGCTGGAAAATTCGCCGGACTTGCAGGCTGCGGGCATGCCGAAGCTGGCAACCGCACGAAACGTCGTGCACAATGACTCCCGTGTTAGGGGGCCTCGCCTCTTGGCACGACGAAGCCCCCGAAAGGGCTTCGGTTTCTGGGGAGAAACCTGATGTTGAACCGCTCGGCCGGCGCCAACCGGACGGGCAATCCCTTCGGGGGAGCTCGGCAAAGCTCCTCCGGTGTCAGAAGGGCTCCAGCTGAGGCGACGGCAATCGCTTCACGGCTAGGAGGCCCGGGGCGGCAGACCCATATAGGGGGCCGCCCCAAAAGGACTACGTCACTTCAACCCCCTCGGCAGAGGCGCGGGTCGAGGCATATCCAGGCAGCACGAACACCCCGTCGAAGGACCAGCGACCTGCGAGGTCGCTGACCCCACGGCGGGGTGCAGTGTGTGCGCGTGCGGGTACGGGTACCCTGATCACGTCGCCACCTCCTGGTTCGTAGGAGTAAGCGGCTGGCCAACCGACCCCCACTACAAGGTCGTTGGCCCGAGTGGCCCCTCCCGGTTGCCAAGCCGGTCGGCGGGGCCACTCGCATTTTTGATCTACGTCAGACGCCACCATACCGCCGAGGTCGGCCCCGAAGAGACCTTGGGCGCAACGTGTCGATTCCACTGCTCGCAGCGCCCACTGACGGCACTTCACGATCCCGCCGGCACCAGGTGCAGGGACAGCTGCGCGGCACACCAGGCGGCTACGAACCATCCACGCAGGAGCAGTCAGCGGCTCCCCGCCGAAGGCCATCTGCCGCATAGGCACCTCCCGGCATCTTTCCAGGTGAGGTACTTCTGTTGCACTGACTGCTGAGCCCAGCCTGACGACCGCAGAAGACGAGCGCGGCGCTTGCTGCACAACTCCTCCTTCGCACAAATTCTTCAACATCACGAATGCCGCTCCCGCCTGACGGGACGCCTGAAGCGGAGTGCCTGCCGTACGGGAACATCACTGACCGCCTCGCAACTCGCGAAGGTGAGCGACAAACTTCTGGGCGTCGGAAGAGCTTCCATAGTGCGTCTGCAGAGGGCGCCCCAGGCCACTGGCCACCATCGCGAGCGACGGCAGCGACTTCCGCTCCCCCGCCAGAGCCCGCTCCCCGTACGCGAGCGCCGCGTCCAGGTCACCTTCGCGAGCGGCGACCACACCGAGCGTCAAAGCTTGGCACGGCCCCTTGATCGCGCGGAGGTGACGAGTGGGGGGTGACATTCAAGATGTCAACCCCCACTCGTCACTTTTGGTAGCTGCCTCTCGAACGCAGTGTGTGTAGTCCAAGCGCCTTGCTTTGAGGGGGCCACGTGTCATTTTTTGAGCGTGCTGGCTGCCAGAGATGTGCTCCAGCGGAGGATGGTCGCTCCGCCGGTGACCTTGACGGCTACTTCAACTACGCGGTCGTCGGCCAGCGTTACCGTCCGGACGATCTGGCTAACAACAACATCCCCAGCCGTTAGGCCCAGGTGTTCCTTTTCGGAGCTGGTAGCGAGACGCGACGTCACTTCTTCCAGCACACGGTCTTGCGCGACACCGAGACGCGTCGCCGCCAGTTCGCGAGAGCCTCCAGTCGAGACGGGCTCGGCCAGCTCTGGTGTCGCAGCGACCACGAAGGCGGGGTAGTAGGAGCTGCTCAGGTGTACTGGAACACCATTGCGGCTGACCAGACGGCGGCGGACATGGACAGGGGTGCCGGGCGTAACGTCCATGCGCGGCGCAACCAGTTCGTCTGCTCCGACGGTGCCTACCTCGAGAATCCGAGAGCTCTCGCCGCCGTCCAGCGCCTTTCCCGTCTCCCCGTAGAGCCGTACCCGGGTGCTGATGTTGTTGCTGACCGGCCCGACCACCACCGTGCCAACGCCCGGCCTGGCCATGGTCAGCCCCTCCATTTTGAGGACTCGGTAGGCCCTGTTCGCGGTCGTCTGTGCCACGCCATAGCGCTCACAAACCTGCCGCAGCGACGGCATGGTGGCGCCTGGCTTCAGCGCCCCGTCCTGGATCTGCTTGCGATAGCTCGCGGCGATTTCTGCGTATCCGACTGTGTTGGGCATACCGGTCTCCTCTCTCTAGCTTCGCGCGCCACACCTCCATGGTGCAGCTCTATACGTCGAAGACTACGCCACGCAAACTTCAAGCGCTACCACTGGCGCTTAGATGCGCTAGTGGTCTACATTGGCCACAGTGCCGCTGAGCTGCTGAAGGCACTGTCTTCGCGTGGCTTCTGCTCAGCGCTACCTGCCACCGCAGGAGTGCTTCCCCGTAGGGGAGGGCCAGGGTTGATAGCTCCACCAAATCCCCTGGGCCCGGTCACCTGGCCGGTCACCTTCTGTTGCAAGTCGCAGCGCTGATGCGCTGTCCGATCAGCCAGGACGCCGACCTTCGGTCCGACGCCCGCCGGTCGGAGAGTTCACCCGCGACGTACCCCCCTCTCCCCTCTACCGGAGGAGTCCCTCATGGCCACGACGACTGTGGAGCCCAAGGCCCGCAAGCGCCGCCGGAAGACCCGCACCAAGAACGTCAGCCCCCTCCCGGCGATCAGCGCCTCGGAACTCACAGCCAGCCAGATCGACCTGACGCCGAGCAAAGAACACGTCATTTGTCCGGCCTGCAAGACCTGGACGCCGATTACCGGAGTCCTCGGCACGCCAGTGTTGGTCCCTCACCACACCACCCCGCACTACGACCGGACCACCACCACCCCCCGCCGCTGCTCCAGCAGCAACCGCCGGATCATCCTCGACACCGCGGTCAACGCCTGGCGGGCGGAACTGACCGAGCGGACCGAGGCGTCCGCGGCGGTCGCCTCGCGCCGGTCGACGAAGGTGCTGCCCCAGCCCAAGCGGGGCCCGGCGCCCACCCCGGTCCACCGTCTCGCCGAGCAGGGAACGCAGAGCACACCGGCCCTGACCCGTCTACTCCCTCTGCTGGAGCGCGCCCGGCACGCCGTCGACCGGCACCGCGCCGCCTGCTCCCTCTGCAAGGCCGGCGGGCGGTGCGGGGCGGGCCGCGCCCTGGAAGTCCGGCTCGCTGAGACCCAGGCCTCCTGCACGATCGCCCGCGAGCAGCGGCACCACCAAGAGCGCCAGCCGCGCGGCCGAGCAGCTGCCCCGACGCGCCGGGCCGAGTGGGCCGCCGTACTCCCGGCGGTCCGGGACGCCGACACCCGCCGGACGAACGTGCCCGTCGCGCCCGGTCGGTCCGAGGCGCCCGCCCAGGCCGGAACCGCCAGCGTGCCGACGGAGCCGGAGAACCTCGCGGCGCACGACCGGCGGCAGGCCGAACTGGGCAATCAGTACGCACGCCTGGCGGCTCAACCCGCCTGACCCGCCCCGGACGAACGACCGAGGCCCGGCCGACCCGATCA
>NZ_JBEOVL010000089.1:0-10813 GCF_040295485.1 Streptomyces sp. NPDC002793 | reverse complement strand
ACGCTCCATCGCTCATGACAGCCAGAGTGCCAGGCGAAGTCACGCCCGACACCGTCCCGACCACCTTGACCAAACCCATAGGGGCACCCCCCCCGACGGCAAACCGCCCTCGCGGGTCCGTTGCCACGACCGATCATCGCTCGATCACTAAGAGATTCCGCTGGTCCGGGCGGCGGTATCGCGGCGCTCGAGACGGCGCCCCTACCCGCGGCATCTCTAAGATGATCAAGCGCGAGGAATCCGACAACGCGGAGCACCGACGCGTGCGGGCCCGCGTTCAGCGGCGCGTACGCCCTTCGTCGCTCCACGGGTAGGTGAACGTGTTGCTCGCTGGACGGTGCCGGATCGCGGCGGGGACGGCCAGACACCATGCCTGCCGGCGCGGACCGGGAAATCTCCCTGCCAGGATTGCCCCGGGTCTCAAGGCTTGATCACCGGCGCCTGGAGTTCGGTCACCCAGTCGTTGCGGTTGTCCGGGCATTCAAGGCTGATCTCCCGGGGATATCCGGCTGACCGGTAGCCGTTTTCGTCGATCCAGACGGCCAGGGTCTGGGCCGTGGGCAGCACGGTGTCCATCGAGCCGCGGTGCACGATGGACGCCGCCCGGTCGACGGGCGGCAGGTCGAGCACCCGGAAGGTGCCGTCCTGGAGCGGGGCCGCGACGTGGACGGCGGCGTGGATGCTGATTTTGCCACCGCCCTCCGGGGCGTCCTCGTAATAGGCGACACCGGGCCCCGCAGGGGTTACGCCGGCCGTTTCCAGGCGCCGGAACAGCTCGTCGTAGAGCGGCCCGATGACCGGGCCGATGTCCTCGGGATCAAAGCTCGCGGCGGTCGCGGTCAGCTCCGCCACCCGGATTGCGGGGATACTCTTGATGACGACGTCGTTCGTGGGCATGTGGCCCTCGCTCTCGATGGACCGGAGCCTCGCCTCGACCTGGACCAGCCGTGCCCCCGCGGCAGCCACCGCCAGCTCCAACTCGGTCCGCCGCAGCCGCAGCATCGCGCGCAGTTCTTCGGTGGTGACCTTCTCGTCCAGGATCTCCTGGACCTGCTGGAGGGTCAGGCCGAGGTCTTTCAGCGCGATGACGCGGTTGAGACGGGCCAGCTGGGCAGCCGAGTAGTACCTGTAGCCGGTGGCGGGGTCGACATGGGCCGGGCGTAGCAGTCCGGTGGCGTCGTAGTGACGCAGCATGCGGACAGACACGCGGCCGTGCCGGGCGAAGTCTCCGATGGTGAACATGATGTCTCCGAGTTGAGCGCCTGACACGGTGTGAGAGTCAACAGGCCGCTTCCCGCCCGGCACGCGACAGCCGCGCTGACGGTGACTCGAGCACCGTCCACGTGGTGCCCGCCAGACTGAGGCACCACGTGGGGCACCCTGTACCGTCGCCGGTTCCAAGGGATTCCCACCCTCTGCCCATGAGGACCTGTGCGAGACGTGGCGGGCCAGCAGCAGCATGGGTCGCCCAGGCCGAGGAAGGGCCGGCCGGTCATCCTTCGTCGACCGCCTCACCTTCAACGGCGCCATCCTCGGAACCGGCTTCGACTCGTACCGCCTCGCCAGCACCCGCGCACGAGCCGAGGAACCCGCCAAGGCCAACTGACACCTGCCGGTTCCGACTCGGTGGCCCGCCACCCTCACGGGCGGCGGCCCGCCGCGCCTGCCTTGCGCTGACGGCGGGGTGCTTCTGCGTCCCTGATCTCTTCGGTGGCCGCCCGGAAAGCAGGGGTGGCGTGGGCGAAGTAGTCGAAGAGGAGTGTGCGTTGGTCCGGCGTGTATCGACTGAGAACCTCGGCAATCTGGCGCCGGGCAGGCCCGACCACCCGCGCTGGGCTCGATGCACTCCAGGAGATCAGCGGCAGCATGATGATCTACTGCATGGAGTGACATGCGCCTGGCCGGTCCGTACGAGGGCTTCCGGCGGCGAGCGAATGAGGCGGCAATGAGTGAACTGACGAAGCCTGAGATCGACCTTCCGGAGGGTGACGCCCCCACCGAGCTGACCATCCGCGACCTCGTCGTCGGGGATGGGCTCGAGGCGAAGCCGGGCCGGGTTGTCCAGGTTCACTACGTCGGGGTCACCTTCGAGTCCGGGAAGGAATTCGACACCTCCTGGGACCGGGGCCGGACGTTCAAGTTCGCCGTGGGCGGTGGCAAGGTCATCAAGGGCTGGGACCGCGGGGTCAGAGGGATGAAGGCCGGCGGCCGCCGCGAGATCATCGTTCCCCCGCGCCTCGGCTACGGCAACCAGTCACCCTCGTCATTGATCCCGGCGGGCTCGACACTCGTCTTCGTGGTGGACCTGCTCTCCGTCGCAGTCTGAGGCCTTCTGCCATCCCGCCTCGGGCCTGAACCCCACTCCGGACCGCGGGTCGGCGGCCGGGGTGCCGGCGGCCATGGCCCCGCGAAACGAATCATCCGCGCGGCGGCCTCAGCTGCCGCTTCCATAGGTCGTCGAATCCCGCCGCCCCCGATCGCGGCCAGGATTCCTCGTCCGCTCCCAGCCGACGCTCCGGACACCGGTGAGCAGATGGGCCTTCCGTACGGGGCCTATCCGGCCAGTCCCCGGAGCAGGCCCTCCAGATCGCGCTCACCGTCGCGGGTCTGGGCACCGCGGGCGAGTCCGCCGCGGATCAGACGCTCGGCCGCGGGGCGAACGACCTGGCCCGCCCAGGCGTCGTGCTCCCGCAGGAGACCCTCGGCCAGGTCGTCGGGGATGATGGCGCGCTTGGCCGCCATGATCACACCCTCGGGCAAAGCCGCGATGTTGCGGGCGAGGCGGTCGACGACGTCGTCGAGCTCGTCAGCAGGGACGGCCCGGTTCACCCAGCCGTAGCGCTCCGCGGTTTCGGCGTCGTACAGATCGGCACCCAGCACCGCCTCCAGGGCGCGATTGCGGCCGACCCGGCCGGCGAGGTACTGCGTGCCCCCGCCGCCGGGGACGATGCCCATGAGAGCTTCGATCTGGCCGAGCCCGGCGCGACCGATCGCCGCGAACACCATGTCCGCGGCCGTGACGAACTCCGCCCCTCCGCCGCGCGCCATCCCGGCAAGCTTGACGATGGTCACCTGGGGCTGGTGCCGGAGCAGTTCCCCCAGAGCCTGGAAGACGTTGACGCCGTCCGGAAGATCTGTGGCGAGCTCGTCGAAGGCGTCCGGCGTGTCGACGAGCGACATGTCGACATGGGCTATGAAGAACTCCGGGTCAGCGCTGTCGAACACGATCACTCGAACCGAGGTGTCGTCCCTCAGCGCGGTCAGCAGGTGCCGGAGGTCGGCCATCAGGGCGGCGTTCAGGACGTTGACCGGTGGGTTGTCGAGGGTGACGCGGGCGATGCCGTCCTCGCGGCTCACCCGTAGGGTCGCGTAGGCGTCGTGCTTCATGGAGATCTCCGATCGGTACCTGATATGCATCTAGGTTTCTGATGCATACTTACGGTGCGACGATGGGCGACCGACGTCAATAACGCACTTTCGGCATCGCAAGGATCGCGAAGGATACCGACATGGCCACTTCTGAAACCGTCGGCGATGCCGCCGACGCAGGCACCGACATCGTCTACCGGTCCGACTGCCCCAGCCGCCCGATCCTCGACCAGATCGCTGACAAGTGGTCGATGATGGTGATGGCAGTCCTCGAGAAGCCCACTCGGTTCAACGAGATCAAGCGCCGCCTCGAGGGCGTGACCCAGCGGGTCTTGACCCAGACCCTGCGCCGCCTGGAGCGAAACGGGATGGTCGTGCGCCGCGTGCTGCCCACCTCCCCGGTCGGGGTCGAGTACTCCCTCACCCCGCTCGGCGAATCCCTGCGGGAGCCGTTCGGCCACCTGTACGACTGGACAGTCGACAACGCGAGCGAGATCCGGACGCACCAAATGGACTATGACCATCGCGTACAGAGCTGCGAAGGCCTGCCCGAGAACCTCATCGTGAGGTGACGAACCGGGCCAGGGCCGCTGAACTTCCTGACTCCGACGGGAACTGCTCGTGGGTACGAGCTCTGGGACGGACGACGGCCGGCTCGCGCTAGTTGGCCTCTCCCCGGTGGCTCAGGGCTTGACGGAAGTCATCGAGGGCAGGCCTGAAGTCGCGGGCGACGGTGTGGAGGGTCGATCGGTCGATCAGGCTCCTGACCAGTGTTCGCGTTCCCTCTGCCGGGTCGTGCTCGGATAGCCGGCGGGCCAGGCTCACTCCCTCGTCGAACAGGGAGTGAGGTTCCCCCGAGATACGGCGGAAGGCGCAGCTCCGGGCCGAAGCCACAGATCAAGCGTCTGGGCGTTGAGTTGGGCGCGCACCCGGGAGCCTTGGGGCGTGGATCCGTCAGGGCAGGCGCCTTGAAGCAGGCAAGCTGGCCGACCGAACGCCCCGACAAGCATGCGCCACGCCATGCCCGGACAACGCCCCCGGACACAGAACGGCCGCCAGCCGAAGCTGACGGTCGGTCACGAATGATCAAGGCCAGGCGTAGGCTGGGCAGACCGGATCATGCAGCCGGGCCGGCGGACGGTTGGTCGCCGGTCGGCTCTGCGGCGCTCGTTCGCCAGCCGTACCAGCCACGGCACAACACGTAGGCCGCCGCGACGACCACCACGAGACCCAAATCGATCAGACCGGACTGGCGCGCCTCATTCACATCGCCCACCACCGCAGCCATGACAACGAGCGCGGTCTTCTGGCCGATGATCAGCTCCCACAGCCCTCGGTGGGCACGCGGCGCTGCGGCGAGAATGGCGAATAGTCCGGCGAAGACCAGGTAGGCGGACGTGCGCCAGCCCTCCACCCAAATCCGGGAATCGGGCGCGTCCATCATGAGCGCGATGCCGTAGAAGAACGCGCCGACGGTCGAGAGCGTCGCAAGGACGAGCAGCCACCGACCGATCTTGTCTGCCCGCACCGTGGGGCCACGGCCATTGAGCGCGGTGTCTGCAACCTTAATGACAACCTCCTGTGTGCTGTGACACGGCGTTGGCAGCGGTGAGGCTTTGGGCTCCACTGCGCCGGGGAGCATGACCTCCGTGACTATCGGCCCGGCCGACCGGAGACGGTCGAGCGGTTGTCGACCTCGTCGGTGGTGCGGCCTGTGGGCTTCTTCATGGGTTCTCCGTAAGTTGTTAGGCGGCCCGAGGGGCCGGGTGTGTCTGATGGGGTCTTGTCTTCAGCAATTTCGAAGGAGTGGTTGAACACTCACTTCGGAGACCGGTGAGGCAGGCGAGCCATTGAGGTCCGTGGGCGCGTGGCCGCCTGCCGGTGTGTGGTGTCAGTAGTGCATGATCCCGGCCGTCAGGGTGCGGGTCCAGGGTGCGGAAATGGCCTCGGCGTCGATGGAGACCAGCAGGTGACAGAGCATGCCGGTGGCGAAGAACTGTTGCACCTGCTCCTCGCCGCCTCCCGAGGCGCTTCGGACGTATTCGACGGTTCGGGCGTACCCAGAGCGCACCGCCTCTCTGACCGCGGGCTCGGAGACCGCGGCTGCCTGGGCGTGCAGCTGGACCAGCATGAGGTCGTTGTCACTGATCAGGCGGGCGTAGGCGTCACCCATCGAGGTGAGCACGGCTTCGGGGGCGCTGCTCTCGGCGTTCGCCGCGCCGGCTTCAAGGGCTGCGCGCACCCGGACGAAGCAGTGCTCGACGACCGCGGTGAACAGGACTTCCTTATTGGGGAAGAGGCGGTAGACGTATGCCTGGGAGATGCCGGCGGCCTTCGCCACCTCGGTGGTCGTGGTGCCGAAATACCCCCGGGCCGCGAAGGCTCCGATGGCGGTGCGCAGCACCGTCTCCCGGCGCTCATCGACTGTGGACAGCTGACGTCGTTCCATCTTCATGTGAGTATTCAATCACTCACTATGGGGAGCGTCAAGTGTCGTGCCAGGCAGTGGCGGGTGGACCGTCGGCTGCGGAGGCGGGTGGCGGCCGAACTCAGCGGGGCCGGCCGGGCTCAGTGCCCGGAGTGCGGCGAGCAGTGGGTGGCCGGAGTGGATCGGCGTTCGAACGCCGCGAGGTCGCCGTCGAGCAGAACACGGCATCGGGCCGCGTTGTCGACCTCAGCCGACCACCGAGCCCCTGCACTTCCGCTCTCCGGCCCGCCCGGCACCCTCGGACACCACGCCAGCGTAGAGCTCAAGGCTACCCAAAGTGGAGGTTCAGACACAGCCCTTGACTCTGTCGGGAATCTTGGAGTTTCGCGGTGCGGCAACTTGATCAACGGGCATGCTCGGACAGTTCCGTTGACCGATGCAGTTGTCGAGGTGCCCGTTGTCCCTCCGCCCCCGTCCCGGTGAGCAAATCCCGCCCCTGACCGCGCAGATCGCACGGGCGAGCAATCCGCGTGGCACAACGGCGATATGGGTGCGCGACCGCCTCGACGGGTTGTGGTGCGACGAGGACTTCGCCGGCTGGTACCCGAGGGACGGGCGTCCGGGGCTCTCGCCCGCCCAGCTGGCCACCGTCTGTGTGCTGCAGTTCCTGCTCGGCCTGTCGGACCGGCAGGCGGCCGAGGCGGTCCGGTGCTGCATCGACTTTAAGTACGCGATGGCCATGGAGCTGGACGATCCCGGCTTCCACCACAGCGTGCTGGCCGACTTCCGCGACCGTCTCGCCGAGGGGGATCGTGCCGACCGCCTCCTCGATCTCGCGCTGGCCCGCATCAAGGAGGCCGGCCTGGTGCGCGAGCGCACCACCCAGCGCACCGACTCCACTCATGTCCTGGCCGCGGTGCGTGACCTGCCCCGCCTGGAGCTGATCACTGAGGCCGTCCGCACCGCGCTGGAAGAGGTCGCCGGCATCGCCGGGCACCTGCTGGACGAGTTGGTCGATGAGGACTGGGCACGTCGCTACGGCCGGCCGGCCCGCCTGGGCAAGAACCCCACCAAGCCCAAGACCCGGATCCTCGCCACCGGAAACGATGCAGTCCGGCTCCTGGAACACCTCTACCGACACGGAGCGGACCACACCTGCGGCCCCCGCGCCCAGGCCCTACGCCAGATCGTGGTGCAGAACTACCACCGCGATGCGCAAGGCCGCCTGAGCTGGCGCACCGCCGAGAAGGAAGACGGGCCCGGGCTGCCGCCCTCGTCCCGGGCGATCGTCTCTCCCTACGACACCTCGGCCCGCTACGCACGGCACGGACACATCATCAGCTGGAAGGGGTTCTCCGCTCACCTGACCGAGACCTGCGCTCCTGACGGCCCCAACGTGATCACGGATGTGGCCACCACCGCGGCCACCACCCACGACAGCAAGGTTCTGCCCGGCATCCATACCTGCCTGCACCGCCGCGGACTGTTGCCCGGCGAACACCTGGTCGACAGCGGCTACACCTCCCTGCCCCACCTGGAACAGGCTGCCCGCGAACACCAGGTCACCGTCACCGGACCACTGCCGGCCAACCCCACCCGCCAACACCGCAGGAACGAAGGCTTCGGCCGGGACAACTTCCACATCGACTTCGACCGCCAGCAGGTGACCTGCCCCCAAGGCCAGGTCAGCCGGGGCTGGCACGGCCCATACCCGACGTCTTCGCCTACCGCGGCCCCGCTGATCCTGGCCAGGTTCACCAGGAGCCAGTGCCAGCCCTGCCCAGTCCGCACTCAGTGCACCCGCTCCACAGAAGGCACCCGAACTGTGGGCTTCCCTCCACGAGAACTCCGTGACCTGCAACTGCGTCTCCGCACCGAGCAACAGACTCCCGAATGGAAGGCCCGCTACGCGGTGCGCTCAGGGGTAGAGGGCACGGTCAACGAGCTCGCCCACGGCCACGGCATGCGCCGCTGCCGCTATCGAGGACAGAACAGAGTCCACGTCCAGCACGTCCTGACTGCTATCGCCGTCAACATCGAGCGCCTCAGCGGGCTACCGCCGACCGAACAGGCACCCCCTCCCCGCCGGCCGACCGCCCTCCAGGACTACCTCGATCAGCACAGGATCCCCCGGCCAACGTCCTGGCGGACCCTCGGCACTTGACCTCGACCACACCAAGATCCCCGACAGAGTCAAGGTTAGACGTCCAGTCGTTTGCGACCACTCATGAAACGGGCGGCGGCGTACGGGACTGCTGCGAGACGCTGCCTTAACCAGGAGAGACGGTGGAGCATTTCGCGTCTCGCCACCTCTGCCTACGGTGAAGGGGTGAAGAAAATGATTCTCGGTAATGTCGAGGTCTCGCGGGTGGTCGAGTACCACGGTGCTTTCGGCACCACCGACGTCCTGTTCCCGTCCGTGCCGAGCGAGCTGTGGCGTCGGCACGAATCCTGGCTGGCGCCCGACTTCCTGAACGCCAAGACGGGTGAGTGGCAGGCAAGCGTTCAGACCTGGGTGCTGCGTAGCGCGGGCCGCACCGTTCTGGTCGATACCGGTCTGGGCAATGACAAGTCATCGGGATCGGAAGGCAATGTGTCCGACAAGCGCGACGGCTATTTCCTCGATCAGCTGGCGGCGGTGGGGGTGCGGCCGGAGGACGTGGACCTCGTCGTCAACACCCACCTGCACGACGACCACGTGGGGTGGAACACCCGGCTGGTCGACGGCGAGTGGGTTCCGACGTTCCACAACGCGCAGTATCTGATCAGCCGTGCCGACTTCGACTTCTGGAACCCCGCAGGCGGTCACTCCCCGAGGTTCGCCGACACGGCGGCCAGGTTCAACGACAGCGTCCTGCCCGTCCACCGGGCCGGTCAGGCGGTGCTGTGGGAGGGCGACAGTCACCGCATCGACGAGGACCTGGTGCTGGAATCGGCACCCGGTCACACGCCCGGCTCGGCTGTGCTGCGGCTCGAGTCCGGCACGGATCGGGCGCTGTTCGTCGGCGACGTCATCCACACCCCGCTTCAGATGATCGAGCCCGATCACGACATCTGCCTGAGCGAGGACCAGGCCGAGGCCGCCCGGTCCCGGCGTCGTGTCCTGGAGCAGGCAGCCGCGACGAACAGCCTGATGGTGCCGGCGCACCTGGGCGGATCGGGCGCCGCCGAAGTCGTGCGGTCGAACGGGACTTTCTCGATCAGGAGATGGGCGTCGCTCTCGGACGTCTGATCCAGTAGGGGAAGATTCTCCCATGGATGTGCTCAGCGACGCGATCAGCGCTATGCGGGTGGGTCGCCCCTCCATGTCGCTGACGGCGGCGGACCCGTCGTGGGACATGAAGGTCCAGCCCTTCGAGGGTGCCCGGTTCTACGTGGTCACCACGGGAGGCGTCCGGGTGACAGGACCGGACGAACAGGCCATCCCCCTGGAGCCGGGCGACGCCGTGCTGTTCCCGCACGGGGCTGCGCACACGCTCGCGAACGCCACCGATGACTCGGCCCAGTTCCTGTCCGGTGATTACCGGCTCGACCAGGCCCGACCTCACCCGCTGTTCCAGAACCTCCCCGATCTGGTGAGTCTTCCCGCGCGAGAGGGCCGCTATCCAAGTCTGCAGGCATCGATCGACTTGTTGCGCGGCGAGCTCGGCGAAGAGATGTACGGCAGGGACTTGGTGCTGCCGGCCCTGCTCGACGTGCTCCTCGTGCACCTGATCCGCGCCTGCCTCATCGAGAGCGCGGGACTGCAGGCCACCGGCTGGTGCGTTGCCCTCCACGACGAGGTGATCGCACGATCGCTACGCGCCGTACACGAACGCCCCGCCGATCCATGGACCGTGGAGTCACTGGGCGCGCACGCGGGCCTGTCCCGTGCCGCCTTCGCCCGCAGGTTCACCGCCATGGTGGGGCAGCCACCGCTCACCTATCTGACGTGGTGGCGGCTCACCACGGCGGCACGCCTGCTCCAGGCGACCGACATCCCGCTGTCCGCCGTCGCGCAGCGCAGCGGCTACGGCTCCGCGTACGCGTTCGCCAACGCCTTCAAACGCGAGTACGGAATTTCCGCCGGCCGGTACCGGCAGCAACACCGCACCGACCACCAGGGTCATGGCGGTGCCGTGGGCGGACGGAACTGAACGACGTTGCGGGAACGCGTCGGGGCGGTCATGGAGCACGACTCCGTCACGGGCCAGGAAGCCGGTGGCCTTACGTGCGAAGCTTCTGGTGACGGATCGGCCCTCGAAGCCCTCGAAGCGGGGTGTCTGAGCTGCAGCCGGAGCCCGGCTGGCGGCGGGTCCGGAGATCTTCTCTCCGGCCGCGGCCAGGCCCCGGAGCCGCGAGGTACTGATGCTGTCGGCGATCTTGGATACGGTCAGGAATCTGGGTGCTACCCACCCCGTTGCCGCCCACGATAACGGGTCTGTCAAACGAGCGGTGTAACTCGGGTTGTTGAGGGCTACTGACGTGCTGCGGAGAGCCGGCCGTCGAAGGTGATATCGAAGGCGTTCAGGGCGGTCTTCCAGCGCATGGTCCAGCGGGCCTGGCCCTTGCCGGTGGGGTCCAGGGACATGATCGCCATGTAGACGCACTTCAAGGCAGCCTGCTCGTTCGGGAAGTGGCCGCGGGCCTTGACCGCCCGGCGGATCCTGGCGTTGACGGATTCGATCGCGTTCGTGGTGCAGACGATGCGGCGGATCTCAGTGTCGAAGCGGAGGAACGGGGTGAACTCTTCCCAGGCGTTCTCCCAGAGTCGCACGATCGCTGGATACTTCTTGCCCCACACGCGTCGGCGAACTCCGCGAACCGATCGAGGGCCGCGTCCTCGGTTGCCGCGGAGTAGACGGGCTTGAGGACCTTGGCGATCTTGTCCCAGTCCTGGCGGGCGGCATAGCGGAAGGAGTTGCGCAGCAGATGGACCACACAGGTCTGCACGACGGTGCGGGGCCAGACGGTCTCGACCGCGTCAGGAAGCCCCTTCAGCCCGTCGCAGACGAGCATGAGGACGTCCTTCACACT
>NZ_JBEOVL010000088.1:0-11384 GCF_040295485.1 Streptomyces sp. NPDC002793 | reverse complement strand
TGGTTGACAGCGGAACCCCGCACCACAGCCAGCACCTCATGACCGTTCGCCACAGCGTCCGACAACCGCTCCAGCAACAGCAGACCGACACCCTCGGAGAGTCCGGTGCCGTCGGCGGCGGCGCCGAACGCCTTGCAGCGTCCGTCGGAGGCCAGCCCGTTCTGCCGGCTGAAGCCGATCAGCACGTCCGGGGTTGCCATCACCGTCACGCCGCCGGCCAGGGCCATCGTGCACTCACCGTTGCGCAGCGACTGCGCCGCCAGGTGCAGGGCGACCAGCGAGGCCGAGCAGGCCGTGTCGACGGTGACCGCAGGGCCCTCCAGGCCGAAGGCGTAAGCCAGTCGCCCGGAGGCCACGCTGCCCGCGCTGCCCGTGATCAGGTGGCTCTCGGCGTCCTCGGGCATCCGCAGGCCGATCCCGTAGCCGGAGCCCATCGCGCCGACGAAGACACCGGTGCGGCTGCCACGCAGGGTGGCGGTGTCGATGCCGCCGCGTTCGAACGTCTCCCAGGAGGTCTCCAGGAGGAGTCGCTGCTGGGGGTCCATGGCGAGCGCCTCACGCGGCGAGATGCCGAACAGTGCGGCGTCGAAGTCGCCCGCCGTGTCGAGGAATCCGCCGAACCGGGTGTGGACGGCATTCCGGTGGCCCTGGCCGGTGAGGTTCCAGCCTCGGTCGGTGGGGAAGGGGCCTCTGGCGTCGCGTTCGTCGGCCAGCAGACGCCACAGTTCCTCGGGCGACCCGGCCCCGCCCGGGTACCGGCAGGCCATCGCTACGATGACGACGGGGTCCTCGGCGGGCGGCCGTACGGCCCTGGGCGTGGCGGCGGGTGTCGCGGCGACGGCGCCGGCCAGCCGCTCGTGCAGGTGGTCCGCCATGGCCCTGGGCGCCGGGTGGTCGAAGACCACGGTCGCGGGCAGTTTGATACCGGTGACGGCGGAGAGCCGGTTGCGCAGTTCGACGGAGGTGAGCGAGTCGAAGCCCATCTCCTGGAAGGCCCGGTCGGCTGCGACGCGTTCGCCCGGGGCGTGGGCCAGCACGGCGGCGACCTCTTCGCGGACCAGGTCGAGGAGGAGGCCCGCCGGGTCGGCGGAGCGTGCCAGTTCGGCGAGCAGGCCGACCTGCGGGGCCGTGCCGGAGACACCCGCCCTGCGGAGCGGGGCCGGGACGCGCACCAGGGACCGCAGCAGCGGTGGCACCTCGTGCGCCTTGCGTGCCGCGGAGGTGTCGAGGCGGGTCGGTACGACGTGGGCCCGACCGGAGGCCAGTGCCGCGTCGAAGAGCGCGAGGCCCTCCTCGGTGCTCAGGGCGTCGCCGAGGCGGGTGATGCGTGCGACGGCCGTGTCGTCGAGGTGCCCGGACATCGCGCTGGTCCGCTCCCACAGGCCCCAGCCCAGTGACACGGCGGGCAGGCCGCGGTGGACGCGGTGGGCGGCCAGTGCGTCCAGTACGGCGTTGGCGGCGGCGTAGTTGGCCTGTCCGGCCGCGCCGACGGTGGCGGCCAGCGACGAGTACAGCGCGAACAGTGCCAGGTCCTGCCCGGCTGTCAACTCGTGCAGGTGCAGGGCTGCTTCCGCCTTCGGCGCGTACACGGACGCCAGGCGCTCGGGGGTCTGTGCCTCCAGGATGCCGTCGTCGAGGACGCCGGCGGTGTGGACGACACCGGTCAGGGGATGTGCGGCGGGAATGTCCGCGAGCACGGCCGCCAGGGCGTCCCGGTCGGCGGCGTCGCAGGCGACGACCTCCGTGTGCGCGCCCTGTTCGGCCAGTTCCCGGACGAGTCCTTCGGCGCCGGCGGCGGTCGGGCCGCTGCGGCTGGTCAGCAGCAGGTGGCGGACGCCGTGGCGCTCCACCAGGTGCCGGGCCAGCACGGCGCCCAGGGCGCCGGTGCCGCCGGTGATCAGGACGGTGCCCTCGGGGTCGAGACGGAGTGGCTCCGCCGTCCCGGTCGGACGCAGCCGGGCCAGCCGGGGGACGAGAATCCGGCCGTCGCGTATCGCGGCCTGGGGTTCGTCCGCCGCGAGGAGCGTGCCGAGTGCGGCGATCGCCGCCTCGTCCGTGTCGGCGTCCACCAGGCGGAAGCGGCCCGGGTGTTCGGTCTGTGCGGTGCGCAGGAGGCCCCACGCGGCTGCGGCGGCCGGGGCCGCCACGTCGTCACCCTCGCGTGCGGCGACGGCTCCGGAGGTACGTACGAGCAGGTGGGCGGCGGCCGTCCGGTCGTCGGCGAGCCAGGCCCGTACACCCGCCAGGACCTCGGCAGGGTCCACCGGCGCTCGCCACAGGACGACGGCGGGCACCTCGGTGAGCCCGTCGGGGTCGTCGACGGTCACGCAGGGGGTGTCGGTGACCGCGCCCGGGATCTCTCGTTCCGTCCAGACGACCTCGAAGAGCGAATCGGCGCCCGGTGTCCCCCCGAGATCCCCGGTCGGCTCGCGCAGGGTCAGGGAGGCAGCGGAGAGGACGGGCAGGCCCTGCTCGTCGAAGGCGTCCAGCGTCACCGTGTCCGGGCCCGCCGGGGTGAGCCGTACCCGCAGGGTGTGGGCGCCGACGGCGTGCAGCGCCACGCCCGCCCAGGAGAACGGCAGTCGCGGTGCGACCGGTTCGCCCTCCGCCCCGGCGAGTGCCAGTACGTGGAGTGCGGCGTCCAGCAGCGCTGGGTGCGTGCCGTAGGCGTCGCCCTGCTGCCGGTCGGGCAGCGTCACTTCGGCGTACAGGTCGTCGCCGGATCGCCAGGCGGCCCTGAGTCCCTGGAAGGCCGGCCCGTATTCCAGGCCCGCCTCGTTCAGACGTGCGTAGTGCCCGTCGAGGTCCACGGCGTCCGCGTCGGCCGGTGGCCATTCGGGGCAGGCCGCCGGTTCGGCGGGGAGGTCACGGACGAGGGTGCCCACGGCGTGCCGGGTCCAGGGTGCGTCCTCGTCCGACTCGGGGCGTGCGTGGACGGAGACTTCGCGCTCGCCCTCGGAGCCGGTGGCTCCGTCGGCCGCGCGGACCACCACCTGGAACCGTACGGCGGCCCGGTCGGGCAGGATCAGCGGGGCGTGCAGGGTCAGCTCGTCGACGAGCCGATGGCCGGTCAGCCTGGTCGCCTGGAAGACGAGTTCGAGCATCGCGGTGCCGGGCACCAGGACCGTCCGGCGCACCCGGTGGTCGGCCAGCCACGGGTGGGCAGCCGTGGACAGGCGTCCGGTGAGCACCAGTCCGTCGTCGGTCGCCGAGACCACCGCCGCGCCCACCAGCGGGTGGTCCACCCCGGTGAGTCCGGCGTCCTCGACGTCCGCCGGACCGTTCTCGGACAGCACCCAGTAGGTGCGGTGCTCGAAGGCGTACGTGGGCAGGTCGGCGCCCTTCCCCGCCGTCAGCGGCCAGTCGACCCGGGCGCCGGACACGTGGAGCCCGGCGAGGACCTGGTGGAGCAGGTCCTGCTCCGGGTGGTCGACGCGCAGCGTGGGCAGGAAGACCGCGTCGTCGACGAGGTGCTCGCCCATCGCGGACAGCACTCCGCCGGGGCCGATCTCGACGAACCGCTTCACGTCCGACAGCTGTCGGAAGGCGTCGGCGAACCGGACGGTGCGCCGCGCCTGCTGGACCCAGTACCGCGGCTCGTCGAGCCGCCCGGGTCCTGTGGCGACCATGGGGACGGCGGGTTCGTGGTGGGTGAGGTCCGCCGCGACGGCCGCGAGCCCTTCGAGCATCGGGTCGATGTGGTGCGAGTGGGCGGCGAGGGAGACGGTCAGTTGCTTGACCCGTCTGCCCTCGGCCCGCAACCGGTCCTTCAACGCGCCGAGCACGTCTGCGTCGCCGGAGAGGGTCACCGACGCGGGCCCGTTCACCGCGGCGACGTCGGCGCCCTCCGGGAGGGGCAGCAGGTCCTCCTCACGCCCTTCGACGGCGAGCATGACCCCGTCGTCGCGCAGATCCATCAACAGCTTGGCGCGCGCCGTCACCAGGGTGCAGGCGTCGTCCAGCGACAGGATGCCCGCGATGTGCGCGGCGGCCAGTTCGCCGGTGGAGTGACCGAGCACGACGTCGGGGGCCACACCCCAGGAGTCGAGCAGCCGGACGAGGGACACCTGGACGGCGAACATCCCTGCGAGGGCGTAGCCGCTGCGGCCCATCCGCTCCTCGTCGCCGAAAACCATCTCGGCGAGCGGCGTCCCGAGGTCGATGCGTGCCGCGATCTCGTCGAACGCTTCGGCGAACACCGGGTGTGCGGCATGGAGTGCGCGCCCCATTCCGGCGTACTGGGCGCCCTGGCCGGTGAACAGGAAGGCGGTGCGGCCTCCGACCGCCTCGCCCCGGACCACGGTGGCCGAGGAGGCACCGGCTGCGAGGGCGCCCACTCCGGCGAGCAGGCCGTCGTAGTCGTCCGGCCGGCCGAGCACGACCGCCCGGTGTTCCAGCGCTGCCCGGCCGGTGATCAGGGTCCGGGCGATCTCCTCCGCGTCCGGTCCGGGTCGGACGGCTGCGAACTCCAGAAGGCGTGCCGCCTGTTCGCGGAGCCCTTCAGGGGTGCGCGCCGCGAGCGGCCAGGCGACCGGCGTGGGCCGGGGCGGACCGGCCGGCGCGGTCACGTCCGGCCGCGTCCTTGCCGGGAGCGCGCGGGTCTCCGGCGCCTGTTCGAGGATGACGTGGGCGTTGGTCCCACCGATGCCGAAGGAGGAGACGGCTGCCCGGCGGGGGCGGCCGGTTGTGTGCCACGGGAGCGACTCGGTGAGCAGGGCGACCGCGCCGGACGACCAGTCGACCTCCTGGGTCGGCTCGGAGACGTTGACGGTGCCGGGCAGTACGGCGTGCTGCAGCGCCTGGACCATCTTGATGACACCGCCGACTCCGGCGGCGCACTGGGTGTGGCCGATGTTGGACTTCAACGAGCCGAGGCGCAGCGGTTCGCCCCCCTCGCGGTCCTGGCCGTAGGTGGCCAGCAGTGCCTGTGCCTCGATGGGGTCGCCGAGCTTCGTGCCGGTGCCGTGCGCCTCCACGACGTCGACGCCGGACGGGGCGACGCCCGCCGCGGCCAGGGCCGCTCTGATGACCCGCTGCTGGGCGGGGCCGCTGGGCGCGGTGAGGCCGTTGGAGGCACCGTCCTGGTTGACCGCCGAGCCGCGCACCACTGCCAGGATCCGGCGGCCGTTGCGCCGCGCGTCGGAGAGCCGCTCGACGACGAGCATGCCGACGCCCTCCGACCAGCCGGTGCCGTCCGCGTCCGCCGAGAACGACTTGCAACGGCCGTCGGGGGCGAGGCCCTTCTGCTTGCTGAGTTCCGTGAACACGTCCGGGGTGCCCAGGACGGTGGCACCGCCCGCGAGTGCGAGGTCGCACTCGCCGTTGCGCAGCGACTGGACTGCGAGGTGCAGGGCCACCAGGGACGCGGAGCAGGCGGTGTCGACGGTGATGGCGGGGCCCTCGAGGCCGAAGGTGTAGGCGATGCGGCCGCAGACGACGCTGCCCGACATGCCGGTGAGCAGGTGGCCGTCGACCTCTTCGGGGAGGTTCGCGCCGCTGGCGTAGCCGACGTTGGTGGCTCCGACGAAGACGCCCGCCGGGGTGCCCCGCAGACCTGCCGGGTTCAGGCCCGCCCTCTCGAAGGCCTCCCAGGACGTCTCCAGGAGAAGCCGCTGCTGGGGGTCCATGGCGAGCGCCTCACGCGGCGAGATGCCGAACAGGCCGGCGTCGAAGTCGCCCGCGCCGTCGAGGAACCCGCCGAGCCGGACGTCGGAGGTGCCACGCCTCGTGGGGTCCGGGTCGAAGAGCGCGTCGAGGTCCCAGCCCCGGTCCTCGGGGAAGGGGCCCGCGACGCCACCGCCGTCCATGACGAGCTGCCACAGGTCCTCAGGGGAGGTGATGCCTCCGGGGTACCGGCAGGCCATTCCGACGATCGCGATGGCTTCGTCGCTCCGGGCGGCCGTGGTCCGCGCTGCGGCGGGTTCCGGGGTGCCGACCAGTTCGGCCAGCAGGTGTTCCGCGAGGGCTGTGGGGTTGGGGTGGTCGAAGACCAGGGTGGCGGGGAGCTTCAGTCCGGTGACCGTGTTCAGCCGGTTGCGGAGTTCGATCGAGGTGAGCGAGTCGAAGCCCAGTTCGCGGAAGGCTCGTTCCGCGGCCACCACGTCGCCGGAGGCGAAACCGAGGACCTCGGCGCTCTCCGCACGTACGAGGTCCAGTACCTTGCGCGCCGGGTCGGCGGCGGTGGCGAGGGTGGCGGCGAGGTCGCTCCGGCCCCTGCGGCCGCCGGTTCCGCGTGCGGTGCCGGGTGCTCCACGCAGCAGTGCCGGGAGATCGGCGGCGGACCGTGCGCGGGTCCGGTCGACGGTGGCCGCGACCACGTGCGGCCGACCTGCCGTGAGCGCCGCGTCGAACAGGGCGAGGCCCTGTTCGTCGGTGAGGGCAGCACCGAGACGGCTCGCCCGGGCGAGGGCGGCCTCGTCCAGGTTGCCGCTGACGGTGCTCCTCCGGGACCACAGGCCCCAGGCGATCGACACCGCGGGCAGGCCGCGGGCCGTCCGGTGCTGGGCGACGGCGTCCAGGACGGCGTTCGCGGCCGCGTAGTTGGCCTGTCCGGGTGTGCCCAGGGTCGCGGCCACGGACGAGTAGAGGACGAAGAGCGGCAGGTCCAGTTCACGGGTCGCTTCGTGCAGGACGAGGGCTGCGTCGGCCTTGGGCGCGAGCACGGCCCGGAGGCGTTCGGGCGTCAGGGCGTCGGCGGTGCCGTCGTCGGCGATCCCGGCCGCGTGCACGATGCCGGTGAGCGGGTGTTCGGCCGGTATCCGGGCCAGCAGGGCGGTGAGGGCGTCCCGGTCGGTGATGTCGCAGGCGACCACCTGCGCCGTGGCGCCCGACTCGGCCATCGCGGCGATGAGTTCGGCGGCGCCGGGGGCGTGGGGTCCGCGCCGGCCGGTCAGCAGGAGATGCCGGACACCGTGCCGTTCCACCAGGTGCCGGGCCAGCAACGAACCGAGGGCCCCGGTACCGCCGGTGATCAGAACCGTGCCGTCGGGGTCGACGGCACGGGCTGTCGCTTCGCCCGTGGTACGTACCCGGGTGAGCCGGGGCACCAGCAGGGTGCCCTCGCGCAGTGCGGCCTGCGGCTCGTCCGAGGCGAGCAGGGCTGCCACGGCTCGTGCCAGGGCGTCCTCGACGTCGGCGTCCATGGTGCCGACACCCTCGGGGTCCGGGGTCTCTGTGTCCATCAGAAGGAAGCGGCCGGGGTCTTCGGACTGGACCGAACGGATCAGTCCCCAGGCCGCGGCCCGTGCCGGGTCGGCTAGCTCGTCGCCGTCGACGGCGACGACGGCACCGCGGGTGAGGACCACCAGCGGCGTGTCGGCCCCGTCCGCCATCCAGCCCTGGAGGCCGGTCAGTACGGCCGCCGCGTCCGCAGGGGCGCGCCACACCGTGATCCCGGTGGTTCCGGCCTCCTCGGCCGGGTCGTCGACCATCGTGCAGGTGGGGTACGCGGCTGCGGGCATCCCGCCCAGCGGCGTCCAGGTGACCTCGTACAACGGGGCCGCCGCTGTCACCGGGCGTTCGGTGACGGCACGCAGGGTCACCGCGTCGACGGTGAGGACGGGCGTCCCCGTCTCGTCGAAGGCCTCCAGCGACACGGTGTCGGGGCCGGCCGGGGTCAGGCGCACCCGCAGAGCCGAGGCTCCCGTGGCGTGCAGGGTGACCCCGCCGAAGACGAATGGCACCCTGGCGGTGCCGTCCTCGCCGAGCGGTCCTGCGGCGACCGCCTGGAGCGCGGCGTCGAGGAGTGCGGGGTGAACCCCGTAGCCCTCCGACGCTCCCCCTGCGGGGAGCTCGACCTCCGCGTGGAGCGTGTCGCCGGACCGCTCGACGGACCGCAGGCCCTGGAAGGCAGGACCGTAGGAGAGTCCGGCCTCGTCCAGCGCCGGGTAGTGCGCGTCCAGTCCGATCCGTACGGCGTCGGCCGGCACCCGGATGTCCTCGGCGGCCGGCACCGTGGGCCGGGCTGCGGTGAGCAGGCCGGTCGCGTGGCGGGTCCAGGAGCTGTCCTCGTCGGAATCGGGCCGGGCGTGGACATCGATCGTGCCGTCGTCCCCGACCCTGACCTGGAGCTGGACCGCGCCACGTGCGGGCAGGACGAGCGGGGTGTGCAGGGTCAGTTCGTCGAGGCGGGGAAGGCCGGCCGACGCCCCTGCGTGCAGGGCCAGTTCGGCGAGCGCGGTGCCCGGGAGCACGACCGCGCCGTGCACCACGTGGTCCGCCAGCCAGGGCTGGGCGGCCGTGGACAGGCGGCCGGAGAACAGCAGCCCGCCGCCGACGGCCGGGGACACCTCGGCGCCCAGCAGCGGGTGCCCTGCGGCACGCAGACCCGCGGCACCGAGGTCACCGGTTCCCGGGCGGGGGATGGTCCAGTACCGCTCCCCCTGGAAGGCGTACGTCGGCAGGTCGATCCGCCGGCCGCCCCGGAGCGCGTGCACGGCGGCCCAGTTCGGTGTGGCACCGACGGCATGGGCGTGGGAGAGCGCGGTCAGGACGGACTCCGTGCCGTCCACGTCGCGACGCAGCAGGGGCACGGCGGGCGTGGTGTCGTGGAGGTGCGGGGTGAGCGCGCTGAGCACACCGTCAGGACCGAGCTCCAGGAAGATGCGCACACCGTGGAGCGAGGCCACCGCGTCGGCGAAGCGGACGGGCCGGCGGACCTGGTCCACCCAGTACGCGGGGGTGCTGATGTCGCCGGGTGCCGTGGTGACGACGGGAACGGACGGGGTGCGGTACGTCAGCGAACCGGCGACCTTCGCGAACTCGGCCAGCATCGGCTCCATCAGACGCGAGTGGAACGCGTGCGAGACGGACAGTCGCCTGACCTTGCGCCCCTCGGAACGAAGACGCCCCTCCCACCCGAGGACCAGCTCCACGGGACCCGACACCGTCAGCGACAACGGCCCGTTGACCGCCGCCAGATCCACCCCTTCAGGCAGCTCCAGCTCGTCCTCGGCCGCCTCGACGGCGAGCATGGCGCCACCCTCGGGCAACGCGTCCATCAACCGGCCGCGTGCGGAGACCAGCCGGCAGGCGTCGTCCAGCGACAGCACACCCGCCACATGAGCGGCAGCCAACTCGCCGACCGAATGCCCCACCAGCACATCCGGAGCGACACCCCACGACTCCAGGAGCCGGAAGAGCCCGACCTCCAACGCGAACAGCCCCGCCTGCGCGTACACCGTCCGGTCCAGAGCCTCCTGATCCCCGAACACCACCTCACGCAGCGGACGTTCCAGATCCACCCGCGCACACACCGCGTCGAAAGCATCTGCGAACACGGGGTACTGCTCGTACAACCCTCGCCCCATGCCCGCACGCTGCGACCCCTGCCCCGTGAACAGGAACGCCGTACGGCCGTCGCGCACCTCGCCCCGGATGACGCCGGGCGCAGGACGGTCCGCGGCGAGGGCGGTCAGAGCTTCCGCGGCCTGCTGCGGGTCACGTGCCAGCACCACGGCACGGTGGGTGAGCGCGGCCCGGCCGGTCGCGAGGGTGTGGCCGATGTCCACGGGCCGTGCCTCCGGCGCGCCGAGCAGGCGGCCCGCCTGCTCGGCGAGGGCGTCGACGGTGTGGCCGGAGAGGGGCCACGGCACGAGCGGGGGTGTGGTGGTCTCCGCTTCCTGCGGGGCTTCCTGTGCTGCGGGCGGTTCGGCCAGAACCACGTGGGCATTGGTGCCGCTGATCCCGAAGGAGGACACGCCTGCCCGGCGAGTCCGTTCGGACCGGGGCCACGGACGGGGGGCGGCCAGCAGTTCCACCGCCCCGGCGGACCAGTCCACGCCGGTCGAGGGCACGTCGGCGTGGAGCGACGGAGGCAGCGTCTCGTGACGCATCGCCTCGACCATCTTGATGATGCCCGCGACGCCCGAGGCGGCCTGTGTGTGGCCGATGTTGGACTTCACCGAGCCGAGCAGCAGCGGCTCTTCGCGGTCCTGGCCGTAGACGGCGAGCAGTGCCTCCGCCTCGATCGGGTCGCCGAGCCTCGTCCCCGTACCGTGTGCCTCCACGACGTCGACGTCGGCCGGAGTGAGGCCTGCGGAGTCGAGCGCGGCGCGGATGACCCGCTGCTGGGAGGGGCCGTTGGGGGCGGTGAGGCCGTTGGACGCGCCGTCGGAGTTCATGGCGGAGCCCGCGACGACGGCGAGGACAGGGTGGCCGTTGCGGCGTGCGTCGGAGAGCCGCTCGACCAGCAGAAGGCCGATGCCTTCACCCCAGCCGGTGCCGTCGGCGGCGTCGGAGAACGGCTTGCAGCGGCCGTCGGCCGCCAGACCGTGCTGGCGGCTGAACTCCACGAAGGCGCCCGGCGTGGCCATCACGGTCACGCCGCCGGCCAGGGCGAGGTCGCACTCGCCGTTGCGCAGCGCCTGCACCGCGAGGTGCAGGGCTACCAGCGATGAGGAGCAGGCGGTGTCGATGGTGGCGGCCGGTCCTTCGAGGCCGAAGGAGTAGGCGACGCGCCCGGACAGGATGCTGGCGGAGCCGCCGGTGGCGACGTGGCCCTCCAGCCCGGCCGAGTCGGCGAGGGTGAGGCGGGCGTAGTCCTGGCCGTTGGTGCCGGCGAAGACGCCGGTGCGGCTGCCCCGCAGGGAGCGCGGATCGATGCCGGCGCGTTCCAGTGCCTCCCAGGTGGTCTCCAGGAGGAGCCTCTGCTGCGGGTCCATGGCGAGCGCCTCGCGCGGCGAGATGCCGAACAGGGCGGCGTCGAAGCGGCCGACGTCGTCGAGGAAGGCTCCTTCGTCGACGTACGAGGTGCCGGGTCCGTCCCCGGCGAAGAGCGCGTCGAGGTCCCAGCCTCGGTCGTCCGGGAAAGCGGTGACGACGTCACGGCCCTCGGCGACGACCTGCCAGAGCCCCTCGGGGTCGGTCACCCCTCCGGGGAAGCGGCAGGCCGTGGAGACGATGACCACCGGGTCGTCGTCCACCACCGTCGCGGCGTGTGTGGTCGGAGCCGATGAGGTCTCCGTGAGCAGTTCGGTGAGCCGGGCGGCGAGGGAGGACGCGGTGGGGTGGTCGAAGACGATTCCGGCGGGCAGGCGCACGCCGGTCGCGGTGGCCAGGCGGTCACGCAGTTCGACAGACGTCAGTGAGTCGAAGCCCAGGTCGGCGAAGGCCCGCCCGGCGTCGACGTCGTCGGCGGAACGGTGGCCGAGCGCGGCGGCGGCCTCGGCGCGTACCAGACCGGTGACACGCCGGACCTGTTCGGCGGGGGGCACGTTCCGCAGGCTTACGGCGAACTCGGTGCCGGCACCCGGCTCGGGACCGGTCTCGGCCTTCTCCACGAACGCTTCCAGGAGGGGGCTGGGGCGGAGGCTGGTGAAAGCCGCACCGAACCGCCCCCAATCGACATCAGCCACCGTGACAGCGACATCATCACCATCCAGAGC
>NZ_JBEOVL010000087.1:0-11744 GCF_040295485.1 Streptomyces sp. NPDC002793 | reverse complement strand
ACTCGCCCCAACACGCACCTCACACTTCGCAGCACTCCGCCCCACCGGATAAATCCGATGGGGCGGAACGAAGGGGCATTCGCCAACAGCATCCGGGAAGGAGCCGCCCCTCGTTCCGTACGGGCCCTCAGCGCCCTTCGGCCAGCATGTCCTCGACCTGGGACCGGACGGCGTCCGTCGCCAGTCCACGGACCGTCAGCGTCGTCCGGCGGCGCAGCACGTCGTCCGCCGTCTCGGCCCACTCGCGGTCCCGCGCGTACGCCACCTGGGCCCAGATCTCCGGGGCGTCGGGGTGGATGCGCTCGGCCAGCGCCCGGTTCTCGTTCGCGAGCCGTGCGATGTCGAAGGAGAGCGAGCCGTAGTGGGTCGCGAGGTGGCGGGCCGTGTCGGCGGCCATCCGCGGCCCCGGCGTACCGCCGTCGACCATCAGCCGGTGCGCGACGGCGTTCGGGTTGGCGATACCGGGCAGCGGCACCTTCTTCGGCAGCCGGGCCATCGGCTCCATGTCCTCGGCGAGGGGGTGCCCCGGCAGCGCGGCCAGCTTGTTCATCACCGTACGGCCGATGTGGCGGAACGTCGTCCACTTGCCGCCCGCGACCGACAGCATTCCGCCGCGGCCCTCCGTCACGACCGTCTCCCGCTTGGCCTTGGACGTGTTGCCCGGTCCGCCGGGCAGCACCCGCAGCCCCGCGAAGGAGTACGTGATCAGGTCACGGGACAGCTGCTGGTCCCGGACCGAGAACGCCGCCTCGTCCAGGATCTGCGCCGTGTCCTTCTCGGTGACCGCGACATCGGCCGGGTCGCCCTCGTACTCCTCGTCGGTCGTACCGAGCAGCAGCATGTCCTCCCACGGCAGGGCGAACGTGATCCGGTACTTGTCGATCGGCGTGGCCAGCGCGGCCTTCCACGGGCGGGTGCGTTTGAGGACGAGGTGCGCGCCCTTGGACAGACGTATGGACGGCGCCGCGTTCGGGTCCTCCAGCTTCCGCAGGTGGTCGACCCACGGGCCGGTGGCGTTCAGCACGAGGCGTGCGTCGACGCCGAACTCCGTACCGTCCTGACGGTCCTCCAGCTCGGCGCCCGTGACCCGGCCCCTGGTGAACCGCAGCCCGGTCACCGCGGCGTGGTTCAGGACGACGGCGCCCGCGTCGACGGCCGCGCGGACCGTCATCAGCGCCATCCGGGCGTCGTTCATCTGGTCGTCGCCGTAGACCGCGACGGCCTTGAGGTTGTCCGTGCGCAGCTCGGGTACGTCGCGCTGCGCACGGGCGGGGCTGATCACGTGGCCGACGCCGTCACCGAACGCGGACAGCGCCGAGTAGGCGAAGACGCCCGCGCCGAGCTTGGCGGCGCCGTGCGGCCCGCCCTTGTAGACGGGCAGGTAGAAGGTGAGCGGGTTGGCCAGGTGCGGGGCGACCTGACGGGACACCGCGCGCCGCTCGAAGTGGTTCTCCGCGACCAGCTTCACCGCGCCGGTCTGGAGGTAGCGAAGACCGCCGTGGAGCAGCTTGGAGGAGGCGGAGGAGGTGGCGCCGGCGAAGTCGCCGGCGTCCACCAGGGCCACCCGCAGTCCGGACTGCGCGGCATGCCAGGCGGTGGAGATGCCCAGGATGCCGCCGCCGATCACCAGGAGGTCGTACGTCGCCTTGGAAAGCTGCTCCCGGGTCTCGGCACGGCTCGGGAGGGAGCCGGAGGCCGGATGCGTCCCGAGGGCGGGGACGCTCTGCAGGGTGGTCATGTCGATTGCTCCTCAGCTCTCTTCGTCCTCGATCCAGCCCATGGTCCGTTCGACGGCCTTGAGCCAGCTCTTGTACTCGCGGTCACGCGTGGCCGCGTCCATGCGGGGTGTCCACTCGGCGGCACGGCGCCAGTTGGCGCGCAGCGCGTCGGTGTCCGGCCAGAAACCGACGGCGAGACCGGCGGCGTAGGCGGCGCCGAGGCAGGTGGTCTCGGCGACCATGGGGCGCACCACGGGTGCGTCCAGGAAGTCGGAGAGCGTCTGCATCAGCAGGTTGTTGGAGGTCATGCCGCCGTCGACCTTGAGCGCGGTCAGCTCGACACCGGAGTCCTTGGTCATGGCGTCGCTGATCTCGCGGGTCTGCCAGGCGGTGGCCTCGAGCACGGCGCGGGCGATGTGTGCCTTGGTCACGTAGCGGGTGAGGCCGGCGATGACACCGCGGGCGTCGGGGCGCCAGTACGGGGCGAACAGGCCGGAGAACGCGGGCACGAAGTACGCGCCGCCGTTGTCCTCGACCGACGAGGCGAGCGTCTCGATCTCGGCCGCGGACTTGATCAGGCCCATCTGGTCGCGCATCCACTGCACCAGCGAACCGGTGACGGCGATGGACCCCTCCAGGGCGTAGACCGGCTTCTGGTCGCCGATCTGGTAGCCGACGGTCGTCAGCAGCCCGTTGTACGAGTTCACCGGGGTGTGGCCGGTGTTCAGCAGCATGAAGGTGCCGGTGCCGTACGTGGACTTGGCCTCGCCCTGGGCGAAACAGGTCTGGCCGAACAGGGCGGCCTGCTGGTCGCCGAGCGCGGAGGCCACCGGGATCCCGTCGAGGACGCCGCCCTTGGCGGTGCCGTAGACCTCGGCGGAGGACCGGATCTCCGGAAGGACGGAGGCCGGGATGTCCAGTGACTGGACGATCTTGTCGTCCCACTGCATCGAGTGGAGGTTCATCAGGAGGGTGCGCGAGGCGTTGGTGACGTCGGTGACGTGGACGCCGCCGTCGGTGCCGCCGGTCAGGTTCCAGATGACCCAGGAGTCCATGGTGCCGAAGAGGATGTCGCCCCGTTCGGCGCGCTCGCGCAGCCCCTTCACGTTGTCGAGCAGCCAGCGGATCTTCGGGCCGGCGAAGTACGAGGCGAGCGGCAGGCCCGTCTCGCGGCGGAAGCGGTCCTGTCCGACGTTGCGGCCGAGCTCCTTGCAGAGGGCGTCGGTGCGGGTGTCCTGCCAGACGAGGGCGTTGTGGACGGGCTCACCGGTGTGCTTGTCCCAGAGCAGGGTGGTCTCGCGCTGGTTGGTGATGCCGATCGCCTTGACGTCGGCGGAGGTGATGCCGGCCTTGACGATCGCCCCCGCGACGACCTCCTGGACGTTCTCCCAGATCTCGGTCGCGTCGTGCTCGACCCAGCCGGGCTTGGGGAAGATCTGCTCGTGCTCCTTCTGGTCGACGGAGACGATCCGGCCGTCCTTGTCGAAGACGATGCAGCGGCTGGAGGTGGTGCCCTGGTCGATGGCCGCGATGAACGGGCCGGTGGTGTGTGCGTCGGTCACGGTTGGCTCCCGGAAGTCTGTGTCGTGTGGAGAGGTGGCTCAGGCGAAGGCGAGGTTGTAGAGCCCGCCGGCCAATGCGGCCCCGATGAGCGGTCCTACCACCGGTACCCAGGCATAGCCCCAGTCCGACCCGCCCTTGTTCGGGAGTGGCAGCAACGCGTGCACGATCCGCGGACCGAGGTCGCGCACCGGGTTGATCGCGTAACCGGTCGGGCCGCCGAGCGAAAGGCCGATGCTGACGACCACCAGCGAGGTGATCAGGGCGCCGAGCACGCCGAGGCCGTTGCCCTCGTCGTTGAGGCCCTGGGTGAGGATCGCCAGGACGAGTACGAACGTGGCGATGATCTCCGTCACGACGTTCTGCACCCCGTTCCGGATCTCCGGACCCGTGGTGAAGATCCCGAGCACGGGGCCCGCGGCGGGTGCCGACTTCTGGTCGACCAGGCCCTCCTCGGCCGGCTGGTCCTTCAGGACCTCGGGATCCGTGAGGTGCGCGTGGAACTGCCCGTAGTAGACGGCCCAGACGAGTACCGCACCGATCATCGCGCCGAACAGTTCGGAGGCGAGGTACAGGGGTACATCGCTCCAGGCGGTGCCTCCCTGGATCGCGAGGCCGATCGTGACCGCCGGATTGAGATGGGCGCCCGAGACGCCGGAGGCTATGTAGGCACCGGTCAGCACGGCGAAGCCCCACCCGAAGGTGACGGCCAGCCAGCCGGCGTTCTGCGCCTTGGAGCGCTTGAGCGTGACGGCGGCACAGACACCGCCGCCGAGCAGGATGAGTACGGCGGTACCGATGGTCTCGCCGATGAAGATGTCGGAGCTGGACACCCGCGACTCCTTTGTCCTTCGTCCAGGGGAAGGCGAAACACCGGGTCCCTCCGGTGGATCGCGGCCCCAGGTGGGTACCTGTCGAGGACGGGCACGTCACCTGTAGGGCTTGACCGGCCCTCGGCACTGTCACACCCTAACGCGTATTGCCGTTAGGTGTTCGGCAATGCCGACCGGTGAGCGGCAATGTTTCTCCCCGACGGGTGGTGCGTCAAGGGGTCTGTGACGTGGGACTCGATCGTTACCGGCACCACGGGAGTGCCCGGCGGGTGCTCAGAAGCGTCCGGCACCCAGGTCCCGGGAGACGGCGCGGGCACAGTCCCGCACGGCCGCGACGAGCTCGGGCCGCAGCTCGCCACCGGCGCAGACGCGTTCCACGGCGCCCGTCACGGCCACGGCGCCGACCGGCATCCTGCGCCGGTCGTGGATGGGTGCGGCCACCGCCGCCACGCCCTCCCAGGTCTCCTCGACGTCCGCCGCCCAGCCCTGCGCGCGGATCAGGTCGAGCAGTGACTCGAACTCGTCCGCGTCCGTCACGGTGCGCGGTGTGAACGACCGCCGCTCGGCCTCGGCGGCCTCGCTGTGGGCGACCGGGTCGTAGGCGGCGATGACCTTGCCCAGGGCGGTCGAGTGCAGCGGTTGCATGGCGCCGACCTCGAGCACCTGACGGCTGTCGTCGGGCCGG
Organism: Streptomyces sp. NPDC002793; assembly: GCF_040295485.1. Lineage (NCBI taxonomy): Bacteria > Bacillati > Actinomycetota > Actinomycetes > Kitasatosporales > Streptomycetaceae > Streptomyces > Streptomyces sp. NPDC002793. The sequence continues at coordinate 6,948 of NZ_JBEOVL010000087.1, read as the reverse complement.
AAGACGTGGTGGACGATCAGGACCCCGTGCTGGTGCAGCACGCCCAGGTGGACGCTCTCGCCGCTGGAGCGGGCCAGGTCGTCGGTCCAGACCAGGGCGCGCGCCCGCAGCTCGTGCACGTCGAGATAGCTGTTGCCCAGGCGCAGCAGCTCGGCGCCGAGCTGGTAGCGGCCCGACGCGGAGTCCTGCTCGACGAAGCCCTCGTGCTGGAGGGTGCGCAGAATGCCGTGCGCGGTACCTTTGGCGAGGCCCAGTGACGACGAGATGTCCGACAGGCCGAGCCGGCGCTCGCCGCCCGCCAGCAGACGCAGCATCGCCGCTGCCCGCTCGAGCGACTGGATGTTCTTCGCCATCGCGCCGTACTCCTCCACCTCGGTTCGACAATGCTGAACACTATCGGTCGATGCCGACCTCTGTCCGGTGGCGCGAAGATTATGCGTCACTCACGAGGGGGGCCGTTCACCGCACAGCATGCAGTCCGCCCCGTGGGACGCGACGACCGGCCCGGCCGCCTCCCCGCTACGCTGGCCGCGTGCCCCCCTCCACAGAGGGGCGCAAAGCCGACAGCCGTCGCATCCCAGGGAGAACATCCATGGCCTCGTCGCCGACCCCCTCAGCTGACAGCCGGAACCGAGCCGCAGCGCTCCGTGAGGCGCTCGCCACCCGGGTGGTGGTGGCAGACGGTGCCATGGGCACCATGCTCCAGGCCCAGGACCCCACCCTCGAGGACTTCGAGAACCTCGAAGGCTGCAACGAGATCCTGAACGTGACCCGGCCCGACATCGTCCGCTCGGTGCACGAGGAGTACTTCGCCGTCGGCGTGGACTGTGTCGAGACCAACACCTTCGGAGCCAACGCCTCCGCCCTGGGCGAGTACGACATCCCCGGCAGGATCCACGAGCTCTCCGAGGCCGGCGCGGCCATCGCCCGCGAGGTCGCCGACCGGTTCACCGCGTCCACCGGACAGCAGCGCTGGGTGCTCGGCTCCATCGGCCCCGGCACCAAGCTGCCGACGTTGGGCCACGCCCCGTACACGGTCCTGCGTGACGGCTTCCAGCAGAACGCCGAGGGCCTGATCGCAGGCGGTGCCGACGCGCTCATCATCGAGACCACGCAGGACCTCCTGCAGACCAAGGCCGCCGTGCTGGGTGCCCGGCGCGCCCTGGACGCGATGGGCAGCGACCTCCTGGTGCTGTGCTCGCTGGCCTTCGAGACGACCGGCACCATGCTGCTCGGATCGGAGATCGGTGCCGCGCTGACCGCGCTCGAACCGCTCGGCGTCGACATGATCGGCCTGAACTGCTCGACCGGCCCCGCCGAGATGAGCGAACACCTGCGCTACCTGACGCGTCACTCCCGCATTCCGCTGCTCTGCATGCCGAACGCCGGGCTGCCCGTGCTCACCAAGGACGGCGCGCACTTCCCGCTCGACGCCGAGGGCCTGGCCGACGCCCAGGAGACCTTCGTCCAGGAGTACGGCCTCTCGCTCGTCGGCGGCTGCTGCGGCACGACGCCCGAGCACCTGCGACAGCTGGTCGAACGCGTGCGTGGCGCCGAGCTCACCCCCCGCGCTCCGCGCCCCGAGCCGGGTGCGGCCTCGCTCTACCAGACCGTCCCGTTCCGCCAGGACACCTCGTACCTCGCGATCGGCGAGCGTACGAACGCCAACGGATCCAAGAAGTTCCGCGAGGCCATGCTCGAGGCACGCTGGGACGACTGCGTGGAGATGGCCCGCGACCAGATCCGCGAGGGCGCGCACATGCTCGACCTGTGTGTCGACTACGTGGGACGCGACGGGGTCGCCGACATGGAGGAGCTGGCGGGCCGGTTCGCCACCGCCTCCACCCTGCCGATCGTCCTGGACTCCACGGAGCTGCCCGTCCTGCGGGCCGGCCTGGAGAAGCTGGGCGGACGCGCGGTCCTCAACTCCGTCAACTACGAGGACGGCGACGGCCCCGAGTCCCGCTTCGCGAAGGTCAGCGCCCTGGCCTCCGAGCACGGCGCGGCGCTGATCGCGCTGACCATCGACGAGGAGGGCCAGGCCCGCACCGTCGAGCACAAGGTCGCCATCGCCGAGCGGCTCATCGAGGACCTCACCACCAACTGGGGCATCCACGAGTCGGACATCCTCATCGACTGTCTGACCTTCACGATCTGCACGGGGCAGGAGGAGTCCCGCAAGGACGGGATCGCCACGATCGGCGCGATCCGCGAGCTGAAGCGCCGTCACCCCGAGGTGCAGACCACGCTGGGCCTGTCCAACATCTCCTTCGGCCTGAACCCGGCCGCCCGCGTCGTCCTGAACTCCGTCTTCCTCGACGAGTGCGTCAAGGCGGGGCTGGACTCCGCGATCGTGCACGCCTCCAAGATCCTGCCGATCGCCCGGCTGGAGGAGGAGCAGGTCAAGGTCGCCCTCGACCTCATCCACGACCGGCGCGAGGAGGGCTACGACCCCCTGCAGCGGCTCATGGAGCTCTTCGAGGGCGTCAACATGAAGTCGATGAAGCAGGGCAAGGCCGAGGAGCTCCTCGCCCTGCCGCTGGACGAGCGGCTCCAGCGCCGCATCATCGACGGCGAGAAGAACGGCCTGGAGCGGGACCTCGACGAGGCACTGGAGAGCAGGCCCGCCCTCGACATCGTCAACGACACCCTCCTCGAAGGCATGAAGGTGGTCGGCGAGCTCTTCGGCTCCGGCCAGATGCAGCTGCCCTTCGTGCTGCAGTCCGCCGAGGTCATGAAGACCGCGGTGGCCCACCTCGAACCGCACATGGAGAAGTCGGACGCCGAAGGCAAGGGCACCATCGTGCTGGCCACCGTCCGCGGAGACGTCCACGACATCGGCAAGAACCTCGTCGACATCATCCTCTCCAACAACGGCTTCAACGTGGTCAACCTGGGCATCAAGCAGCCCGTATCCGCGATCCTGGACGCCGCCGAGGAGCACCGCGCCGACGTCATCGGCATGTCGGGCCTTCTGGTGAAGTCCACCGTGATCATGAAGGAGAACCTCCAGGAGCTGAACCAGCGCAAGATGGCGGCCGACTACCCGGTGATCCTCGGCGGAGCCGCCCTGACCAGGGCATACGTCGAACAGGACCTCCACGAGATCTACGAGGGCGAGGTCCGCTACGCCCGCGACGCGTTCGAGGGCCTGCGGCTGATGGACGCCCTCATCGCGGTCAAGCGCGGGGTACCGGGCGCCACCCTCCCCGAGCTGAAGCAGCGCCGCGTGCCCAAGCGGGACACCCCCGCGGCCGAGGTCGTGGAGCCCGAGGAGGGTGTGCGGTCCGACGTCTCGGTCACCAACCCGGTCCCCGAGCCGCCGTTCTGGGGCACCCGGGTCGTCAAGGGGATCCAGCTCAAGGAGTACGCCTCCTGGCTGGACGAGGGTGCCCTCTTCAAGGGGCAGTGGGGCCTCAAGCAGGCCCGTGCCGGTGACGGACCGACGTACGAGGAGCTCGTGGAGCGGGAGGGCAGGCCGCACCTGCGCGGCTGGCTCGACAAGCTCCACACCGAGAACCTTCTGGAAGCCGCCGTCGTCTACGGATACTTCCCCTGCGTCTCGAAGGGCGACGACCTGATCCTGCTGCACGAGGACGGTTCGGAGCGCACCCGCTTCACCTTCCCGCGCCAGCGCCGGGGCCGCCGTCTCTGCCTGGCGGACTTCTTCCGGCCCGAGGAGTCGGGGGAGACGGACGTGATCGGTCTCCAGGTCGTCACCGTGGGCTCGAAGATCGGCGGCGCCACGGCCGAGCTCTTCGAGTCGAACTCCTACCGCGACTACCTGGAGCTGCACGGGCTGTCCGTGCAGCTGGCCGAGGCGCTCGCCGAGTACTGGCACGCGCGGGTCCGCAGCGAGCTGGGCTTCTCCGGCGAGGACCCGTCCGACGTCGAGGACATGTTCGCGCTGAAGTACCGCGGCGCGCGCTTCTCCCTGGGTTACGGCGCCTGCCCCGACCTGGAGGACCGGGCGAAGATCGCCGAGCTCCTGGAGCCCGAGCGGATCGGGGTGAAGCTCTCCGAGGAGTTCCAGCTCCACCCCGAGCAGTCCACCGACGCGATCGTCATCCACCACCCGGAGGCGAAGTACTTCAACGCACGGTAAGCGGCCGTTCGGCGCATGGTAAGGATCACTCCGCGCGCCGTACGGGCACGAGTCGTAGACTTGTCGGTCCAGTGCAGGCCGGTCGCCGTTCCCACCGGGACGGCGGCCGGCCTTCTCGTCCCTCATGGAGGTGTGCCGGATGACCAGTACGGTCCCCGCGTCCCTGACCCGCACGGCCGAAGGGCCGACGCTGCAAGCCGTCCTTCTCGACATGGACGGCACACTGGTCGACACCGAGGGATTCTGGTGGGACGTGGAGGCCGAGGTCTTCGCCGACCTCGGTCACCAGCTGGACGAGGCGTGGCGCGACGTGGTGGTCGGCGGGCCCATGACCCGCAGTGCCGGCTACCTCATCGAGGTCACCGGCGCCGACATCTCCCTGGAGAAGCTCACCGTGCTGCTCAACGACCGTTTCGAGAAGCGCATCGGGAACGGGGTCCCGCTGATGCCGGGCGCCGCCCGTCTGCTCGCCGAACTCTCGGCGCACGAGGTGCCCACCGCCCTGGTCTCCGCCTCGCACCGGCGCATCATCGACCGGGTCCTGGACTCCGTCGGCCGTCACCACTTCGCCCTCACGGTCGCGGGGGACGAGGTGACCCGCACGAAGCCCCACCCCGAGCCCTACCTGGCGGCGGCGGCGGGCTTCGGTGCCGATCCCTGGCGCTGCGCGGTCGTCGAGGACACCGCCACGGGGGTCGCGGCGGCCGAGGCTGCGGGCTGCCGCGTCGTCGCCGTGCCGTCCGTGGCGCCGATCGCGCCTGCCCGGGGCAGAGCGGTCGTGCCCTCCCTGGAGCAGGTGGATCTCGCCTTCCTGCGGGGTCTGGTCGCCGATGCGTGACAGCTGATGCACGGAACGCTTCCACGCACCGGAAAATCAGGTCCATGTCAATGCACCCCTGAGCGCGCCAAGACGTGATGTTCGCCACTCGATATGACGTCGGTGGCGCCTCCCGGTCGGCCCCGCCGTCCGTTTGGCTATCCCATACGTCCGGGTTGGTGAAGGGGTGTACGAAACATTCCCGAGCGTGACATGGACAACCCGTCATCGGTGATCACCGAATGGATACGCGGACGACCGGCACCGGTCAAATCGCTCTGCGGCGCCTACTAATCTCGGTTTTCTCACATGCCGGAATGAGGGAGAACGTCCAGATGAACCGCAAGACGCTGGTGCTGCCGGCCGTAGTGGGCCTGCTCGCACCCGTGCTCGCCGCCTGTGGCGGGTCGGACGACGGCGGCGATGCCATCGTGGTCGGGACGACGGACCAGTTCATCGCCACGAAGGACAACCCGGCCCCCCTCGACCCGGCCATCGGTTACGAGGCCGGTGTCTGGAACGTCCTGCGCCAGACCGTGCAGACCCTGACCCACATACCGCGGGGCGGCGGCGAGCCGGTCCCCGAGGCCGCCGAGAGCTGCACCTTCACGGACACGGCGAACGAGAGCTACCGCTGCACGCTGCGTGACGGACTCACCTTCGCGGACGGCACCCCGGTCAGCCCGGAAGACGTGAAGTACTCCCTCCAGCGTGTGATCGACATCAAGGACGAGAGCGGCCCGGTCGGCCTGCTCGACAACATCGACACGATGGAGACCAAGGGCGCGAACGAGATCGTCTTCCACCTGAAGACGTCGGACGCCACCTTCCCCTACAAACTCGCCACGCCGACCACCGGCATCGTGCAGAAGGACAAGTACCCGGCGAAGTCGGCCCGCGAGGGGTTCCAGGTCGACGGATCGGGCCCGTACACGATGAAGCCCGAGGTCGAGGGCGACAGGATCGTCAAGGTGGTCTTCACCAAGAACCCGAACTACAAGGGTGACCTGAAGATCAGGAACGAGAAGGTCGAGCTGGACCTCTACCCCGACTCGGCGGCGATGGGCAAGGCGCTCGACGAGAAGAAGATCGACATGATGACGCGCACCATGTCGCCCGCGCAGGCCCAGAAGATGCTGGAGAAGCCGGAGGAGGGCGTCAAGCTCACCGAAATGCCCGGCTTCGCCATCCGCTACCTCGCGTTCGACACCGAGGACCCGGCGGTGGAGAACAAGGCCGTGCGCCAGGCCATGGCCCAGGTCATCGACCGCGGGGCCATCGCCAGCACGGTGTACGGCAGCACCGCCGAGCCGCTCTACTCGATGATCCCGTCCGGCATCACCAGCCACACCAACTCGTTCTACAACAAGTACGGTGAGCCCGATGTGGAGGCGGCCGCCGAGCTCCTGGACAAGGCCGGCATCAGCACACCGGTGAAGTTCACGCTGCACTACACGACGGACTACTACGGGCCCGCCACCAAGGCGGAGTTCGAGGCGCTGGCGAAGCAGCTCAACGACACGCGACTGTTCGAGGTCGACATCGAGGGAACGCCCTGGGACAAGTTCCGCCCCGCCCAGAAGAAGGGCGAGTACACGGTCTACGGCATGGGCTGGTTCCCGGACTTCCCGGACCCGGACACCTACATCGCGCCTTTCCTCGACGAGAACAACTTCCTCAACTCGCCGTACAAGTCCCTCGAGGCGCAGAAGGAACTGATCCCCCAGTCCCGCCGTGAGGCCGACCGCAGTGCCGCGAGCCCGGCCTTCGAAAAGCTTCAGGACATCATCGCCGTCGACGTCCCCCTCCTGCCGGTCTGGCAGGGCAAGCAGTACGTCGCCTCGCTCGACGGGCTGAACGGCGTGGAGTGGGCCGTCACCTCGTCCGCCGACCTCCAGCTCTGGGAGCTGACCCGCGGCGAGTCCTGACGCGGCGGTGCCCGAGAACCGGCGCGGGCCGGGGCCTTCCGGGCCGGGTCCCATCGCGAGCCGGACGGCGCCTAGCCTCGCGCTTTCATGAAGTGGGC
>NZ_JBEOVL010000086.1:0-11770 GCF_040295485.1 Streptomyces sp. NPDC002793 | reverse complement strand
GACCAGGGATCCGCAGACACGCTGATCGCGGTCTCGGCCGCATCCAACCGGTCCAAGAGCGACAAGGACCCCGCCCAGTGGATGCCCACGGACGCCTCCTACCACTGCACCTACGCCGCGACCTGGGTCGCAACGAAACTCCGGTGGGACCTGGCCGTCGACGACGCCGAGCGCCAGGCCCTCTTCGGCACGGCCGAGGACTGCTCCTCCACCACCGTGACCTACGAACCCGCGCCGTAGTGCACCTGACCTCCGGGCCGTAGCCACCCTGGCCTCAGGCCGGGGAAGGCAGCCTGACAGCACAACGACGGCGCCCGACCTCGGATCTTGTTCAGGGGACTGGCGCCGTCGCGGGGATGCTGCTCCGGGCGTCTGTGCGGGGCCCGTGGTGGAGGCGGATACCCGTCCACGGGTCGTCTAGGCCAACGGCGGCGAGGTGGGCCGAGCAGGTCCTGCGCCGGTTCACCCGCGGCGGGCCCAAGCACCCGACGTACCGGGCGATCGAGGAGCTGGGCCGGGCGGTACGGACCTCGTTCGTCTGCGACTACCTCGCCGATGTCGAGATGCGACAGGAGATCCACGAGGGGTTGCAGGTGGTGGAGAACTGAAACTCCGCGAACAGGGACCTCTTCTACGGCAAGGACGGTGACCTGGCCGGTGCGGACAAGGAGTCGCAGGAGGTCAGCATGCTCGCGCTGCACCTGCTCCAGTCCGCGCTGGTGCACGTCAACACGCTGCTGGTGCAGGAGGTCTTGGCCGATCCGAAGTGGGCTGGCCTGCTCACGGACGCGGACCGGCGGGCCCAGTCGCCGCTGTACTGGACCCATGTGAACCCGTACGGCCGGTTCGAGCTGGACATGAACAGCCGTCTCGATCTGGACCTGTCCATCCGGGCCGCGGTGCCAGGCCCGCGCGCCCCGCAGGAGGAGGAGGCCGCAGCCCCGGCGTGACACCCTCGTGTCACGGGGTAGAGGACCGGCCTCTCCTCCTTCTCCGAGCTTCAAGAAACGAAAGTTTTTTGAAGCTCGGAGGGTGCCCTCTCTGCCGCGTCGCCGCCGTGGTCGTTACGGTGCCGGCCATCAGGGGGCGGCGAGTTGGTTGATGTGGGCTGTGGCAAGCACGCGGCGGGACACGCCGCCGCGTGCGGTCCGGATCATGGCCTGGCCCAGTTGCAGGCTCGTGGTGACGTAGCGCGGCGTGATGCGCCGCAGCACCGGGTAGAGCGGGCCGATCACCTTGTACAGCAGGACGTAGGACGCAGTCTTCGCCGTGGTGCCGGGCAGAGGAAGGATGAACGCGGGGCGGAACATGTGGGCCCGCGGTGACAGCTCCAGCAGGGTGTTCTCCGTCTCGCCCTTGACGCGTGCCCACATCATGCGGGTCTTGCCGGTGCCGTCGGTGCCGGCGCTGGAGACGTAGGTGATGACGAGGCCGGGGCTGGCGGTCAGCAAGGCGCGGGCAGCGGCCAGGGGGAAGTCGTAGGTGACCAGGCGGTAGTCGGCCTCGTTCATGCCGACTGCGGAGGTGCCCAGGCAGTAGAAGCAGGCGTCGAAACCGGCCAGATGGTCCTGGACGGCGGTGAAGTCGGTGAAGTCCTCGTGGTGGAGTTCGCGGAGCTTGAGGTGGGCGCGACCAGTGGATGTACGGCCTATGGCGAGGACGTCGGTGACCTCCTCGTCGCGTAGGCAGGCTTCCAGCGCTCCCTGCCCGACCATACCGGTGGCTCCGAAGATGACAATGCGCACAGTGATCCTTTTTCTGTCGTACGGGGTGGTCGGCCGGATTGCCTTGGATGGGTCAGACGGGGAAGCGGACGTCGGTGAGCTGCTCGGATGCGACCCGAAGGCGCTGTTGGGCCGTCGTGTCGTGGGACTTCTTGCTGGAGGCGACCGGCTCGGGGTAGCCGCGGGTTCCGCCCATGCCTGCGGGGCCGTAGTACTGGCCGCCGGTGACGGCTGGCTCGGTGGCCGCGCGCAGGGTGGGCAGGGCGCCCATGGAGGCCGGCTGGGTGATCAGCGGGAGCGCCAGGTCCGCGGCCTTGCGCAGCGGGCGGGGCAGGTTCTGCTGGAGTTCGGTGGCGGCGGCGCCGGGGCGGGCGGCTACGGCGATGTGGTGCCGGGCAAGGCGGCGCTGGAGTTCGTAGGTGAACGTCAGGTTGGCGAGCTTGGCCTGCCCGTAGGCGGCGACGCGGTTGTAGGAACGGTCGAACTGCAGGTCGTCGAAGTGGATGTCGGCCTGGATGGGGTGGCCGAAGCTGCTGACGGTCACCACCCGCGAGCCGGGCACGGGCAGCAGTACCTCCAGCAGGAGGCCGGTGAGCGCAAGGTGTCCGAGGTGGTTGACGCCGAACTGCTTCCCTTTCATGGCGAACGGGAGCGGTTGCGTGACCGCGAGTGGCGCCCGGACCACGCGACCGCTTCCGCCGGGGAGGTGGGGGTGTCAGACCGTCGTGTGCACGGTCTGCGCCGCGAGGTTCTGGGTGAAGAACGGGAGGAGTTCGGTGGTGACCTGGGGTACGTAGCGGTCGTAGAGGTCCACGTGACTGGCGCCTTCGATCCAGTGCAGCCTCTTGGGCTCGTTCGCCTTCTTGACCGCCTCCTCGGACATCCAGGCGGTGGCCGCTTCGTTGCCGACGACCATCAGGAGCGGTCGCGGGGCGAGCAGGCCGATGAGGTGGAAGGCGTCGAAGTTCACGATTTTGTCGACGCTGGAGAAGGTGAACGCGTCGGCCTGGCGCGGGTGCCGGCCGCGGTCGGTGCTGTAGTACTCCCAGGCTTCGTAGGAGTAGCGGCCGCCGGCGCGCGCCTCTTCCTCGGTTGGGCGCACGGACATCGTCGGGAGCGGCTCGCCGGCCGCCTCGGTGGTGCGTGCCGCGGCCGCCGCGTCGAGCAGCGCCTGGAGGACGGCGGGGTCCTGGGTGCCGTCGGGGCCGCCCCGGAAGTACAGTGCGAGGTCGACGGCGCTGACCGTCGCGACCGCGCGGATGCGGTGGTCGGTGACCGCGGCGGGAATGACGTAGCCGCCGGAGGAACAGATGCCCAGGGCGCCGATCCGGTCGGAGTCGATCTCCGGGCGGGTGGTGAGGTAGGAGACGGCGTTCTTGATGTCCTCGACACGCTGGGCGGGGTCCTCGGTGCCGCGGGGGGTGCCGCCGCTCTCGCCCTGGTAGGCGGCGTCGTAGGTGAGCGCGACGAATCCGGCGTCGGCAAGTCGCTGGGCGTAGGCGCCGACGGTCTGCTCCTTGACGCCGGCGCCGGGGTGAGCGACGACCACGGCGGCGAGCGGGCCGTCGGCAGCGGTGTCGGGGGTGTACAGGTGGCCGGCGAGGGTGATCCCGGCGCTGGTGAAGGTCACATCGGTTCGCATGACTTCACCGTGCCCGCTGTGACCCGTGTGCGGGAGAGGAAGGTTCCTGCCTGGAGAAAGGCGTGCCGGGGAAGAATCCTTCCCCCCTTGACGGCCCGAGTCCGCGGCACAGTGGACGCATAGTGGTGTCATGTCCGATTCGCGTTCATCCCGATCCGAGTTTGGTGCGTTCCTCAAGGCTCGCCGGGCCGAGCTGACGCCCGCGCAGGTGGGTCTCGCCGATGACGGGACCCTGCGGCGTGTCCCGGGGCTGCGCCGCGACGAGGTCGCCCGCCTTGCCACGATGAGCACCGATTACTACACCCGCATCGAGCAGGGGCGCGTGCGGGCCTCCGCGACTGTCCTTGCCTCCCTGGTGCGGGCGCTGCGGCTCGACGAGGCACAGCAGGCTTACCTGTACGAACTGGCGGGCAAGACCCCCGCCCCGCGCCGCCGCGCCGGGCATCGGGTGCGGCCGTCGGTGCAGTGGATGCTCGACGCCCTCGGCCACTTGCCGGCGATGGTGCTGGGCCGCTACAACGACATCCTCGCCTGGAACACGGCCGCAGCGGCCCTCTACCAGGACTTCGGCAAGCTGACGCCATCCGAGCGCAACTACACCAGACTGCTGTTCCTCGACCCGGCCATGCGCAGCCTCTTCACCGACTGGGAGGACGCGGGCCGGCTCAGCGCGGCACTGCTGCGGATGGAGACGGCCAGCAACTCCGACGACCCGCGCCTGGCCACACTGGTCGGCGAGCTGTCGGTACGCAGCCCCGAATTCCGAGAGTGGTGGAACGGACGGATCGTCACCGACACCACCTACGGCCTCAAACGCTACCAACACCCCCTCGTCGGCCCCCTCACCCTCGACTGCGACACCTGGACCAGTCCGAACGACCCCGACGTCACGTTCATGGTCCTCACCGCCGAACCTGGCACCCCTGAGGACCACGCACTGCGGATCCTCAGCTCCTGGTAGACCGCCCCCGCCCCGACTACACATCCGGCCGACACCCCCCACGACTGATCCGGCGGTCCGACGCGTCCGGACCCACCACCCCATCGCCTTGGCGCTCAGGCACGCGGGACAGGTGGTCCCAAAACGACCCTTTCTCGGAACAGGATCAAGAACAGTCGGCGGAAGCGGTCCGGGTCGCGGATTCACTGTCACAACTCGTTCTCAATCAAAAGTGGGTCCAGGCATGTTCTGGGAAATATTTGTGACAATATCCGGGGTCATGACGGGCCCTCAGATCGCACTCACGTCCGAAGCGGACGACGTCGAGCGCCACCCCTGCCCACGCCGCAACGCTCAGCCAGGCTCACCCTGCCGCTCGCGTTCCGGTGCGGTTGCCGGGACCTAACCACACCGGTAGCTTCACCAAGGTGCCCCGGCCCGCGAAACTCCTGCGCGTGCCCACCCCCGCCGACCGCGGCCCCGGCCAGCCGTGGCGGCCCGGTACCCCGGCGCCCGCGCCTGTCGATCACGACACCCTGACCGCGGATATCCGCATCGGGTACGTGCGGTGCTCCAGCCTCACCCAGGAACTCCAGTCGCAGCTCGACGCGCTCGCCGGACACGGCATCCCACGGGACAAGATCTTCGCCGAGAAGATCAGCACCCGGATGCGGGTCCGCCCGCAGTTCGAGGCCGCGCTCGCCGCCGCAAGGGAGATCAAGGCCCACGCCCCGCACTGCCGCGTCATCTTTACGGTGAACGAGATGAAGCGTCTGGGACGCGACGCCGCGGAGCTGACAGCGCTCGCCCACCACCTCACCGCCCACGGCCTGGTCCTGGAAATGTTCGCTGGCCCTCTCCAGGGGATATACGACCCCAGCGGACCGGGGCGCCTGCTGTTCGGGTTCTTCGCGGCAATGGCGGAGACGGAACGGGAGAATATCCGGGAGTCCACCCTCGAAGGGCTGGACGCCGCGGCGCGCAAGGGCAACCACGGCGGCCGACCGCCGGTCATCACCGACGACATGCTGCACACCGTGCTCCGCCGCCGTGCGAAGGGCGAGACCGTCGAGGCCATCCAGCCCGACCTCCTCATCCCCACCGGCCGCCGCAAGGGACAGAGCCCCAGCCTCTCCAACATCTACCGGGCGCTGGCCGAGCACGAGAAGACCCAGGCGTACCCGGAGGCCGCCGAAACGGCGCACGCCGACTTCGCCGCCCTCCAGCAGCGAGACCGTAGCCTCAAGCAGTTACTCAGCGCTACACACCACCTGGCGGTAGCGATCTCGGTGGACATCTCATGCGCCCAGGCGACAGGGTGCCTATTCCACCGGGCTGTTAGCGCCCCGGGACCTCCGACTACAGCGTCGGCTTCTCGTGTCGCGCCAAGAGGTCGTTGAAGAAGCCATCCAGGAGCTGTTTCCCGCCCGGCGCGGTGAGTTCCCAGCCGCCGAAGCGGTAGATCTCGTATCCGGCCAGCCGCAGCCGGCGGTCCTCGGCGACCATCTCCGAGTAAAGCCGCGGCACGGCGGTATGGGTGACTCGACCCTTCTCGTCAGGAGGGTTCGGGACCCCGTAGTGCTGCACCCCGTCGACCTCGATGACGATGCGGGAACGGTCCGGGGCCAGGAGCAGGAAGTCCATCCGCTGCCGGTACAGCGCTCCAGACTGCTTGCCGCTCTTGCGGCTGTAGGGGTCGTAGTGGAGGTAGACCTGCGGGATCAGCGCGGGAAGGTCGAAGCCGCCGTCATCGGCATAGCGGGCGCAGTAGGTGATCATGAGCAACTGTTCGGGCGGGGAGTCCAGCGACCGGTACAGGCGCCGATACAGCGCGTCGGCGGCGCTCTTCTCGTCAGAGTCCGGCTGGTACTTCTTCCACCACCAGGCCACCAACCGCCGCCCCGCCGCCACGCCAACAGCGGGGCGGACGCGAAGCCGATGCCGGCCAGGCAGTACATGAAGGCGAAGAAGTCGTTGGCGATGAACTGGTGGCCGTTGGTAATCCCGAGGTAGGCGACCTCGGGCAGGAAGAGCGCGACCGGCGCCCCGAAGCCCAGTACTTCGCCGCGGTCTCGGATCTTTGCCACACTCTGCTCCTGCGGTCCGGCGTCTCACCTGGCACCGTACCGGCCGCACTCAGCCGCATCTGCCGATCGGCAGGAGGGGCCAGGAAGGCAGGGCCCGCTCCTTCGCTCCCTCAACGTGCAAGGAATGTACGAAGCGGCGTTGACGGGCCCCGTCTGTCGAACCATCCCGCATCGCTGTACGGTCGCCAAAGCGGGCCCGGAGTCAGTTGGGATGACTCCGGGCCCGCTCTGTGTGGGTGTTGCTGTGGTCAGGCGGCCCAGCCGATGGAGGAGACGTTGCTGTACGCGTCGTATTCGGAGCCGAGGTCCTGGATGATCTCGTCCCAGATGGCGTCCAGTTCTTCGACGTCGTCGTCGATCCAGGCGTCGACGGCTCGGTCCCAGACGCCTCGGACGTTGATGTTGCGGCTGGCGACGTCGCGCTGGTGCTTGTTCTCGACGCGGGACTGGTCGACGGGGTTGATCTCGACACGGGTTCCGCGGCCGTCGTTGTTGAGCCGGTGCTTGAGGTCGGTGGCCACGTTGCGGCGGCGCAGGTCCCAGTAGGCGGCGTCCAGACGGTTGAGGTTGGCACCGTTGGGGGTGCGTTCCTCGGCGAGCCAGGCCATGAGGGTGCGCGGGGAGACGTGGATGCCAGCACGGTCCATGGCTTCGTATCCGGCGTCGGTCTTGGTGAGGTAGCGCAGTCGGGCGGCGAGGCCGCGGTCGCTGTCGACGGGCGAGGCGATGCCGGTGACCATGTTCTCGATGGCTGCGCCCAGGGCGTCGGCGCCCGGTACTCCGTGGGCGTTGAACATGCCGAGGTCCATCCAGCGGCCGGCCATCAGCGCGAGACCTTACCGACGGTGTACTCGCCGGAGGCCTTGGCGTCACTGTGCTTGATCTTCATCTGGGAGACGCCGCGGCCTTCGGTGAAGACCTGGCGCCAGTCGCCTGTGACGTGGAGTTCGTCGGTGCCCATCATGCTGACGACGTCGAGGCCGGCCTGGTGGGCCTTGAAGGCCTTGCCCCACAGGTTGGCGTAGGCCTGGGAGTGGATGATGTGCATCCAGTCCGGGCGGACCATCTCGCGGTTGTGGATCGACTCGCCCATGGTGGAGATGAACTTGCTGTACATCGCCTTGATGTATTCCAGGGTCAGGGTGTCGTCCTGGGCGATGGCGGTCTCCCGCGCGGCGGTGAGGGTCTTGCGCAGCGCGTCGAGGAAGTTCTCCGTCGCGCCGGAGGTCCACGATTCGTGGACCTCCGGGTCTTCGGCCAGCCCGTACCTCGGGCCGGAGAGGCGCTGCAGGAGGCGGAGGGTGGCGTCGGTGACCCAGAGGGCGCCGGGCTCGTCGCGGTCGCCGATCGGGTCGGGCAGGTAGGGGTGGTTCCACGGTGCGGGAGTGATCAGGTGGACCCCGGAGCGCTTCGGGTCGACGCCGTCGCTGCCGGTGCTGTGCTCGAGCTTCCCGATGGGCAGCCAGCACTTGAGGGCGGACAGGTAGGCGGCGTTGACGTCGAGGGCGGTGACTTTGATGTGGCCGGGTGCCCGGAGTGAGTAGTCGGGGTGGTGGAAGCGGGGGCGGGCCTCCCAGATCTGGTCCGGGTCCTTCTTCGAGGGCTTCTTCAGGATGTCGGGCAGCGCCGGGTAGGCGGTGTAGTCGTAGCGGCCGGTCGCACGCGTCTCGGCGAACAACGCCATGACGTCAGGGATCGCGCGCTTGATGAGGGCCTTGAGGGCCTCCTCCACGTCGCCGGCGGCGCGTTCGAGTTCCTCGTGGACGGCGCGGCTGATGAGGCCGGTGGTCTCTTCCTGGGCGCGGGCGGCTGAGCGGGCACGGCGCTGCGGCCGCGTCGCCATGGGCACCGGAGTCGGCGAGGCCGGGGCCGCGGGAAGGGAGACCGGTTGTGGGGGAACGGGCGTGGGGGCCGTAGGGGCGGTGGCGGTCTGGGTGGTGACGGGCTGGCAGAAACCACCGGCGTGCATCGGGCGGCCGTCGGTGGTCTGGTAGGCGGTTTCGACACCGCAGCGGATGCAGGGGCCGGGGCGACCCTCCACAGCCAGCCCGTCCTGACCCCGCAACGTGTCCGGGGCGGGCACGAACGCTGCCGGTGTCGGCTCCGCCGGTGCCTCCTCGGGAGCGGCAGCCGCCGGATAGATCTCCGCCAGGCCCTTCAGCAGGCGCAGGTACTCAAGGCGAGCGGGGGGCTGTGGATCCGAAGTCCCGTCCTCCCAGTTGGCGATGGTCGAGCGTCCGACGCCCACAGCTGTGGCGACCTGGGCGCGCGAAAGGCTGGCCGCCTCACGCAGACGCCGACGCTCAGTGTGGGACGGCATCGACGCCGTCAGGCGAGCTTCCTCCAGCAGCGCTTCGACGCCGCTCAGTTCTGCACTCATGCCTCCACCTTACAAGAATTGGACACCTACTGGGCTGCGGTTGGTCAAATTGTGGAAGCCGTTGCGACGTCTGCTGTGTTCTGGCACGGACTGACCGTCGGCTGGCAGCAGCGATACGACCAACAGGCCGGGCGACGCCAGGGTGACGAGGGCTGCGAATAGCAGGCCGCCGCACAGCGCAGCCCTTGCTGTGAAGGGCGAGCCGCGCCTTATGGGCTATGCGAGGTGTCGGATGGCCGTGAGAGTGTTACCCGACGTGACACAGGATGTGCAGGAGGGACAGGAGACAGTGGGGGCAGCAAACTCGGGGCATCCCGTGCAGCTGACACGAACGCACCGAGTCCTGATCGGGGTCGTCGTCGCCGGCGCCGTACTCATTGCAGCGATCGGTTTCGCGGGCTCGTACGCCGCCGTGCGTGAACTAGCCGAGGAGAAGGGCTTCGGGAAGTTCTCCCTGGTGTTCCCGATCGGCATCGACGCGGGCATCTGTGTCCTGCTCGCGCTGGACCTGCTGCTGACGTGGATGCGGATCCCGTTCCCGTTGCTGCGTCAGTCGGCGTGGTTGCTGACGGCGGCAACGATCGCCTTCAACGGCGCGGCCGCCTGGCCCGACCCGCTGGGTACCGGCATGCACGCGGTGATCCCGATCCTGTTCGTCGTCGCCGTCGAGGCCGCACGGCACGCGGTGGGCCGGATCGCGGACATCACCGCCGACAAGCACATGGAAGGCGTCCGCCTCACCCGCTGGCTGCTCTCCCCCGTCCCCACGTTCAAGCTGTGGCGCCGAATGAAGCTCTGGGAGCTGCGCAGTTACGAGCAGGTCATCAAGCTCGAACAGGACCGGCTGATCTACCAGGCCCGCCTCCAGGCCCGCTTCGGCCGCAACTGGCGCCGCAAGGCACCCGTCGAGTCGATGATGCCGCTGCGCCTGGCGAAGTACGGCGTCCCGCTCGCCGAGACCGCCCCAGCCGGCCGCGCCGCCGCGGGCATCGGTTCTTCCCGCGGGCTCGCCTCCGCAACCCGCACCCCGGAACCACCAGCCGCTTCATCGCATGACTCGCAACTCGCACAGCGGCGCAGCGCCCAGGAAGCCGCAGAGCCCAGCATGGCCGACGCTTTGCGGCGCCGTGCGGTAGCGGCAGCTGCTTCGGGCCGCCCGACAGATACCTTGCGCGGTGTTCCTCTCGCCGAGACCGCCCCGGGCGGTCCCGCCGTCGCGGGCATCAACCTTCCGCCTGAGTTCGTACTCGCGCCCCACGTCCTGGGACTCGAGGCCGCTGATTCACCCCGCGACCTGCAACTCGCACAACGGGACGGTGGCGTAGCGGCCACAGAGCACAGCTGGGTGGCCGACACTGCGTCGCGAACGGCGGGAGCGGCCCAGCCGGGGAACTTCAACGCTTCCGAGTCGGCGCAGCACCCATCGGTGGCGCTGTCCGCTGAACGCCGGACAGTCCACGCTGTCATCGGCCAGGAGGCCCCCATACCGGTCGAGGAGCTCACCGCCACCCAGGAGCAAGACCTCGATCCCGGTGCCGTCGACCTCACGAAAGCCCTACCTGACCCCCTGCCTTTCGAGGAAGTCGAGGGAGAAGCAGAGGCCGTGCCGGCTCCGGCGTCAGCCACTGAGGCGGAAATGGGTTCTGCGGCGGCTGAAGCGGAGGGGGGAGCCCCTGTGCTGGATAGCGTTGCGGTCGAACCGCTCACCACCGTGGACCGCTATTACCTCGCCTGGGCTGAGTACGTCCAGCAGCACGGACACGAGCCCCGCGATAGCGCCCTGTCCCAGTACCTCGTTGAGAAGGGCATGACCGGACGCGGCGGAGCGCCCGTCAGCCCCTCCACCCTGCGCCGGTACCTGCCGCCCTTCCGTATCTATGCGGCGTGGGCCCAGCACCTGGACGACCAGGGCACAGAGCCGACCCCAGACGAACTCTTCAACACCCTGGCCGGTCGGGGCATCGCCGGTGCTCCGTACACCTCGGAGAAGATCGCCCCATTGCTGTCGGACTTCCCTCGTCGGCGAGCCGCCCTGGCTGCGAGCGCCCGCTCCATGGCCTGAGCGGTGCAAAGCAGCACGGCGCCGAACGGACTTGGTTCCCGCAAGGGTGAGATGTCGGTGCCGACCGATGCCCCTCGCCGAGCCTGCGGCAACCGGCCTCTCGCCTACGAACTCGCGGACGACGCCGGCGCGTAGGCGATGCCCCAGCTCTTTCGGCCTCCGGCCGCGCCCGCGGAGTCGTGCAGGTGCGGCCGCAGGCAGGCGGCCAGCTACGTAGCTATTGCTGGTACGGCAGCGATAACGTCGGTCCGGTTGTCGTACGCACGGCACGATGGTGTCCATGAACGAGCAGCGAGCCAGAGAGTTCGCCCGATGTGCTGTCGTGCTGGCAGCCGGGCTGCCGAGACAGTTTCACTACAACGCTCCGGCCGCCCCCTGAGCCGCGGCCGAATCCCTTCGATCCTGCTCCGACCGACGATGACTTCTTCGCCCCGTCCATGGCGGGCAGGGAGGGAATCTTCGACCAAGGGCTCTCCAATGGCCTGGCCGCGATCGTTGCCTCCGAGTGGCCGGGAGAGGAGGCGAACAAGGGGCGGGTGCTGTCGGCCAGCGCGCTGCTCAAGGTGATCGAAAAGCATGGGATCCCGACTGACGGTGTCTGTCTCATTCCTGACAGGCATGCGGCTGCGGAGATAGCCCAGCAGGAGACGACTTCCGGCATCAACTCCATCTTCAACACACCACCCCGTCCTATGTCTCGCCATACGCGGGTGGAGACAAGCACGCTTCAGGAAGGGATCGAGGCCAGTCAGCTGGCCCGGTGGCTTTGTCCACGAGTACGGGTTCTGGTCCAACTTCTGTGGAGCCCTCACACTCTGTAACCTGCCGGGCCTGGATGGCCCCTTCGTCACTCGCTGACAGACCTGTTTGGGATCATGCCCGCATGGACTTCGACCTCGCCCCACCAAACGGCGTTGGCCCGTTGCGGATCGGTA
>NZ_JBEOVL010000085.1:0-12044 GCF_040295485.1 Streptomyces sp. NPDC002793 | reverse complement strand
GGCTGTCCCGCAATTCCCGGTGGATCAGCGCGCGGCGTCAGATGCGGTGCATCGCAAGGCGGAGGGACGTCCGCATACTGGATGTATGGGGATGTCAGCCCGCTGTCGACGGGTGGCGCGGCTCGGACATCACCGGCCCGCCCGTCGACGACGTCACAGGTACTGGCACAACCCCCGCGGCACGTAGGCCCCGTGGCCGGCGCGCCCCACGTACGTGCCGCCCTCGACGACCGGGACGCCGCGCGAGAACACCGTCTCGACCCGCCCGGTGATCCGCTTGCCCTCGTACGCCGAGTAGTCGACGTTCATGTGGTGCGTCCCGGCCGACAGCACCTGCTCGGCCTCCGGGTCGTAGACGACGATGTCCGCGTCCGTGCCCGGCGCGATCGTGCCCTTCCTCGGGTAGAGGCCGAACATCCGGGCCGGCGCGGCGCAGGCGATCTCGATCCAGCGGCGGCGGGAGATGTGCCCGTCCACCACCGCCTGGTGGAGCAGGTCCATACGGTGCTCCACACCCGGCATGCCGTTGGGGATCTTCGAGAAGTCACCGATGCCCATGTCCTTCTGGCCCTTGAAGCAGAACGGGCAGTGGTCCGTGGAGACGACCTGCAGGTCATCGGTCCGCAGCCCCCGCCACAGTGCCGCCTGGTGCTCCTTCGGCCGGAGGGGCGTCGAGCAGACGTATTTGGCGCCCTCGAAGTCCGGCTCGGCCAGGTTGTCCGTGGACAGGAAGAGGTACTGCGGGCATGTCTCGCCGAAGACCGGCAGGCCTTCGTCACGGGCCCGCGTCAGTTCCGCGAGGGCTTCCCGCGCGGAGACGTGCACGACGTAGACGGGGGCACCGGCCACCTGGCTCAGCCGGATCACGCGGTGGGTCGCCTCGGCTTCCAGGAGGGCCCTGCGGACCTCCCCGTGGTGGCGCGGGTCGCGCTCTCCGCGTGCGAGGGCCTGCTCCACGAGGACGTCGATGGCGATGCCGTTCTCGGCGTGCATCATGACCAGACCGCCGTTCGTTCCCGCTCGCTGCATGGCGCGGAGGATCTGCCCGTCGTCCGAATAGAACACTCCGGGATACGCGGTGAAGAGTTTGAACGAGGTCACGCCCGCCGCGATCAGCGTGTCCATCTGCTTGAGGGACGACTCGTTCACATCGGACATGATCATGTGGAAGCCGTAGTCGACGGCACAGTTGCCATCGGCCTTCTCGTGCCATGTGTCGAGCCCTTCGCGGAGCGAGCCGCCCTTCGGCTGGATGGCGAAGTCGACGATGGTGGTGGTGCCTCCCCAGGCGGCCGCCCGGGTGCCCGTCTCGAAGGTGTCCGACGACATGGTGCCGCCGAACGGCATCTCCATGTGGGTATGGCCGTCCACCCCGCCGGGGATGACGTACTTCCCCCGTGCGTCGACGAGGCGGTCCGCGGTCCATCCATGACTGCCGGGAGTGGCCAGGGCGACGATCCGGCTGTCCTCGACGAGTACGTCCATGTGGAGTTCGTCGGACGCGGTGATGACCAGGCCACCGGTGATCAGAGTGCGTGCCACAGCTCAGCTCCGTTCGCTTCGCATCAGGGGTTCTCCTCCACGGGACCGTTCCCGGTCGTGTTCGCCCCGCCGGTTCACCCGGCCGCGCGCAGAGCCTCGCCCAGGATCTCCGCACCCTCCTCGGCCTCGGCGACGGTGAGTGACAGGGGCGGCGCGATCCTCAGCACGCTGGTGTTGTGCCCGCCGCCCTTCCCGATGAGCAGCCCGCCCGCGCGGGCGGCTTCGAGTACGGCCGCCGCGGCGTCGGGATCGGCCTCGTCGGTGCCCGGCTTCACCAGCTCGATGCCGATCATGAGCCCTCTGCCCCGCACCTCCCGTACGGCCGGCGAGCCGGCGCCGACCTGCCGGAGCCGCTCGATGAGCAGTCCGCCGACCCGCCGGGCGTTGCCCTGGAGATCGTGCTCCAGCAGGTACGCGAGGTTGGCGAGCCCGGCCGCCATGGTGACCGGTGATCCGCCGAACGTCGAGATGGAGTTGGCGTCCAGGCAGTTCATCACCTCGGCGCGGGCGACCACGCCGCCGATGGACATGCCGTTGCCGATTCCCTTGGCGAAGGTGAGGATGTCCGGCGGCCCGCTCGACGCGTGTGCCTGCCAGCCCCAGAAGTGGTCGCCCGTGCGCCCCCATCCGGTCTGCACCTCGTCGGAGATCCACAGGATGCCGTGCCGGTCGAGGACCTCCCGGAAGGCCGCGTACAGCCCGTCCGGCGGCGCGGTGAACCCTCCGACCCCCTGCACGGGTTCGGCGATCAGCGCCGCGACACCCCGGGTGTGCCCGAGCAGGTCCTCCAGATCGGCCACACATGCCGTGATGAACCGTTCGTCGCTCAGCTCCGCGTACGGTCCCCGGCCGCGCACCCCGCCGTGGACGTACAGCGTCTGCAGCGGTGACAGGCCCGTGGGTGACCACGCCCTGTTGCCCGTGACCGACACCGTCGAGAACGACCTGCCGTGGTAGCTGTTGCGCATCGCCAGGATCTGGTTGGACCCGCGGAGGGCGGTGGCCAGCAGCAGGGCGGTGTCGTTGGCCTCGGTGCCCGAGGTGGTGAAGAAGACCCGGGCGTCGGGGATTCCGGAGAGCGCGGCGACCCGCTCGGCCAGCTCGACCATCGGGCGGTTGAGGTAGAGGGTCGAGGAGTGGATGATCCGGCCGGCCTGCTCGGCGACGGCCTTGGTGACTTCCGGCAGGGCGTGCGCGGTCATCGTGGTGAGGATGCCGCCGAAGAAGTCCAGGTAGCGGTTGCCGTCCGCGTCCCAGACGTGGCGGCCCTCGCCGTGGGTGAGCTCCAGGGGGTGCCGGTAGTAGAGCGCCAGCCAGTCAGGGCTGACGGCCAGATGCCGTTCGTGCAGTCCGGTCACGGCTCCACCAGCCCGTCGTACGCGTCCGGCCTGCGGTCCCGGTAGAACGCCCATTGTTGTCGGGCCTCCTCGATCTGCCCGAAGTCCAGGTCACGCACGACGAGTTCCTCATCCTTGTCGCTCGCGACGTCACCGACGAACTGCCCGCGCGGGTCGACGAAGTAGCTCGTGCCGTAGAAGTCGTTGTCGCCGTACTCCTCCTGGCCGACGCGGTTGATCGCCGCGATGAAGTAGGCGTTGGCGACGGCGGACGCGGGCTGTTCCAACTGCCACAGGTGGGCGGAGAGACCTCGCGAGGTGGCGGACGGGTTGTACACCAACTGCGCCCCGTTGAGGCCGAGTTGGCGCCAGCCCTCGGGGAAGTGCCGGTCGTAGCAGATGTAGACGCCGATCCTGCCGACGGCGGTGTCGAAGACCGGCCATCCGGCGTTGCCGGGCTTGAAGTAGTACTTCTCCCAGAAGCCCTTGACCTGCGGGATGTGGTGCTTGCGGTACTTGCCGAGGTACGAGCCGTCGGCGTCGATCACCGCCGCGGTGTTGTAGTAGAAGCCTGACTGCTCGATCTCGAAGACCGGGACGACGATCACCATGCCGGTCTCACGGGCCAGTTCCCGCATGCGCCGGACCGTCGGCCCGTCCGGCACGGGTTCGGCCCAGCGGTAGTGCTCCGGCTCCTGGACCTGGCAGAAGTAGGGGGCGTTGAACACCTCCTGGAAGCCGATCACCTTCGCGCCCTGCCGGGCGGCCTCGCGCGCGTGGTCCTCGTGCTTGGCGATCATGGATTCGGTGTCGCCGGTCCAGGTCGCCTGGACGAGTGCGGCGCGTACGACGTGGGACATGAGCTGCTCCTTCGACGCGGCGTCAGAGAGCCTCTACGCGTTCTCTACGCCCGTAGACAGGGTGCGTAGATGGAGAACGTAAGCCCCGTCACACAACGGGGCAAGACCATCGCCGTGAACCGGTGGAGTCGATCATGTTTCACACCCGAGCGGTCCACAGCTCCTCCGGAGCCGGGGACTGCAGTGCGCGCAGTGTTCCGTACGCGGACTGGATGAACGGTGCGAGCGGGGTCGGAGCCGTGTTGGTGAGGGCCACGAGGGCCGCGTTCGAGCCGGGGAGGAAGCCCGCGAAGGCGGTGAAGCCGCGGGTCCCCCCGGAGTGGTGCAGCAGCGCACCCTCCGGGCGCGGGCGGAGATTCCAGATGAGGCACAGCCGGGATCCGGTTCTCGGCACACTCAGCCGGGGGCGCTGCACCTCGGCCAGCGCCGTGCGCAGCGTGGGGTTCGAGGCGGTGTCCGGGTCCAGGAGCGCGGCCAGGACGCGCAGCAGGTCACGAGCGCTGGACCGCACGGCTCCGGCCGCGGTCAGCCCGGGCATCAGCAGGGCGGGGCGCGGGCGTCCGTGCCAATGACCGGTCGCCTGGGACCGGTCGGGATCGCAGTCCGTGTCCACGAGGCCGAGCGGGCCCGTGACGCGCTCGGCCAGCAGTGCGGGGTAGTCGCCTCCGGTGCCGCCTGCCGCCCTGGCGAGTACGTGGCCGAGCAGGCCTCCCCCGAAGTTGGAGTACAGGACCCGGCTGCCGGGCCGGCTCCGGAGCCGGGTGCGGCGCAGCGCGGCGAGCAGGTCGTCCTCGGTGAAACCGGCGTACGGATTGCTGACCCATCCGCTGCGGACCGCCCGGGCGAGCAGCCCCGGGGGCAGGCGGGGCAGGCCCGAGGTATGGGTGGCGAGGTGGAGGAGGGTGAGGGGCGGGCCGGGGATCCGGAAGGGGAGGTAGCGGTCGGCACGGTCGGCGCAACGGACCTCGCCGGCCGCCGCCATCTCGGCGAGCAGCAGGGCGGTGAAGGTCTTCGTCAGGGAGCCCGTCTCGAACCGCGTCCACTCCCCCACCGGGCCCCGGCAGAGCACCGTGCGCTCGGCGCCCCGCACCGCGCCGACCGCCACCGCCGGCCCCCGGGCGGCTGCCAGGAGGGGCTGGAGGTGTGCGGTCAGGGGCGCCTCCGTCATGGCCTCATCGCCCTGCCGCCCGGGCCAGCGCGATGGATCCGGCCACCGCGGTGACGACGACGGTGTGCTGATGGTCCGTGAACCTCCGCTGCGGGTCGTCGTCCACCGGATCGCTGTCACGGGGCACGAAGCCGTCCTCGTGCTGGAGAGCGGCGATCGCCTCCCAGTCATCCGGCGGGCAGTAAGGCTCCTCCAACGAGGCGCCGACGATGAGCAGTTCCGTGACGAGGTCCCACTGCCCCACCTCGCGCCAGACGTCGATCCACACCGGGAGCCAGGTGTGGAGGTAGGAGGCCAGTGCGGGCGGCAGACCGGCCGGGTTCCCGCCCCAGTCGGTGAGGTGGAAGACGGTGTGGGTCATCGCGTAGGCCGTGATCCAGTTGATGGCCCAGGGCTCCGGCCTCGCTCCGAGCCAGGTCGCGCAGGCCAGCGCGTTCATGTCCTCGGAGTGCTCCAGGCCCACGACCCGGGCCGCGTTGGCGACGGCGAGCCGACGGTTGGGGAGCACCTCGACGCTGTTCACCGAACGCATGCGGGAGCGGTGCGCGAGGAGCCGGTCGAGTCCCTCGTGGCGGTAGCCGCAGCGGACGAAGGGGGCGTACATCTCCAGCGGGTCCGTCATCAGCGTGTGGCGGAGCTGACGTTCGTAGATCATGTCGCCGCGCCTGAACTGCTCCCAGGTGAAGTCCATCAGGCTCTGGGCGGCGACCAGCCGGCCCGGCCCGGCGGCGCCGTCGCGCAGGATGAGGGAGGCGGCGAGCGTGGTCTCCCCCAGCGGCTTGTAGACGCTGTCGGGGTCGGCCATCGTCTCGGTGGTGTCGGGGGGCAGCCCGCCGAGTTCGCGGTGGGCGTGCAGCCACGACAGTGCCCGGTCCGCCATGGAGCGGGCCGCCCGGGTGACCGGCTCGGGGATCGTCGTCATGCCTGTGCCGCCTTCGCGTCCGTACCGGGCCGTCGTTCGAGGAGGTGGTGGGCGATGGCCAGGTCCAGGGCGGTGCGCGGGCCCGCCGCGCCCACCAGGAGCACGTGCTCCGCGACGAGGCCCGGGTCCAGGGGAAGTACGGCGCCTTCGTGACGCAGCCAGGCCAGCCAGCGGACGAGGCGTACGGCGGTGGGGAAGTCACGCCGGAGGACCGAGCGGCTGACGCCCCGGCACAGCGGCAGGGCCCCGCCGCGGGCCGCCTCGTGGACAGGCCCGTCGAGGCCGAGCGTCGCGAGGGGGGCCAGCTGTGCCATGCGTACGCACCAGCTGCTCCAGGCGGAGGTGTCCGCGAGCTCGGCACCGTCCGCGGGCGCGGGCGCGAGTGTGCGCAGGGTGTCGTCCCCGGAGAGCCGGGCGAGCAGGACGGCGGTGGCGTGGTCGCGCCTGGCGACCGTCGCCTCCTCCGAGGGGTCGTTCGCGGGGAAGGCGTCGAAGGCCTTGGCCACGACCGCGACGTCCTGTGTCCGGAGCGGCTGCTCCAGCAGGAGATGGGGGCTGAAGACGTCGGCCCCGAGCACCCGGACGGCCGCCAGGGCCGCGAGGGTGTCGGGGGCGTCATCGACGTACCGGGCCAGCTGCACAGCGTCCCCGGTGCCGCTGAGGGCACCGAGGACACTGGCCGCCAGGGCGTCGGCCGCCGCGGCGAATGCGGAGTGGGAGCTCACTTGCCCCGGGACTCCTTCGGCTCCTTGGGGGACAGGAGCAGCAGCGCGAGCAGCAGACCCGCGGCCTCGGGGGTGTAGAGCGGGGCGTCACTGACGGTGGCCTCGGGCTCCGTCATCAGTGCGCCCAGCGTGGCGGTCTGGGTCGGCGTCGCGGTGAGAGTGATCTGCTGGGTAAGCATGGGTGCCTCCACATCACTGGGGGGGAGCATCTACCACTTGTGTGGGTATGCCTTGACCGACGATAAGGGGTGAAATGTGATTTATCTCCCCAACCCCATGAGCGCTGGCGTCGGGGCGAGTCCCTGGG
Organism: Streptomyces sp. NPDC002793; assembly: GCF_040295485.1. Taxonomy (NCBI): domain Bacteria; kingdom Bacillati; phylum Actinomycetota; class Actinomycetes; order Kitasatosporales; family Streptomycetaceae; genus Streptomyces; species Streptomyces sp. NPDC002793. The sequence goes on along the minus strand of NZ_JBEOVL010000085.1, from coordinate 5,183 downwards.
GCCACGCGAAGCCCTACGGCACGGCGATCCCCGCCACCCGCAGCGCATGCACCAGGTCCCACTCCCGCGCCGCCGAGACGTCGCGTGCCGCGGCGAGCAGCCGGGGGACGAGGTGGCGCGGCCCGCCCTCGGCGATGCGCGCCGCGTCCTGCGGAGTCCGTACCCGGACGAACGCGCCCAGCAGCGCCCTCGCCTCCGGCTCCAGGCCCGCCCGGTCGAGGGCCAGGACGGCATCCGCGATCTCACCGGCGGGCCGGGCCACGCCCTGCCGGAGCAACTGCCCGCAGTCCTCATCGCGGCCCGCGGCGGCCAGGGCGCCCGCGGCAGCGGCGAGTCCGGCGGGTGGCAGCGAGGACACCTCCCACAGCAGGGTCGCCCAGTCGGGCCCCAGGCCCGCCTCGTGCAGCGCGACGGCCAGCACCGGCAGGTGTCCGGCAGGCCACACGGCCGCCTCGCAGAGCACGGCGTGCGCCTCACCGCTGCGGCCCTCCGCGCGCAGCCGTAAGAGCAGCCGGACGGCGTCGTCGGCCGCGCGGCGCGCGGTGAGGTCGGGGATCGTGGTGGCCTGCGGAGCGCCCAGGGCGGCGCCCGCCCCGGCCGGGGCGCCGCCGAAGCGGGCCCCGCGTGGCACGGCCGACGAGGGGGCCGGCAGCACGGGCACCCCTGACGGGAGCGGACCGGCTTCCGTGTCGCCCCCGGTCTCCAGCCCCGCGAAGCGCGCCCCGCGCGGCTTCCCACGCTTCTTCCCAGGGGCAGGCCCGGCGGGCGCCCCGGGTGTGTCCGGCCGGCGGGGGCCCGGCACGGTCCGCTCCACCGCCGCCAGCCGGTCACGCAGCTCCGCGCAGCGCGCCGTCGCCCGGGCGTGGTCGTCCCGCGCCCAGGCGGCCGCCGTCCCCGTCTCCTCGTCGGCCCCGGCGGCGCTCAACCGGCGGGCCGCGTACGACTGCTCCTGGAGCATCACGCCCAGCCGGTCGGCGAGTGCCTGCCGGCCGCCAGGGCGTCTGTCGTGCGCGGCCGCCGACGCGGCGCACAGCTCGGCGGCCCGGACGGATTCCCGCGCGGCGAACTCGGTGCCGCGCACTGCGGCGAGGTCCTGGAGCAGCGACTCGACCACATCCCAGGGCGGGACCTCCGAGCCGTCGAAACAGGCCCGCATGCCCTCGGGATCGCGTGCGCGGAAGACTCCGTACCAGCCCTGTCCAGGATCCAGCAGGGCAGCCAGATTCCGTAGGTACTGCGCGAACGCCCTTACTTCCGCCGCTTGCTGATGCACCGTCATCGCTGCCCTCATCGGTCGCCCGGGACTGGAGCACTCCAGTCCGCGGGCATTCGACCGCAGGGGTGTTACGGGGGGACTACGCGCTCTTTTCCGGCATGGTGCGGCCGGAGCGCGGCCGGGGCCGGTGCGCCCCGGTCAGAAGGTGACAGCGATCCCCGTGTGGGGGCGCTTGCCGAGCCGCGCGATCATGGCGGGCCGATCCACGAGCCAGAACTTCCAGGTGTATTTGCGGGCGAGCACCTTGCGCACCACCGCGGTCCCGTCGCGGTCCAGCAGCCGGGCCGTCCCCTCGGCGCTCGGCGCCCCCTCGGCGATCCGGCCGCGGGCGTCGCAGACGGTGACGAGGACCCGGCTGTCGTTGCGCAGCCGCTTGACCTTCCACGAGTCGGACCGGGTCCAGACGTACAGAACACCACCGTCCGCAGCGGCCCAGACGGGCGTGGCGACGGGCGTGCCGTCCTTCCGGTACGTGGTCAGACTGACGTACTCACTGCGGGCGAAGTCCTGGAGAGTCACGGGCGCGACCCTACGCGGCCCGCGCGACGGACGGCAGCTCGCCCCCCTGACGCGGGCATCCGGACGGTCCCGGTCATCGGTCGCCGTCGGCGAACTCACGGGCCAGCGACCGGCCGGCGGCAACGGCGGCCGCGTGGTCCTCGATCGGCGACACCCGGGAGTTCCTGAACAGGATGTAGGTGACACCGGACGCGGCTCCGCCGGTCTTCGGATCCGGGTCGATACCGAGGAACTCGGCCATGGCGTACGAAGCCTCCCCGATGATCCCGGCGGGCCCGGTGTCGCCGACGACGGCGTACCGCACCTTGCCGCGGTGGATGACGGCGGCGACACCGCCACCGCGGATCCCCGCCTTCCTGTGATTCCAGAGCGGCCCGGGGCCCGGCACCACGACGTACGGCAGCCGGGCCGAGTCCAGCGGCTTGCCCGCCGACGTCCGGAACGCCGTCTCCGGAAGGAAGGAGGGGTCGGTCCCGCTGTTACAGGCCTTGGTGATCCGGCCGTCGCAGTCGATGTCCATGTCCGCCTGCCAGAACACGGCCCCCTCCGTCCCGCACACCGGCACCTTCGCGGGGCCGCCTTGGTCCGTCCGGTACTTTCCGTCGGAGATCCGGGTGCAGCTCTTCACCCGGGCCAGCAGCTCGGCGGCGCTCACCGGGTCCGCCCCGGTCCCCCCGTCGGCGCCGTCCGCCGTGGCGGGGAAGGCGGTGGGAGCGAGCAGAGCGGCGCCGCAGACGGCGGAGAGGGCGAGCATGCGTGTACGCACCGTGGGGATGGCCTTTCACTGGACGCGAAGAACCCCAGGGGCTCTTCCTTGCCGCGCGGCCGGGGCGTCCCGTCCGCGTCATGGCCACGGGGCCGGCAGGGCGCGCTGCCGAGCGCGTCCCACCGGCCCCGAGGCCACCTGCTGCTGCCGATCGGTCAGGGACGGCCGCTGGGATGCACCACCATGGCCGAACCACCACCCCGCCGCACCTTTTCGGCGGCCGCGAGCCAACGTCCACCGGGGAGGCGCTGGATCCCCGTGGCGGCCCCGATCTCCGGATTCGCCTTGAACACGTGACCGAGTGCTTCGAGCTCCGCGCGCACCGGGCTCTCCCACAGCCCCGGCTCGATCTCGGTCGTGGCCGAGTTGCGCTGGCTGGCGCGCGGCGCCGCGATCGCGTCCACCAGCGGCAGCCCCCGGTCGAGGTGGCCGGTCAGCGACTGCAGGACGGTGGTGATGATCGTGGCACCGCCCGGCGACCCCAGGGCCACGACGGGCTCTCCGTGCTCCAGCACGATGGTCGGCGAGATCGAGGAGCGCGGACGCTTGGACGGGCCGGGCAGGTTCGGGTCGTGGACCGCGGGGTTCGCCGGTGCGAACGAGAAGTCGGTCAGTTCGTTGTTGAGCAGGAAGCCCCGCCCCGGCACGGTGATGCCGCTGCCACCCGTCGACTCGATCGTCAGCGTGTAGGCGACGACGTTGCCCCACTTGTCGGCGGTGGTGAGATGCGTCGTGTTCTCACCCTCGTACGTCGTCGGAGCGGCCTTGCCCCCGGTGGCGCAGCGGGCCGGGTCGCGCGGATCGCCCGGTGCGAGCGGGCTGGTGAGGACCGCGTCGTCCTTGATGAGGCACTCGCGTGAGTCGGCGAAGCGCTGGCTCACCAGTTCACGCGTCGGCACGTTTTCGAACGCCGGGTCGCCGACCCAGCGGCCCCGGTCGGCGAAGGCGATCCGGCTCGCCTCGATGAGGCGGTGCAGGTACTGCTTCTCGCTCGCCTTCGAAAGGTCGGTGGACTCGAGGATGTTGAGGGCCTCGGCCACACTGGTCCCGCCCGACGAGGACGGCGCGATGCCGTAGACGTCGAGGCCGCGGTAGGCGGTCTTCGTCGGGGCCTGGCGCAGGGCGCGGTACGCCTTCAGGTCGCCGGTCGTCAGATCTCCCGGACGCACCACACGCGTCGCCGCCGGGTCCACCGGCGGGTTCCGCACCGTCGACACGATGTCCCGCGCCAGTTCGCCCCGGTAGAGCTCTCCGACGCCCTCACGGGCGAGCGTCCTGTACGTACGGGCGAGGTCGGGGTTCTTGAACACCGATCCGGCGACCGGCAGCTGGCCGCCGGGCAGGAAGAGTTCGGCGGAAGCCGGGAAGTCGGCGAAGCGTGCCTGGTTGGCCGCGGTCTGGGAGCGGAAGGTCTCGTCCACGACGAAGCCGTCCCGGGCCAGCCGCTCGGCCGGTCCGAGCAACTGCCCCAGCGGCTTGCTGCCCCAGGCGTCGAGCACCTTCTCCCAGGTGGCGGGCGTCCCAGGGGTACCGACCCCCAGCCCGCTGGTGACCGCGTCGTCGAAGGGGATCGGCTTCCCGTTCTCCAGGAAGAGCGAGGAGTCCGCGCTGCGGGGCGCGGTCTCCCGCCCGTCGACGGTCTGCACGCGCCCCGTCCTGGCGTCGTAGTGGACGAAGTACCCGCCGCCCCCGATACCCGCCGAGTAGGGCTCGGTGACGCCCAGCGCGGCAGCGGTGGCGACAGCCGCGTCGACGGCGTTGCCTCCCTTCCGGAGCACCTCGACACCGGCCGCCGAGGCGTCCGGGTCGACGCTGGAAACGGCGCCCCCGTACCCCACCGCCACGGGCGACTTGGGCGGTGGCACCGGTGGTGCCGAAGCAGCGGGGGCCGCAGCACCGAGTGAGCCGATGACGGCGATCACGAGTGGGAACGACATATTCCGGCCGACGGAACGACGCATCCGTACCTCCTGTGAAGGATCGTCCGCGCAGGGTAACGCCGCACCGCCCGTATCGTCAGGACCGCCTCGGTCACACGCGCGAACGGACCGCTAACATGCCCGCTCATGAATGACGACGTACGCAACATCGTGCTCGGTCTGATCGCCGCCGGGATCAGCGCCGCATGCGGCTGGCTCGCCCGTACACACCTCTGGCGGCGCAAACTCCGCCGGAAGCAGGCCTTCTTCGGAATGCCCGGGAATTCCGAGTGTCTGCTCGTCGTCAACCGCGACCCGGCCGGGGACGGCGCGGTCCACCGCCTCGACGTCTTCGCCCTGCTCGAACTCTCGGCGCTCATCAAGGACTGCGGCGCGCACGCGCAGATCGTGTCCCACGACACGGCTCAGCAGGGCTTCGGCGAACGTACCGAATTCTGTGTCGGAGGGCCGGGCTCGAACCGGCGCATGGCCGCGCACCTGCAGTCGATGCTGCCCGGGGTGAAGATCAACACCGGGCCCGAGCCCGGCCCCGACCGGGCGGCCTTCCAGGTGGGCTCGGAGCGCTACCGGCTGGAGCCGGGGACCTCCGAGTACGTACTGCTCGCCCGACTGGCCGGCGGCCAGGACGCCCGGCCCGTGTTCCTGCTCTGCGGCCAGCGCGCCATCACCAACCAGGCGGCCT
>NZ_JBEOVL010000084.1:0-12168 GCF_040295485.1 Streptomyces sp. NPDC002793 | reverse complement strand
GTCGGGGTGAGTCAGGATCCAGCCGGTGACCGTGCGTGGGGACGGCGGACGGGCCGCAGGTGCGGTCGGGGATGCGCGGAACGGCTGGAGGTAGGCGCGGACGCCGCCGTAGCCGCCGGTGTAGCCGTGCCTTTTGATCTCTTCCCAGAGGGTCCAGGCGTTCGTGCAGCCCTCGGACCACCGCTCGTGCAGGAAGGGCTTGAAGTCGTCGAGCTTTGTCCTGCGGTTCTGCCACTGCCCGTGGAACAGGTCTTCCGGCCTGGCGGCGTCGGCCAGCCGTTGGACGGTGCGGTAGGTCATTCCGAGCTGTCGTTGGATCGAGCGTCGGCTGTGGCCGGCGGCCAGCAGCGCGTGGACGGTGGCGTGCTTGGCGCGGGTGCGGTCGGCGAATCGGTGCCCGGTGGGCCATGGCGACCCGCTCTCGGCCTGTTCCGGAGCCGGAGTCTTCTCCGGCGCCGACTCGGCGAAGGTCGCACGGAGGCATGCGCGGTGGCCGGAGACGCACCGCTCGGCCGCTTCGCCGAGGTTGCGCCAGAGGTGGAATCGGTCGGCGACCTGTACCGCGGTAGGCGCGCCGATGCTGGCGCCCTCGGCGAAGAACGGGGCGCGGTCGCGGCAGACGACCTCGATGCTCGGGTGCTTAGCCAGCCAGGCCGCGACAGTGCCTGCCTCGCGATCCGGCAGGAGGTCCACCGGTCTGCGGGTCTCGACGTCGACCAGCACGGTCCCGTAGATACGGCCCTTGCGCATCGCGTATTCGTCGACGCCGACCACACGCGGGACCTGTGGCTGGGGTTCCGGTAGAGCGTTGACCAACCGCAGGAGCGTGTTCCGGCTGACCCTCGCTCCGAAGACGTCGGCCAGCCGGGCACCGGCGCGACCGGCCAGGGCGAGGCCGACCTCGGATAGCGCCGACCGCATTCGTTCGGTTCGCTGGCTGTACCGACGGGTCAGGCCCGCAACCTGCTCGACGAACGTCCGCCGCTGGCAGGGGACGTCTTGGCACGTGAAGCGCCGGACACGAAGCTGCAGCACCACCCGCCGTCCCGACATGGGGAGGTCAGCGGGAAACCGCAGGTAGGAGCCGTGCACCTGCCCCGACCAGCTTCCGCAACCTGGGCACCGAGCCCCGGTCGTCCGGCATCTGACACCGATTCGGATCACCTCGCCATCGTCCTGCATCGACTCCACCTTGATCCCCGGATCCGCCAGGAAGAGCAGCTCTTCCAGCCGGAGCAGTACCTCGCGCACAGCCCAGAACCATCAGGCCGAACGCGGTCGGCACCGGCAGTTTCCAGACGATCTCGTGTGACTGAACGCGATGGGTGGCTCCTGAGCATTCCGGTTGGCCCGACCGCATTTCGCCCTGCGAAGGATGCCTTCCGGGTTCTCGGCGCTTTGTGGTGCGTCGGGATGTGCCCCTGGATGTCCGGTAGCTGACCGGCGGGGGCAGACGGGCAGGGCATGATCGAGACTCTGGGGATTCGATGGCGGGGGTGTGGTGTGAGGGATTGGCGGACCGATCCGGCGTTCGAGATGTGCCGGGCGCTGGCGGACGGAGCGGATCTGGCCTCGTTCGCGGGAGGCGCGTTCGATGTGCGGGCGGTGGTGGCCGGCATCCAGTCCGGGGCCCACAGCGGGTTGCTTCTCGACGCCGTTCCGTGGGGGAACTTCCCTCACGGGAACGATGCCCGGAAGGCTGTTCACCTGCTGCACACCGGCGAGGACCCCGCAAGCCACGCGACGGACGTGCTGGGGGGCCTGTGTGCCAACGACAGCCGGGCCGCCGTCGCCCTCGCCGTACCGTTCCTGACCCCCATCGCCACCGATGCCCGCCACCCACACCGTGCCGCCACCCTCGGCGTACTCTCCAGCCCGGCCCGCGCCCAGCACTTCGGCGTCGCCTCCCGCGATGAACTCCTGCTCCACCGCACCGATCCTCGGCGTCACGCCCCCGACGACTACGACGACTACGGCGTCGAGGTGACCGGCTACCCGGCAGGCTGGTCGGTGGCCGCCGCCCGCGCCGCGATCACCGCCGAAGCACCCGTGCTCCTGCCCCTTCTCAACGACTCCGACCCCACCATCCGCATCGACGCCGCCTACGCTCTGGCCACCGCCGCCGACCCCGACCACACGGTCCGAACCGCCCTCGCCACCAGGTTCGCCATGGAGCATGACGCCATAGTCCGTGCCGCCCTGCTCCTCGCCGCCGCGGAGATCACCCGGGCCCACGCACATCCGCCGACCGTCTGGTGGCTCCGTGAGCGGTGGCGAGACTGGACAGAGGCCCCTGAAGTCCGCCTAGCTGCGGCGATCGGCTGGCTCTGCCTCACGGACGAACCCGCCCCCGAGGACCTTCACCAGACCATCAACACTTTCGCCACAGACGAACGCGCGCATGCCATGGACGCCCTGCCGTGGATGAACGCCGCCACCGGATCCGGTGAACCGGGACTCTGGCGCTGTATTCGCTGCATGCTCCACCCCGAAGAGCCCGAACCGTCGGACGACCCCTGGGCCTCCTCGCCTTGAGCGCCCAGCCTCGGCCCCGTTTGTGCATCGACGTTGTCCACCGGGGCCAGGCACGGTGCTCGGTCACATCTCGCGGGACCGACCAGCAAGGCCCACGGTCACAGGGAGTAGTCACACCACAGAAGTTGGACCAGAACCCGTACTCGTGGACAAAGCCAGCCCGGCACGGCCGAGGAGAGGGGGGCCTGCGGCTGCGGCATATTGGCGCCCTGCTGGCGCTCGACGGTCAGGAGAGTCTGGGGGTGATGGGGGAGGAGCAGCAGGACCGGCTCTGGTGGGCCGTTGTGCGAGAAGACGCAGCCTCCAGGAGCAGGGCCGCCGAGTACCTCGAACGGATTGGTGACGACGAGGCCGCGCGACGAGCGGAGCACGTCGAGAATCCCAACGCCTATCACCCGAAGCGTAACCCGGACGGCCACGACCTTGACAGCTGTCCTGTCTGCGGATAGGAGGCATTCGTTGTCGAAGGCCTCGTCGTGATCGGTGACCTTGTCGGGTACAGGCAGTGTCTGGTGTGTACGTACACCCGTACTTCCGACGCCGCAGAGAACGAAGCATTCGCCGGCCATTGCGCGTCGTTCATGTCCGAGTGAGCGCGTCCCGGCCTGGATGGACGCAGGGGCATTCCGGCTTGCTCACCGGCCGGCGGTTCGTCATCAGCCGCAGGCGGTGCTGGCCAATCAGTCCAGCCCTCAGTGTTCGGGCAGGATTCGTAGAATCTCGGTGACGCCGAGGGTTCCCCGAGTGCCCGATACGTCGAATGCCCGCACCTATCCGATGCGGGCATTCGGGAAGGTCCTGCCGACCACGGGGGTAGCCGCGCACCTATGCCCGGGTAACGACCAGCTGCGCAAGCGGTCACGGGAACGGATCAGGCGGCCAGGACATCCCGCAGCGCGCGCACGGCGCGCTCGTCGTGATGCCGGACGGGGATCGAGTGGTAGAGGTCCATTGCGCGGTGGTGCACGAGTCCACCGCGGAAGGCATCAGGAAGAGCTGTCAGCACTGAGACAATCCGGCGGCAGGCCTCCTCAGTGTCACCGTCCCGGTGAGTACATGTGGCAGCGTCGATGGTGAGTAGCGAGCGGGTCATGGTGCTGGTTGGCGCGGATAGCTCCAGTGCCCTCTGCTGGCTTTCGCGGGCACGCCGGGTGTCGCCGAGCGCGGTGAGTGCGTGGGACAGATGGACGTGGTGCTTCTGCTCGCTGTGGGTGAGCCATGTGTCGGCGCGGGCACCGGCATCGAGGCGTTCCATGAGGGCGTCGGCGGCCGTGAGCGCCTCGCGGGCTTGGTCTGGCTGGCCGGAGAGGGCGTAGGCGCGGGCTGCGACCGCGGCTGCCAGGGTCGCGGCTGCCGTCGGCCGGCTTCCGGCGGCCTGCCGTGCCTGCTCGGCCAGCAGCGCCGCAGCTTGCGGGGCGCCGTAGTTGATCGGCACCATCGCCTCGCGGGCCAGGACCCAGGCGTGCAGCTGGCGGTCGCCGGATTCCTGGGCGGCCCTCGAGGCCGTCGCGAACCACTTCCTGGCCTCTTTGCGGGTGCCGAGGTCGTGCAGGACGATCGCGATCATCCCCGCCATCTGCCCGGCCGTGCTGCAAACCCGGATGCGGGCGGCGACCGGCTGGGGGCTGTCGAGATGGGGCCGGAGCTCGGCGAAGTCGCTGACGAGGTCGGCGAGGAACCGGGTCGGGGCCTGCCCGTGGTACCCGTATCCGTAGGCCTCGGCAGCAGCCTCAAGGTCGGACAGATCAGCCGGGGCCGTATCAGCGGCCAGAGCGAGGTCCAGTGACTGGCGGGTCTCGGTCAACGAGGTGAGGGCGGTGGTCGTGAGGCCAGATGCGAGGGCGCCGCGCAGGACCTGGCGGCGGTTCATCGGGTCATCTCCATCGTCGGCCTCCGGGTGCGGTCTCGGGGAGCTGTGTTCCCAGGGTCGCGCAGCGAGCCCCAGAAAGGCACCGGGAATCCGAAGTGCGTCCGCGATGCGCTCGGTCGCGTCCAGCGTGGTCACCGTCGCCTTGCCCCGGGCGACCTTGGCGACCCGCTCGGCCTTCATGCCGGCGGCTTCACCGATCCGGTAGAAGCTGACCCCGTGCTCGCGGGCCATGGAGAAGACGGTAGTGAAGTCACGGGCCCGGGCGGCATGGGCGAACACCGGGTCGTTCAGCAAGCAGTCTGGAATCTGCGCTGGTGACGGACGTAAGTCGTCCACGAGTCCCCCTTCGCCCGCAGCGTCAGCCCAGACGCTACCCCCATGACGGGTCCCCACGGCGGGCTTATCCACAGGTCCGGTTCCCGCTTCACTGGCGACTGCCAACAGCGCGCCGACCGGCCGCTGAACCCCCTTTCCGCAGGAGGTATTCCATGGAGCCCAAGTCCGCTACTGCCGCCGCCAGCATCCCGGCGTCGACCGACGAGACCACCGAGCTCACCGGACCCGTGGTGGTCGCTGTCGACGTGGAGGACGAGGAGTAGCCCTCCCTCGCTTCCGCGTCCTGATCCCCCGGGGATGCCCGCCCCTCTCCTCGTGCCCACCTGGGCCGCGGGGGAGGGGCGGGCGTTTCTCGCACCGGCCGTCTGGAGACCGCAATGATCCACGTATTCGTCGGGCCGACGCTGTCACGGTCCGAACCGCAGCTGGCCGCACCCGGCATCCGGCTCTGGCCCCCGGCACGGCACGGGGACCTGTTCCACGCCACGATCCGCGACGGCGACACCGCCGTGCTCATCGACGGGGTGTACCACCAGGCCCCGGCCCTCCGGCATAAGGAAATCCTCGCCGCGATGGGCCGGGGTGTGCACGTCATCGGCGCGGCCAGTATCGGCGCGCTGCGGGCCGCCGAACTCGCACCGTACGGAATGCTCGGCGTCGGCACCGTCTACGCCGCCTACTACCGCGGCGACATCACCGCCGACGACGAAGTAGCCGTCGGCCAAGCTCCCGACGGGCAATGGGACGCCTTGACCTGGCCGCTGGTCAACCTCCGCAGCGTGCTCCGGCTGGCTCAGGAGGCCGGCATCCTCGACCGCGCCCGGGCCCACGAACTGCTTGAGGCGCTGCGCGCGGTCTACTACCCCCAGCGCACCACAGCCGCGGTCCGGGCCGTCTGCCGCTGGCAGGGCGAGAGCCCGTTCGCCCGCTGGCTGACCGAACAACTCCAGCGGGACCCGCACTTCGGTGACGTCAAGCGCGCTGACGCCTTGGCCGCCGTACAGACCGCTCTCTCCGGCAGGCCGCTCCCGGTCGGTGCCCGGCCGGCACGGGGTATGTGGGACACCACGTACTACCGGCGCTGGTCCAACGCCTGGGCGCACGAGAGGGTCGACGGACTGCACCTGTCCACCGAGGACCGCTTGGTCTACCAGCAGGTCTTCGATCCGGCCTTCCGGGAAACGTGGGCGGCCTACCTCGAACACCGCTCCTTGCACCCCGCTCACGGCCCGGGCCTGCCGCTGACGGTGCGGCTGGCCCAGGCGGCCGGGAACACCCTGCCTGCCGACCGCGTGTTCCACCCCACCATCGACCTCCGGGACAAGCAGACTGCGGCCCTGCTGCTTGCCGGCGAGACCCCACAGGACCGACAAGCCGTCGCCCAGTACGCCGCCGTCCTCGAACAGGCACGCCGCACACAGCCCGGGTTCTCCACGGCAGCGGTACGCGACGCACTCACCCGGCAGCTCCTGCTGCGGGTGTGGAAGTGCCCCGAGCAGTACTTCGACGCGGAGGCCTCCGCCCGCGGGCTGGTCTCCGGGGCACACGCCGTCGCGGCCGCCAAGCCCCTCGTACCCGGCCTCCTGGACGAGATGAACGAGTCGACCGCGAAGAGGGAGACGGCTGATGCGCACTGATGACGTGGTTGTCCTGCCGGGCACGGTGCGTGCCCGGAGCGCCGAGCAGACCTGGGAGGCGGTGGCCGGGCACCTGACGCACTACGGCATCACCCGCGTCGCTGACCTGACCGGCCTGGACTGCATCGGGCTCCCGGTCTGGACGGCGATCCGACCCGCCTCCCACACCCTGAGCGCGTCCCAGGGAAAGGGGGCCACCAGCCTGCTCGCGAAACTCTCCGCGGTCATGGAGGGGATCGAGCTGTGGCACACCGAGCAGCCACTCCACATCGCGGCCCGCGGACCGGCAACAGAGGTGGCCCCCAACTGCCCGCTGACCGCCATGCCACTGACCGTTCCCCACCCCGACTACACGCTGGCCAGGATGGTGTGGGACTGGACGCCGGGCACCGGCCTGGACAGCGGGGACGAGGTCCTCGTGCCGGTCGACGTCGTCCGCCGCCGCGCTCAGCGACCCGAGTGGAACCCGGATCTGATCCGCGCGACCAGCACCGGCCTCGCGTGCGGGAACACCAGGGACGAAGCCCTGCTGCACGGGCTGTACGAGGTCGTGGAACGCGACGTGCTCTACGGGGACGGTCTCAACGGCGGCAGGAACCGCACCCTCATCGACCCCGCAACCGTCGACGACCCGCACAGCCAGGAGGTGGTCGACCGGCTGGCGGCCGCGGGCATGATGTTCGAGATGGCGTTGGTGGACGGTCCGTACGGGCTGCCGGTGTGCGTGGCCTACCTCTGGTCGGAGGACTACCCGGTCGTCTTCGCCGGCGGCGGCTGCCACAGCAGTCCCACGATCGCCCTGACCCGAGCGCTGACAGAAGCCGCACAGTCGCGGCTGACGGCCATCGCCGGCACGCGCGACGACCTCCCCAGCGACATCGCCAGCTTCGACACCCCGTTCCATCCACCGCAGGCCACCGGCCTCATGCCCTGGACGCAGGCGACATCCCGACTCGCCCCACCCGCCCCGACCTTCGCCGAGCGCCGAGCCGACGTGGTCCGCAGAGTCACCGATGTCACCGGACACGAACCCGTGGCCCTTCAGTTGTCCGCCCCCACCGCACCGGTCCACGCCGTGCAGGTCCTCTGCCCCGGCACCCACTCGCGGATCCGGAGATCGATGCCCCGATGAACACCACCCCACCCCAGACACCCGCACCCGCGCCGCCGAATCCCGCACAGTACGACGCCTTCCACACCGCCCGTGCCCGCACCGACCTCGTCGCCCGGATGTACGCCGCGGCGATGGGCGCCGACTACCCGGCGGAGATCGGCGCTTCGAGCTCCTGCGACTGGCCCCTGCTGGCACTCATCACCAGCCGACTGAGCATGCGACCGGGACAGCTCCTCGTCGATGCCGGCTGCGGAACCGGCGGCATCGGCCTCTGGCTCGCCCGCGCCCTGGCCCTGCGCCTGGACGGCTTCGACCTCTCACCGGTCGCTGTCAACCAGGCCACCGCCCGCCGCCCCCACTTCCTCGGCAACGACACCGCCCGCGCCACCTTCCGCGTCGCCGACCTGCAGAACACCTCCCTGCCCGACTCCGCCGCCCATGGCATCGTCTGCATCGACGCTCTCGGCCGCGCGGCCGACCGCGACCAGGCGGTAGCCGAGCTCGGCCGCGTCCTGGCCCCGGGCGGCCGGCTCGTGACGACCCGCTCCCTGCGCCGAGACGCCACCCCCGCATGGGCCGAGCAGGCTGCAGCAGCCGGGCTCATCGTGGAACACGTGGACGAACGCCCCGATGAGCCCGCTATGTGGGAGCGCCTCTACCGCCTCTGGATCAGGCACGCCGACGAGCTGCGCCGCGAGCTGGGTGACGCACCGGCGCAGAGCATGCTGGCGGAGGCCGAACAGATGCTGCCCGCATTGCCCTGCCGACGGGCCGTCCTGCTGACCCTTTACCGCCCCGCGACCGCCCCTGATCAGGCCCGTATCGCCGATAGGATGGCCACGCCCGACCGCCACGGCGGCGGGCACACGCCCGACGAGAGGACCCCGCAGTGAGCCAGCCCCGAAGCCGTGCGGCCGTGTTCTCAGCAGGGTCCTGGGGCACCGCCGTCGCCAAAATCATGGCCGACGCCGGCACCGACGTCACCGTCCACGCCCGCCGTAGCGAGATCGCCGACGGCATCAACACCACACACCGCAACCCCGGCTACTTCCCCGACATCGAACTGCCCGCCACCCTCACGGCCACCACCGACCCGGCCACCGCGCTGGACGGCGCGAACTACCTCGTGCTCTCCATCCCCGCACAGTCGCTGCGCACCAGCCTCGCCGCGTGGGCACCGCTCATCGGACCGGACACGGTGATCGTGTCGCTGATGAAGGGCATCGAACTGGGCAGCGGCCTGCGCGCCAGCCAGGTCATCATCGAAGTGACCGGCATAAGCGAGGACCGCATGGCAGTGCTGTCGGGTCCGAACCTGGCCCGGGAGATCATGGCAGGGCAGCCCGCCGCCGCGACGGTCGCATGCCGCGACGAAGACACCGCACGCCGGGTTCAGCAGGCCTGCCACACCCCGTACTTCCGGCCCTACACCAGCACGGACGTGACCGGCTGCGAGCTCGGCGGCGCCGTGAAGAACGTCATCGCCCTCGCCGTCGGCATCGCCTCAGGCATGGGCCTTGGCGACAACGCCTCCGCCATGCTCATCACCCGCGGCCTCGCCGAAACCACCCGCCTCGCCACCGCCATGGGCGCCCATCCGGCAACCCTCGCCGGCCTGGCCGGCCTCGGCGACCTCGTCGCCACCTGCTCCTCCCCGCTCTCCCGCAACCGCACCTTCGGCACCCACCTCGGCCAAGGCATGAGCGTCGAGCAGGCAACCGCCGCCACCCGCACCACCACCGAGGGCGTCAAGAGCGCAGAGGCGATCCTCGCACTGGCCCGCGCACACGACGTCGAAATGCCCATCACCGAAGTGATGTCGGACCTGCTCCACGACAAGATCGGCCTCGATCAGGCCACGGCCGCGCTGATGCAGCGGCCCCCCAAGCCCGAGCACTGACCCCCGGGCCACCCGGTTTCACCGGGGCGGCCACACCACCCTTCACCCTCCCGCCCGGAGGTTGGCACCCATGCCCCAGTTCGTGCTGCCCGCTGCCCAGATCGCCCTCACTCTCGCCCTTGCCGCATGGATGATCACCGGCTTCACCCGCCTGCCCGGACGCTGGTTCCGCTGGAAAATGTTCTGCCGGGCCACCTTCACCGTCATCAAGCTCACCGGCACCACAACAGACGGACGGACGGAGCCGGTCAACGTCTACGACCACCTCTCACCGGGCTCCTTCATCCTCGGCCCACCCCAGCTGCAGGCCATCATCAACTACCTGATCAGCAGCGGCCGCTACGAACGCCTCGACGGCCACGGCCGACTGCTCAACGCCCAAGGGGAGCACCACATCGAGGTGAGGGACAGCCATGTGGTTCTTTGACAGCATCGCCTCCGGCTTCCAGCACCCCACCGACCCCGGCCGCCTCCAGCTGTTCCGCATCGTCTTCGCCACCGTGCTGACCCTGCGCTTCGCCCTGTCCTTCGGCCACGGCGGATGGGACCGCTTCACCCCCGACTCGCTCAGCACCCACCTCGCCGAACAGCGCTTCGGCCCCGCCCGGGCCCGCATCCTGGCCCGCTGCTACCGGCCCGCACTGATCATCCGCACAGCCGCCGCCGTCACCCTCGCCGCAGGACTCATGCCCCGGCTGTCCCTCGTCCTGGCCCTGACCGGCGCCGCCATGGAGCTCCTCTACCTCAAGAGCCCCAACGCCGTGCGCTTCACCCTGCTGACCGGCACCTGCCTCCTCCTGGCCGGCGACCTCGGCCGCGGCCTTCACATCGAGCACCAGCCCAGCACCGCCAACACCTGGGCCCAGTGCCTCCTCGTCCTGATCACCACCGACATCTACTGGAACAGCGCCTGGCAGAAACTCCGCTCGCCCCAGTTCCGCACCGGCCTCTACCTCGCCCAGTGGATCCACGTCTACGACCAGATCAAAGACCGCCTGCCCCACCGCCGTCAGCACGCCGTCCCCGGCTTTGTCCGCCACCACACCGGCAACCTCACCGAGCGAGACATCCGCTTCTGGCGCGTGGCCTCGATCACCGCTATTGCCGCGGAGATCGGCTTGCCCCCAGCGCTCCTCATCCCGCAGACGATGCCGTACGCAGTGGCAGTCGGCATCGCCATGCATGCAGCGTTCACCTGCCTCAAGCCACGTCAGCTCATCACCTTCTCCGGCCTCACCACCGGCACCTACCTCGCTTTCACCATCTGACCCGGTGCCGATGCCCTGGCGCGTGTATGTCAGTCGCAACCCGCTCTGCCCGGACACGGATCGGCCTGCTTGGCCCCAGGTAGGAGTACCCGAACGCAGCGGCACATCCGGCTATGAGCGTGTGCCGCGCCCGCACCCCGTGGCCAGCAGGCTCCGCACACCGCGACGTTCGAAGACCGCCGAGGTGCGAGACCGCGCACATCTGCCGGTCTACTTGAGAGTGACGCAGGCCTTCGTGGACAGGCCTTTGAACTGCACGCAGATCCGGGTACCGCGCGGGTACACGGGGCCCGTGTGTCCGTCCCGGCCCCAGGACGTCTCCACGAAGTTGCCACCCACCCGGGCTGCGCGCTTCCAGCCGCTGGCGGCCTTCCACGTGCCGCCGGGCTTCTTGACGTGCCACCGGGCGGTACCGGAGCGCACACCCTCCCGCGAGGCGTACACCCAGCCCACCCCACGGGCCGTCGAGCCGCGCTTGTACCAGTAGTGGGCCACGGCCCCGGGACGGCAGCCAGATCCCTCCCCCGCACAGGCCCGCACCCGCTTGTCGACGTAGGCACGGGCCGCCATGGGCGCGGACGACGCGGGAGCCGTGGCCAAGGGGACGAGCACGGCGGTCAGGGCAACAGAAATGATCATTCGGCGCATGGACGGCTCAACGCATCTGGCCACCCCCGCAGTCACGGGCCAGGGGCCCGGTTCACCCGAAGTTGTCACCCCGCAGGGCGCGTTCGTTGGCCTTGATGAGCCACCAGCCCACCACCCGCCCCTGATAGGGCCATAGGGCAGGCACCGCACCAGAGCCGACGGACAAGCTGACGGACGAGCACGAGGATCAGCGCACTGAGCTCATGCGATATGAGACGAGAACTGGGAAAGGCCAAGCTCAGAGCCGTGAAGGTCTTCATTGGCCCTTCTCGTCGCCTCACCCGTGTTGTTGGTAGCAGGAGCGCCGATCCGCCGCCGCTACCACCGCCACGTCTACCGCGACGACGCCCCGCAGATCCTGGACAAGGAGCGAGGTCAGGCTCATCGGATGTTCCGTTTCTTCAGGTGAACCGCTCTCGCGATCGGGTGACGTAGCGTCGGCGCTCAACCGCCGGACAGGGGACGGCTGATACACCACATCCCGTGATGATCTCCCTGCTGCGACGCGGCCTGCCCGCGCTCGCCCTCGCCGCCCTGCCCCTGCTCGCCACACCCGCCTCCGCCAACACCCTCACCGGCCCCTTGCCGGTGGAAGAACTTCCCTTCACCTCCTACGCCCCAGCGCAGACCCCCGACGGCGCCCCCGTGGCCCGGCAGGCGCTGGGCTTGTTCGAGGCGATCGACCGGCTCCCGGTCGCTGAGGAGCACCGGGAGGGCTACAAGCGGACCTTGTACAAGCACTGGAACCGCGGACTGAACGCCATGGACGGCTGCGACACCCGCCGAGAGGTCATCCTCTCCGAGGCCGTGAACGCCCCCGAGGTCGCGGCCGGCTGCAAGCTCACCGGCGGCTCCTGGCG